>JANLYR010000396.1:0-9416 GCA_031365765.1 Hyphomicrobiales bacterium | reverse complement strand
TCGAGCACCAGCGCGATATCGTCCAGCGGAGGAAGCGGCTCTCGTTCCTCGACGATGAGCAGGCCGGTCAATCCCATGTCACGCTGCCGCGACGCATCGGTCAGGGGACCGAACCAGAAGGTGCCGGCATCGGGCGGGGTGAAAGCGCAGTCCACGGCGTTTTCGGGGCCGGGCTTGAGCTGCAGCGTCATCAGGCCGGAGGGACCGCGGACGCCGAACCAGTGCAGCCAGATGTCGCGGTCGAGTTCGTTGATGAAGCGGAGCTTGAGAAGCTCGCCCTGGCGGCAGCGGATGACGTTTTCGCTGAAGCCCCAGGTGCGCGTCGGCGGCGAGCCTGCCTCGAGAAGCTGGATCTGCGTGTCGCGGGCACGAATGACACGGAAACCGTCTTCCGCCGTTTCGGCGCGCACGAAGCGCGGAACGAAGATCAGACCGGCGGCAAGGAATTTTCGGCGATTGAGCATGGGCTGGGAGCGCGATCACTTAATCGATTGTATCGCCAATTCAATGCGCGAGGCAGCCGCCGCAAGCAGCGTGGTATCGCCGGTGACGGGCGTTGCGCCGGTGATGTCCGGCCACAGAACCTGAACCCGTTCCAGCTCGGCCTCGATTTCGGCAAGGGCTGGCGCATTTTTCTGGCGCTGATCGTCGGGCATCGCGGCCATCGCGGACCTGGCCGCTTGAACAAAGCCCCAGGCGTCCTGATACTCGTGGGGATCATTCACCTTGCCGTCCTTCACGCCGATCGCGTATTCATCCGCCGCCTTGCGCACAAGGTGCTCCACCGTCTCAGCCGTATCGTGCGCCGATACGCTGCCCCGCGCCTTGGCTATGGCAGCCTGCAACCGGACGAATGACGCGTCAATCGCCGCCTCCGGCGCCGCATTTTCCACAGCCTTCGCCACGGCCTCAAGCTCGGCGTCGAAGCCAGCGATTTTCATCGATTCGAATTGCGGTTTGAGATCGGCATAGAGTTCGTCGGCCGGGTGCTTCATGTGAGTCCTGGCAGCGCTGCTGTCGCCCTTCTTGTAAAGCTCGATTCCGGCGCGCATGTGACCTTCGACCAAGCCAAGGTTGGTCAAGTAGGATATGTGGCCCACTTCCTTTACCCCGCTGCCTCCACCGCTTTCACCACCTTCACCCCCTTCGCCGCTGGCCTGCGCCAGCGTTATCGGTTTGCCGGACAGATGATGGGCCGCGATGTCAAATGCCGCGGACTCCCCCGCCACGGCGCCCGACAATGCCGCGGCCCCGAGACCCGTCCAAAACCTCATCCGCTTCGTCATGCCGTATCCCTTCTTCATCGCAAATTGATCGCGCTGTTTTATCATGGTAATGCCATCATTGCAAATCCGATTGGATTAGTCGGATTTAGAATAGGTCTAAATACCAAGGAGTTAGAATGATTCTATACATTCATGAGGTATTTGACTCCAAGGCCCTGCAGGCGCTTTTGGAACAATTGGCGGCCGATCCCGGGGCGTTCGAGGATGGCCGCAAAACGGCGGGCTGGCATGCCCGCACGGTCAAACGCAATGAGCAGGCGCGGCCTGAAACCGCCGATCCCGTTGTCGGCATGGTTGCGAAAACGCTTCTCGCCCTTCCGGTGTTCAAAACCGCCGCCATGCCCAAGCAACTGGTCAAGCTTCTGCTGTCACGCTACGGGCCGGGCATGCATTACGGCACCCATGTGGACGACGCCTTGATGGGCGGCATACGCGCCGATCTTTCATTCACGCTGTTCCTGTCCGATCCTGCGGCTTACGAGGGCGGCGCCCTGGTCATCGAAGGCAATGACGGCGAAACGGACGTCAAGCTTCCGGCCGGAAGCCTGGTGCTCTATCCGACGACGACATTGCACCGGGTCGAACCGGTGACGCGGGGCGAAAGGCTGGCTGTGGTTGGCTGGGTGCGCAGCTATATTCGTTCCCATGAAGAGCGCGAAATCCTGTTCGATGTCGAGACTATCGCCGCGGCGCTGCGCGACGCCAAGGCCGATCGCGCGATTCTCGACCGGCTGTACAAGGTGCGCTCCAATCTCATCCGCAAATGGGTGGATGACTAGTCCTTCACTGCATATGTGTTATCCGCCGCCGGAAAGCGGCGGGCTCGGACTTCTTGCGCGTAACTGCCGATGGCCTTTTCGATGGCCTTGCCGACTTCGCCAAATTCCCGCACGAATTTCGGCACTTTGGGCGAGAGGCCGAGCATATCTTCCATGACCAGAATCTGGCCGTCGCAGGCGGCCGACGCGCCGATGCCGATCGTTGGGATGGGGATAGCCTTGGTGATCTTCGCCGCCAGGGGTTCGGCGATGGCTTCGAGCACGACCGAAAAGGCGCCGGCTTCGGCGACAAGGCGCGCATCCTCCTCGATCACCGCCCATTGATCTCGCGTGCGGCCTTGCGTCTTGAAGCCACCCAGAATGTTGATCGATTGCGGCGTGAGCCCGATATGGGCCATCACGGGAATGCCGCGCTGGCTGAGGAAATGGATGGTCTCCGCCATGCGCTGCCCGCCCTCCAGCTTGATGGCGCCGCACTGGGTTTCCTTGATGACTTTCGCCGCGTTGTGAAAGGCCTGGGCCGGGCTTTCCTCGTAGGAGCCGAAGGGCATGTCGACCACGACAAGTGCCCGCCTGGCGCCCCGCATGACGGCGCGGCCGTGCATGATCATCAGATCGAGGGGTACGGGCAGCGTCGATTCGAAGCCGTGCATGACCATGCCGAGACTGTCGCCGACCAGCAGGAAATCCACGTATTTGTCGGCGATGGCCGCGGTGTGGGCGTGGTAGGCGGTAAGCGAGACGATGGGCTCGCCACCTTTGCGGGCGGCGATCTCTGGCGCGGTGATGCGCTTCTGGTCGGCGTGGACGGACATGGCTGTGATCCTAGCGGGTCAGAACGAGGATGGGAACGCCGATCAGGACGGGGTGGAGCTGCGTCATCACGCCGTAGAGGGCGGTACCGGCGAGCAACGACAGAAGGTCGTGGCCCTTGCGGATGTCGGGGGATGGACGGGTCCCCTGCCCCAGGCCGATCACAATGAGCACGATGGCGTAAAACAGGAAGCCGCCGAACAGGATTATGCTGGCGAGATCGCCGTTGGCCAAAAGGTGCCCCACAGCCCAGAAAATGACGGCGAGGCCCATGGGATAGCGCAGTTTCTGGCGGAGGTTGCCCCGGAACAGAAAAACGCCGAGGCAGAGGAAGCCGATAAAGGTCAGCAGGAAATTCGCATGCGCACCCCAGGATGGCGGATCGTACAGGGGAACGAAATCCGCCATGCGCCAGCCAAAGACGATGATGGCCAATGCGACGAGCGAGGCGATGCCGAAGGCTGGGCCGTAAAAGCGTTCTCCCACCATTGCCTCAGTGCCAGCCTTGAGCACGGGCATGGCGGGAACAAGATGCAGCGCCGCCATCACGACAACGCCCAGCGCCAGAAGAATCATTCCACGACCGGGAGATTGAGCACGTAGGGGTGAAAGCCGAACAGGAAGATGAGGTAGAGCACGACGCCCACGGCCACCGCGATGATGTCGGAGCGGATGCGGGGCTCAAACACCGGACGATTTCCGCGAACGGTCGAGAGGATAATATCGAGTACCGCGATCACGAAGAACGTGCCGAACATGTAAACGGCGGCGCGCTTGCCATTGGAAAGCAGATGGCCGAACGACCAGAGCGCGAAGCCGATCGACATCGGGTTGCGCAGCCAGAGCTTGATATGGCTTTTGCCATGGATGGAACCGAACGAGATGAAGGCCAGCAGCACCAGGGTCATGGTGACGTGCCTGGTCCAGTCCGCGGGGTAGTAGAGCAGGTCGGCGGCGCCCGGCCCGGCGCGCGAGGCGAAGAAGCCCCGTATCATGAAGGCCAGACCCACCAGCGAGCCGATGGCGAAGGTGCCTTTCCAGGCCCGTTCGCCAAACCGCCGCCGCAAATCGTCGCGCTGGGCCGGCAGCAGCATGGAGAACAGATGCAGCCCGGCAAAGATGACGATGCCGACGATCATATAAGTCATGGGCGATCCCTAAAACTTGAATCATTCTGGGCGTAACTCGTCATTGTTGCAAGGCGGCGGTGTACTCCAACTCCCCGCCATGATATTCACCTCGCCAAGGTTGAGGCCAAACCGGGGGAAATCAATGAAGCCAACTCTCTTACTCGTGGGCGCGGACAAAGGCGGCGTCGGCAAGACCACGATTTCGCGCGCGCTGCTCGATTTCTTCGTGCGCAAGAATGTGCTGACCCGGGCGTTCGATACGGAAAATCCAAGGGGCACGTTGCGCCGATTCTACCCCAACACGACCGAGGTCATCGATCTCTCCAACGTGGCCCACCAGATGAAACTGCTGGATACGCTGGAAACCGCCAATGTACCGCTGACATTGGTCGACCTCAAGGCCGGCAACCTCACCTATGCGCTCGATCTGTTTGAACGGATCGGGGTGCTCGAGGCGGCGCGCGGCGGCATGTTCAACCTGGGCCTCTTTCATGTCATCGGGCCCTCGATCACGTCGCTCGACGAGATGGCGGAGATCAGCAAATACATGCAGGGCGTGCAGTATGTGGTGACGCGCAATTTCATCAACGAAACCAACTTTTTCGAATGGGACCAGACGACCCACAAGAAATATTTCGCGCAAATCCCGAAGGCCCAGGAGATCGACATCCCGAAGCTCAACGAGATGGCCTATGAGCAGGTCGATCTCTCCGGCGTCACCTACAAGGATTTTATCGAGAACCGCGGTGCCGACGGCCAGCCGGGGAAATTCTCCTTTGTGCTCCGGGGCTATGTGCGCAAGTGGTGCGCCGAGATCGATGAGGAATTCTCGCGCGTCAAGATGGTGCAGGATCTGCTGAGCGGAAACCGGACGCCGCAGCAAAACAACACGGCCCCCGCGGAAGCCGCAGGATCTTGGCCCTCGCGCCCCTGATCCATATCGTCTGCTCGGACCGGCATCGCAACGGCAAGACCCTCCTGGCCAGGGTGCTGATCGACTATCTGATGCTTGATGGACGCGATCCGTTCGTCATTGACGCGGATTTCCCCGAAGGACCGTTGCGGGCCTATTTTCCCGGGCGCACCGCGCTGGTGGATTTCGACCATATGCCCGGTCGGATGAAATTGTTCGACACGATCCTGGCCTCGCCGGGCCGCGATTATGTGATCGACCTTCCCGCCACGCAGCGCGAGAATTTTTTCGAGGCGATGGTGGCGCTCCGCTTCATGGCCGAGGCGCGCCGAGCCGGTTACCACTTCATCGTGCTGTTTCTCGTCGACAGGGACGCGGAGTCGGCCAGGCATGCCGACGATGTGGCGCGGGACATCGCGCCCGATCTCATGGTGTATGTCAGAAATGACCAGATGGGGAGCGCACTCGAACCGAGCGAAGACCGTTTCGTGCTGACGATGCCAGCACTTGATCCAGCACTCACCGAGGTGATCGCCGGGCGCCGTTTCTCACTCCGGCGTTTCCTGCTGGGCGAAGAGTCCGGCGTGCCACCGCCATTGCGCTCCAAACTCAAAAGCTTTCTCTACATCATGCTGACGGGCTTCCGCGACATGGACCCGGCCCTGAGCCTGGCGAAACTCAAGGGGTGATGGATATCACGGCGCAGGGCTACGCAAAGGCTCGGTGACCAATCGGACCAGCGGAAACGCGGCGAAGCAGAATTGGGCCGCGAGACCGAGGGCGAAACTCGGTTTGAGGTATGTGAGCAGATAATGGCTGACGCTCTGACCCGTGAGGACCATACCGAGGACGAATTCCGCAGCAAGCAGGAACCCAAGGGCGACGGTGCCCATGACGATACGCGCGGCCGCATGTGGCGGAATGTCGAAATGCCGAACCAGCCAGCCGCAGACCGCCCATGCGACGGCAAGCATCACCGGTATTTCCACCATGACCGCCAACAGCCGGATGGTGTCGTCCGCATCGGTGTGAAGGAATGCCGTGCGTATGGCGCCCAGGACAAATCCCACGGCGAAGATCGACGCGAAATAGGCAATGCCGGCACCGGCCGGGCGTAGATCACCGGTGCCACGCATTTGAATTCGGATCAGCTACCGACGTAATCCAGTTTGAGACCCGCGATGCCGGCCGCGATATTCAGTCCGGTTTGCGCCTGGACACTGACGGGCTGAAGGTTGACGGCGCGTTCGAAACCACCAATCAGCACATTCGCGCCGAGGCCCGCGATAACCGTAGCTTCGGCGGAAGCGCCGGCATAGCTGCCTTCGAGAGCACCGCGCTTGATTTTGCCGGGAGCAAAAACGGCCCAGACGATGACCGTGTCACCGGTGACACCGATGTCGATGCCGAGCTTGGTGATGTGGCCCGCATAATGTTCAGCGCGTTTTCCGCTGGCGGGCTGATAGGCGCATTCGACCCCCTTGGAGGAGCCGAGGATCAGTCCGACGCCGCCTTCGACATGGCAGGTCAGAACGCCGATCTTGACACCTTCCTTGGCCTGCGCCGCGGGAACCGCCAGTCCGGCGGCGAGAAGTGACGCAAGAATCAGTTTTTTCATGATGGATCCTTTAGTTGACAATGCGATGATGTGTTGGCCCAGATTGTGACTGGATTGCGGCTGCGGTGAGCGGGTTGCCTCGCGCTGCGGGGGCAGCTAAGGGCAACCCAGCCCATCGCCGCAGCGGGATAAATCAGAATGGAATTTTCCGCCACATATCTTTTGTCGATCCTGCAAGTGGCCTGGATCAACATTCTGCTGTCGGGCGACAATGCGGTGGTGATCGCCATGGCTTGCCGTTCGCTGCCGCCCTTGCAGCGGAAATGGGGCATTCTGCTGGGGTCCGGCCTTGCCATCGGCTTGCGTATCATATTCGCATTCATGGTGACGTGGTTGCTTGCCATTCCCTATCTCCAGGCGATCGGCGGTCTTTTGTTGCTGTGGATCGCCGTCAGCCTCGTGCGCGGCGGAAACGACGATCACAAGGTGAAGGCACATACTTCCCTGGGGATGGCTGTCGGCACGATCGCTGTGGCAGACATGGCCATGAGCTTCGACAATGTCGTTGCCATCGCGGCAGTGGCCAGCGGCGACACCTGGCTGTTCATTGTCGGACTGGCTCTGTCCATTCCCCTCATCGTCGTCGGCGCGACCTTGATTTCCACCATCCTGGAAAAATTTCCCCTGCTGGTCTGGGCGGGCGCCGCACTTCTCGGGTGGATCGCCGGGGAGATGATTGTGAAGGACGATGCGCTGCACGATCTGGGCCTGCCGACGGGCGAAGCGCTGCATTATGCAGCCTCGGTCGCGGGCGCGGTTTTGGTGGTGGCGATCGGTTGGCTTCTGGCGCGCCAAAACCGGCAATTGGCCTGATAGCGGTCTCGCCGGGACACGGAGGGATCGCCAGTGCGGGCCTGCAGGCGAATCATCCATCGCCATCCATCGCCGTCGAATCCGGCAGCTCCAGCGTCCTCAGCGCCCGCCCATATAGTCGGTCTTGCCGATCTCAACGCCGTTGTGACGCAGGATATTGTAGGCCGTCGTCACATGGAAGAAAAAGTTGGGGAAAGCCCAGCGCCCAAGGTATTCGGCGCCGACGAAATTCAGTTCGCGCGGACCCGCCTTGAAGCTGATGGCCCGGGTGGCCGCGCCGTCGAATTGCGATTTGTTCAGTGAACGGAGGAAATCGGCGGTCTTGGCGATCCGTGTCTGCAATTCGGCGAAGGTCTTCTCCTCGTCGGGAAAGCTCGGCACGGGAATGTTGGCAAGCCTCGCGCCCGTCCCCTTGGCGCTGTCGCAGGCGATCTGCACCTGGCGCGTCAACGGCAGCATGTCGGGATAAAGCCTGAGCGAAACCATCACGGCAGGGTCGATCTTTTTCGCCGCGCAATGCTCCTCGGCCTTTTTCAGCAGTGTGGCGAGGACGTCAAGAAAGTGCAGGAAGACGGGGACGGAAGAGTCATACATGGGGTTTCCCTATTCTAGTCAGTCGCTGACTACTCGGCTATTTTTCGTTGTATCTGATAGAATTCCGCCATCACGGCATTTAAATCGATGCGGTTCTCGTAAGAACCACCATGAGCGATCCGATTCCTGAGGTGATACCAGTGCATCGCCCTACCAAATTCACCGGCCATTCGATCCAGAACAAGCGACACTCGTTCTTCGAAACTGATTCCCGACAATCTTTTTTCGTCCGGGTTGTATAAATCCCAGCCGCGGCGCTTCGTCCAATCGGGGTTGTCTTTCCGCTTCCGGATTGCATTGCGGCAGCAATTGTCGAGCTCAGTTTCTAGTTGACCCCAACATAGGAGGAAATACGCTTGATCATTTATTCGCTGCCGCTCCTCAACCTTACTTTCAAGATTGGTGTCGTCCTGCGCAGTTTGCCTCTCGCTTTCGAGAAATCCATCGATAGCGGTATAATAACCCAGCAGTTTTTGAAGTAGTTTCATCAAGAGAGAGCGGCAACAAATCTGGCCTGATCGAGCTTTGAAACTTCATCCCGCTTATGAAAATTTACAATCTGCCATTCTGGGACACCGAAATTCTTAGCCCGGTCGATTATCAGGAAATGCCCGTTGTCGGCAAAGAGATCGACACGCCCGTTCGCTCCGATGATCCAAAGTGCGCGAGGCTCAATCTTCGCGTGCCGGCCGTTATCTGAGTTGAGTTCCAGTATGGGGACTTCACGCGCCATCAAATCAAACCGCTTCATCATGTCTTCGTGCATCAATTTGGTCTTATGCCGATCCGCGCTCCAGCCGGCAGGTAACCAACTTTCTACACAGTCATACAGGGAGTTCAAACGACTGATCCATTCGTCAAGGCGCCTAATCACATGGTTCTTATCTATCGAGTCGCTGACTACCTCCTCCAGAACATCTTCCATTGTCTGCTCCAAATATTTTCTCCCCATTGGATCTAGCACCTATCTTAGATTTCCACAAAACCGCTGGATTCGGTTGCCGGCTTCTTCCAGAATATCGGTGCCGGTTGCGTAGGAGATGCGGAAGAATGGCGACATGCCGAAGGCCGCGCCATGCACGGCGGCGACGCCTTCGGCGGCGAGAAGCTCGGTTACGAAATCCTCGTCCGTGCGGATGACATTGCCCGAAGGCGCTGTCTTGCCGATAACGCCCAGGCACGAAGGATAGACGTAGAATGCGCCTTCGGGCGTGGGGCAGGAGAGGCCGCGCGTCTGGTTCAGCATCGAGACGATGAGGTCGCGGCGCTCCTTGAACACGGTGTTGTGCGCGGCGATGAAATCCTGCGGGCCGTTCAGCGCCTCGACCGCCGCCCATTGCGCGATCGAGGACGGGTTGTGCTGCGCGGCCCGTTCGATCCCGCGCGAGTTGGCGAGCACGACCGACGCCGCGGCGTAGGCGGCGCGGACCGCCGTGCTGCCCGCCGCGTAGGTCGCGGCGGTGAAGAACG
>JANLYR010000370.1:0-3680 GCA_031365765.1 Hyphomicrobiales bacterium | reverse complement strand
CGTGAGGCCACCTGCCCAGAGCTGGCGCGCCGACAGGTTCACCGAGATCACCGTCGGCAGGTAGCCGGCGCGGCGCCACTCGGCGCCCTGCGCGCACGCGTGGCGCAGCACCCACTCGCCGATCGGCACGATGAGCCCGGTTTCCTCGGCGACCGGGATGAATTCGACGGGAGATACCATGCCGCGTGCCGGATGGTTCCAGCGCAGCAGCGCCTCGAACCCGCTGATGGCGTTCGCTTCGAGATTGAGGACCGGCTGATAATACACTTCCAGTTGACCGTTTCCGAGAGCGTCGCGGAGGTCGGTTTCGAACAGCCTGCGCGCTTGCACGCGGACATCCATCTCGTGCTCGAAGAAACACATGGTGCCGCGGCCATCCTCCTTGGCGCGATAAAGCGCCAGATCGGCGTTCTTGAGAAGCTGATCCGGCTCCAGCCCATCGTCTGGTGCAACCGCCATGCCGACGCTGGCGCCGATGACGATTCGCTGCCCGTCAATGTTATAGGGCTCGCCGATGGCTGCAATGATACGTCCGGCCAGTGCGCGGGCCCCCTCCAGGCTGTTGAGTTTGCATTGGACGACAACGAACTCGTCGCCCCCGATCCTGGCCACGACATTTTCCTCGCGGACTGTGTGGCGCAGCCGCTCCGCCACGATTTTTAGCAGCGCATCGCCGATCGGATGGCCAAGCGTGTCGTTCACATCCTTGAACCTGTCGAGATCGAGGCAATGCACGGCGAAACGTCCGCCCGGCGCCATATCGGCCAGCACCGACTCCAGTTTTTCGCGCAGCAGCACCCGGTTCGGCAGATCGGTAAGCTGGTCGTGGCTTGCCAGATAGGCGATCCGGGCTTCGTCCCGGCGCCGCTCGGTGATGTCTTCGTGGGTTGCCACCCAGCCGCCGTCGACCAACGGATCATACTTGATTTGTATGACGCGCCCGTCGGCCTGCGCGATGGTTTCGACCGTGGGCCGCGAGGAGTTGACCAGAGTCTGGCGGTCACTGCGATACTGCTCCGGCGTGCCGGCGTAGTTGTTCGTGGCAATCCGGTATGAGACGATATCGGCAAGCGGTGTTCCCGGCCGCGCCAGTTCGGCCGGAATGCCATAAAGCTGAATGTAGCGCTGGTTGCAGATGACCATGCGCTGGTTCGCGTCGAACATGGTTAAGCCCTGCGACATGTTGTTCAGCGCTGCGGCGCTGATGGCGTGCTGGCTGCTCAATTCCGCATTGCGCGCTTCGAGGCTGCTTAGAACACGGTCAAGCGCGCGCAGCGGCAGCACGCGAAAGCCGAAAAGCGCCGCGATGCCGAGCAGGCCGCAAATGGCCGTAAGCTGCGCCATATCCATGAGCAGCGCCGTTTGGCTTTCCTCCACCTCGATCCAGCCCACGGTGTCGTCGTCAACCCGGATGGGAGCGCGCCCGGTGAGAACGGGCCACTTCAGGCGGCCGTACTCTTCGAACAGGATTTCACCGCTGGCACTGACGACCCTTTGCCTCGAACTCTGGTCCTCCTCCGACCGCGTCGCCAGGACATCATTCAGACGTGCGGCCGAGGTGGCCCAGCCGGAGCCGATCCTCGACGCATAGTCGGCGATGCGCACGGCACTCCTCTCGGCCTTCCAGACCATGTGCTGC
This sequence comes from Hyphomicrobiales bacterium, assembly GCA_031365765.1. Taxonomy (GTDB): domain Bacteria; phylum Pseudomonadota; class Alphaproteobacteria; order Rhizobiales; family Aestuariivirgaceae; genus Aestuariivirga. Next base: position 2,041 of record JANLYR010000370.1, on the reverse strand, counting down.
CGCTCATGCTGAAACTCGTGCACGGCGGTGCCGAACGGAAACACGATGCCGATGACAAGGGCGACCGCCGCGCCGGTGATTTTGATGACGGACCTTATCGGGAGGGCCAAAGCTGTACCTTTACGACGAGAGACCAGGTGCGGCGTCCATTGTCACACCCGGATTTGGGCGGCCGGCCGGATCGCCCCGCAAAAAAATCCGATAGGGCAGGGGTGCATCGATAAGAACCTCATTGACTGTGGAGTTCATCTAACGCTCACAAGGTGGACAGCGCCCACCTCGGAACAAGTTTAAACGCTCCGATGCTTAATTCCCTGTTTGCACACTTTTTCCGTGTTGGCGGTTGTGGAGCGCGCGCCTGCGGGATGACAATGCGCTGTCGGACTGCTAATGCCCCGGTCCGTCAGGGGAAAGCCGATGCCGGAACTGCTGCTCGAATTGTTTTCCGAGGAAATTCCCGCCCGCATGCAGGCGAAGGCGGCAGAAGATTTGCGCGGCCTTGTCACCAGCGCGTTGGTCGAGGCGGGCCTCACCTATGAAGGAGCCCAGGCCCATGCCACGCCCCGCCGCCTCGTCCTCTCGGTCGAAGGCCTCGATGCCAAGGCAAGGGGTGTCAGCGAGGAACGCAAAGGCCCCCGGGTCGATGCCCCGAAACCCGCCATCGAGGGTTTCCTCAAATCGACCGGCTTCCGCCTCACGGACCTGAAAATCCAGGACGACAAGAAAGGCCAGTTCTATCTGGCGGCGATTGCGCGGCCCGGCCGCGAGGCGACCGCCCTCATCGCCGAAATCGTGCCCGCGATCATCCGCTCCTTTCCGTGGCCCAAGTCCATGCGCTGGGGTGCGGGCACGCTGCGCTGGGTCCGCCCGCTGCACGCCATCCTCTGCACCCTCGACGGTGAAGTGGTGCCTTTCGAAATCGAGGGACTGCACAGCGGCAACACCACGCGCGGCCACCGCTTCATGGCGCCCGAGGAAATTACCGGTCGCCGCTTCGACGATTATGTCACGAAACTGCACAATGCCAGGGTCATCGTCGATGCCAGTGCGCGTGCCGAAACGATCCGCGCCGAGGCCCGCAACCTCGCTTTCGCGCAAGGCCTCGACCTGATCGAGGACGAGGGCCTCATTCGCGAAACCGCGGGGCTGGCCGAATGGCCCGTGGTGCTGATGGGAAACTTCGACGAAAAATTCTTGGACCTTCCCGCCGAAGTCATCGCCACCTCGCTCAAGAACCACCAGAAATGTTTTGCCCTGAAGGATGCGAAGTCGGGCAGGCTCGCCAACAAATACATCCTCGTGGCCAACCTCGCGGCCTCCGATGGCGGCAAGCAGATCGTCGCCGGCAACAACAAGGTGATCGCCGCAAGGCTGAGCGATGCGCGTTTCTTCTGGGACCAGGATCGCAAAACCCCGCTCGATCAACTCCTGCCGAAACTTGACGCCATCACCTTCCACGCCAAACTCGGCTCGCAGGGCGAGCGCGTCAGACGCATCGAGGCGCTGGCCGGCGAGATCGCCAAAACCATCGGCGCCGATGTCGAGAAATCGAAGCTCGCCGCCCGCCTCGCCAAGGCCGATCTGGTCACCGGCATGGTCGGCGAATTCCCCGAACTGCAGGGCCTGATGGGCCGCTACTACGCGCTCGACCAAGGCGTCGACGCCGAAGTCGCCGAAGCGATCCGCGACCACTACAAGCCGCAAGGCCCCAGCGACTCCGTGCCTGAATCAAAAATCGGCCAGGCCGTGGCGCTCGCCGACAAACTCGACATGCTGGTGGGTTTCTGGTCCATCGACGAAAAACCGACCGGCTCGAAAGATCCCTACGCGCTGCGCCGGGCCGCGCTTGGTATCATCCGCATCGTTCTTGAAAAATCGCTCCGCCTACGGATGAACAGGATCGCTCCTGATCTCCTCACCTTCTTCGCAGACCGCCTGAAAGTCTATCTCAAAGATCAGGGCGCGCGGCATGATTTGATTGACGCCGTGTTCGCGCTCGGTGGCCAGGATGATCTCTTGATGGTCACTCGCCGCGTCGATG
>JANLYR010000348.1:0-2076 GCA_031365765.1 Hyphomicrobiales bacterium | reverse complement strand
GCGCCCCTCACCGACACCGCCTCGATCACGCCGTCAGGCGCCGTCGCCTCGGCGGTCAGTCCCGGCGCCAAGCGCTTGATGCCCTGGCGGTGGATCGAGTTGATCATCGTTTCGCGCCGCCCCAGGATGCGCTCCAGCATGCCGCCGGGTTTGATGTTGATCGCGTGGCGCGGGCCATAGCGCACATCGGTGTCATCGTTCTTCGGCGAGCGATGATCGAGGCGTCCTTCGCCCTTCTGCAATTCGGTTTCAAGCGTGCCGCCCAGCGCCACGTTCAGTTCCTGGAATCCCCGGCAGATGCAGAACAGCGGAATGCCGCGCTCGATCACCCGGCGGATGAGCTTGAGCGTGATGGCGTCGCGCGCATGGTCATAGGGTTCGTGGTCGGTGGTCGGCTCCTCGCCATAATGTGGGGGATGCACATTGGACGGCGCCCCAGTCATCAGCACGCCGTCGAAATGGTCGAGCAGCGCGTCCAGATGCAGCCAGTCGATCATCGAGGGGATCATCACCGGCGTGCAATGCGCCAGTTCGGCCACGGCGCGGAGATATTTGTCGCCGAGCGAATGAAACAGGAAGCCATTGTTCTCATAGGTGTCGGCGGGCAATCCCACCAGTGGCGAATATGGGGTCATCGGTGCAGCCTTGCGATTCTCGGTGCTTGCCGCATAGATAACGCATCACACAAGGAAATGTCCAATATGCCCAAGGTTTTGCCCGCCGGCGAAATGTTCGATCTGACAGGTGAAGTGGCGCTGGTCACGGGAGCCTCGTCGGGCCTCGGCCTGCGCTTTGCCGAAGTGCTCGCGGCCAACGGTGCCAAAGTGGTACTGGCGGCGCGCCGCAAGGACAGGCTGGATGATCTGGCCAAGCGGCTCGGAGGGGCGCTTGCGGTCGAACTCGACGTGACCAGACCCGAACAGTTCGGCGCGGTTTTCGCCGAGGCGGAAGGCGCCTTCGGCCCCGTGACGCTTCTGGTCAACAATGCCGGCGTCGCCAGCGGCAAAAAGTTTCTCGAGACCGATATGGCCGAATGGGAACGCTTGCGTCAAACCAATGTCGACAGCATCTGGCATCTGTCGCAAACCTTCGCCAAGCGCCTGATCGCCGCCAAGCGCGAGGGCGCGATCATCAATCTCGCTTCGATTTTGAGCTACCGGGTGGCGCCTGGTGCGGCCGCCTATTGCGTGTCGAAAGCGGCGGTGCTGCAGATGACCCACGCGCTCGCCCAGGAACTGGCGCGGCACAGCATCCGGGTCAACGCCATCGCACCCGGCTACGTCATGACCGAGATGACGGAAGCCTATCTCACCAGCGAGGCCGCGGCCGAAACCCGCAAGCACATTCCGATGCGCCGGGTGGGCGAGCCCTCAGACCTCGACGGAGCGCTGCTGCTGCTCGCGTCCAAACGCGCCTCAGGCTACATGACCGGAACGACGATCACGGTCGACGGCGGGCACCTGACGTCGTTCGTTTAACCCATAACCGTCACCCCCGCGCAGGCGGGGGCCCCGCCTGAACTTCCGACACAAAGTGGGATTCCCGCCTTTGCGGGAAGGACGAAAGGGGAGAGTGTGTTTAAACCAACGACACCACAAACCCCGCCATCCCCGCCAGCGCCAGCGTCTTCACGACACCCAAATGAAAGCGCAACAGCAGGATCGCCGCGGCGAGGCTCAGCCCCAGCGCCACCCAGTCGAGCGCCGCCCAGTCCGGCAGCCACGGGCTGAACCAGCCGTCCATCCGCTCGACCTTTCCGAACAGCACATGCAAGCCGAACCACAGCGACAGATTGAGGATGACGCCAACCACCGCGGCGGTGATGGCGGCGAGCGCCGCAGCCAGCCTCGGGCTCCGGCCGATATGCGCGATGTAAGGCGCGCCGGCGAAGATCCACAGGAAGCACGGCGCGAAGGTCATCCATAGCGTCACGATGGCGCCGGCCAGTCCGCCCCATGCGCCCAACTGGCGCAGTGCCGCGAGGTAGCCCACGAACTCCGTTACCAGGATCAGCGGCCCGGGCGTCGTTTCCGCCAGCGCCAGCCCGTCGATCATTTCGGGCGCCGTCAGCCAGTG
>JANLYR010000347.1:0-2688 GCA_031365765.1 Hyphomicrobiales bacterium | reverse complement strand
GGCATCGCGCGCGATCTGTTCGACCGCGCCTTTGCCGGTATCACCGAGCCCGATCCCGCCGTGCTGAAACTGGCCAAGACGCAGCCTGAATTCACCTCGACCACGTCGGAATATCTGGCCAAGGCGGTGACGCCCATCCGCATCGAGACCGGGCAGCAGATGAAGGCTTCGGAAGCCAAACTGCTCGCGGCCAACGAGAAGAAATACGGCGTCGACCGCCACATCCTGCTCGGCATCTGGGGCATGGAATCGAATTTCGGCAAGGACAAAGGCTCGATGAAGGTGATGCGCTCGCTCGCCACGCTCATCTATGCCGGCCGCAAGAAGGACTATGCGCGCGAGCAATATATCGCGGCGCTGAAGATTTTGAAGCAAGGCGTCGTCAAGCCCGAGACGTTCACCGGCTCCTGGGCCGCAGCGATGGGCCACACCCAGTTCATACCGTCCTCCTATCTGTCCTATGCGGTCGACTGGACCGGCGACGGGGTCAAGGATATCTGGAATTCGAAAGAGGACGCACTGGCCTCGACCGCGAACTATCTGGCAAAGGCTGGATGGAAAGCCGACCGTCCGTGGGGCTGGGAAGTAAAACTTCCGGATGGATTCAACAAGGCGCTGATCGGCCGCCAGAAATGGCGGAGCGTCGCCGAATGGTCGAAGCTCGGCATCGTGCCGGCGCGCGGCGGCAAGTTCGGCTCGCCGCAGGCCGATGCTTTCGTCATGGTGCCGCAGGGGGTGACGGGGCCGGTTTTCCTGGTGACCAGGAATTTCCTCGCCATCATGGATTACAACCTGTCCCATTCCTATGCCGTGGCGGTCGGCCATCTGGGTGACCGCATCCGGGGCGAGGGCCCGATTACCGCGGCCTGGCCCGATGTCACCTATGACCTGAGTTTCGTCCAACGCGTCGAGCTGCAGAAGCGGCTGGAAACGCGAGGCTTCGAAACCGGCGGCAGCGACGGGCGTTTCGGCGCACGCACCTATGAAGCCATCATCGCCTATCAGAAGAAAGCAGGGCTCCCGCTCGACGGCGTGCCCTCGGTCAAGCTTCTGGAAAAAATCCGGAGCGGCAGTTAAGGTCGGGCATGATCGCGCGGTTCTCACTTGTTCTTGTCCTGCTGCTCGGCTGCATCGGGGCGGCGTTGGCGCAGTCCGCCACCACCGGACCCATCATGGGATCGCAGGCGGTGGAGGATGTGGCGCAGCCGGCCGAAACCGTCGATGACATCTACCGCATCCTGGTCATCGGCGATGCGCTGGGCGGCGGGCTTGGCGCAGGACTCGCGCGGATGGCCGAAGCCGAGGGTAAATACGACGTCAAGGTACGCTTCAAGGAAGAGTCGGGCGTGGCGCGCGCCGAAGTCTATGACTGGAGTGAAGCACTCCCCAAAATCCTCGTGGGCAACGATTATGACGCGGTCGTTGTGCTGCTGGGCGCCAATGACCGCCAGGGCATCCGCGAGGGCATTGCGCGGCTGTCCTTCAACACGCCGGAATGGATCACCGCCTACGGCGCGCGAATCGACCTCATCCTCAATGCCTTGACCACGGCCGGCGTCGATGTGTTCTGGGTCGGGCCCCCTCCCATGGCGGAGCCGGATTACGATTCGGCGATGCAATTGATCGGCGCCTTGCAGAAGGAACGCGTGCAGGCGAAAGGCGGTCATTACATCGACATCCGCGCGGCATTCCTGACGCCCAGTGGCGCCTATACCGATATCGGACCCGACGACACCGGCGACATCCGCAAGCTCAGGAGCCGCGACGGCATCACCTTCTTCAAACAGGGCAACAATCGCCTCGGCCAACTGGTGCTCGAGGCCATCAAGAAGACGCGGAGCGGCACCGCGCCAGCGCCGCCCGAAGTTCCCGTGGCCGATCAACCCAATGCGCCGCTGTTCGGCCAGGCCTCGACGGATGGAAGCGAGACGACGCTACGCGTGGCGGATATCAAGGTGACCGATGTTCTGACCGGCGGAACGGTGGCGGTTGGCGGTGAAAGTCATCTCGCCGCGCTGAAGTCGCTGGCCGTACCCGGAAGTGCGGCGGAGAAACTGTTTTCGCTGGGCGAGGCGGAGCTTCCTCCGCCCGGCCGGGTCGACGATTTCAGGCTCAGCCCGTAATCGTCAGCGCGGCAGGTCGCTCGTTCCCATCAGGAATTCATCGACGGCGCGCGCCGCCTGGCGGCCCTCGCGGATGGCCCACACCACCAGTGACTGGCCGCGCCGCATGTCGCCCGCGGCGAAAATCCCGTCCACGCTGGTGCGATAGTTCAAGACGTTCGCCGCCACATTGCCACGGGGGTCGAGCTTCACGCCGAGGCCCGCCAGCATGCCGTCGTGGACCGGATGTACAAAGCCCATGGCGAGCAGCACGAGGTCGGCTTTCAAGTCGAACTCGCTGCCTTCAACATGTTGCATCTTTTGATCGACGCGGCCGCAATGCAGCACCTTCACCTCGCCGTTGTCGCCCGAAAACGACCTGGTGACGACGGAGAAATCGCGTTCCGCCCCTTCCTGCTGCGATGACGAGGTGCGAAGCTTCAACGGCCAGTCGGGCCAGGTCAGCATCTTGTTCTCGCGCTCGGGCGGCTTCGGCATGATTTCGAGCTGTGTCACCGACAGCGCGCCCTGGCGGATCGAGGTGCCGATGCAGTCGGAGCCGGTGTCGCCGCCGCCGATGACGATC
>JANLYR010000341.1:0-6261 GCA_031365765.1 Hyphomicrobiales bacterium | reverse complement strand
CCCCCATCCAATACCTGGAATGAACGTTCGATGATCTGGCTGCGGGGGATTGTGTTGATTGTCGCGCTAATCCTGATGCAGGGCAGCGCGCCTGCGCAGGATATGGAGGCGCTGGTCAACAATCTGGCGAAAGGCAGCTTCAAGGATCGAGAGGCCGCCGTTGCGGCACTTGTGGCATCGGGCAACGCCAGTGTCGTGCCGGTGCTCGAGGCGCTGTCGACCGGCGAACTCTATACGCGTAAATCCGATCTCGTCGTATTCAAGGCGAAAGCTTCGGCGGGCGTTCTCACTCTCAGCCAACCGCTGACGGGGAAGGGAGCCGGTGAAGTGCCATCGGTTGATTTCGACAAGATCAAGGTCAACAACGGCCTCCGCCGGGTCATCGCCAATGCGGTGAGCGGGCTGACGCTTTTCAGTCCCGATGCCGCCATCCGTAGAGCTGCGGCAATCGCGGTGCTGAAATCGGGCGATCCCGCGTCGCTGCCCGCACTAGAAGCCGCGGTGTCCAAAGAAACCGACACGGCCATCGCAGCCGTGATGGCCGACGCAATCGCTGCGGCGACCCTCCGCAGCGACCGGCCGGATGACCAGAAATTCGCGGCCATCAAGACGCTAGCCCAACGCGCCAATCAGAATACCAGCGCCCTGCTCTCGGCCTATGCCGCCACGGCGGATGGTGCGCTCAAGGTTGCGGCGCTGGAAGCGGCGGAGAGCAACGACAAGGCGATGGCCGGCTGGGCCGTCGCGCAAAATGTCTGGTACGGAATTTCGCTTGGCTCCGTGCTCCTCCTCGCCGCCATCGGACTTGCCATCACCTTCGGCGTTATGGGGGTCATCAACATGGCCCATGGCGAGATGGTGATGCTCGGCGCCTACACCACCTACGTCGTCCAGCAATTGTTTCGCGACCATTTCCCCGACTCGATCGGCCTCGCTTTGATCGTGGCGCTCCCGGCCGCCTTTCTGGTTGCCGGCCTGATGGGCGTCGCCATCGAGCGCTGCGTGATCCGCTTCCTCTATGGCCGACCGCTAGAAACCCTGCTTGCGACATGGGGTATATCCCTCAACCTGCAACAATCGGTACGCACGATTTTCGGTCCGACCAACAAAGAGGTTTCCACCCCGCATTGGATGAGCGGCACGATCGAGGTCGCGGGCGGGCTGAGTTTCACCATGAACCGGATGGTCATCGTGCTGTTCGCCATCGCAGTATTTGCACTTCTTTTGCTGCTCGTTCGCTACAGCAGGTTCGGGCTGGAGATGCGCGCCGTCACCCAGAACCGGCAGATGGCGAACGCGATGGGAATTCGCTCGCAATACGTGGATGCCATGACATTCGGGCTGGGTTCGGGCATTGCGGGCATTGCCGGAGTGGCGCTGTCGCAGCTCGACAATGTCAGTCCCAACCTCGGTCAGAGCTACATCATCGACTCATTTCTAGTCGTCGTTTTCGGCGGCGCCGGCAATCTCTGGGGGACGCTGGTGGGCGCACTGACGCTGGGCGTGGCCAATAAATTCCTTGAACCCTTTGCTGGAGCGGTGCTGGGCAAGATCGTGATCCTGGTTGCCGTCATTTTGTTCATCCAGAAGCGGCCGCGTGGTCTGTTTGCACTTCGCGGCCGCTGGGTCGAGGCATGATGGAAGCACCTCGCACGCCTCTGTTCGGCCGCGCCGGTCTGATCTTTCTCGCCTGCATCGCACTGATCGGCATAGTGGTGCCGGCGCTGAACATTTTTGCACCGCTGGATTCCGCACTCCATGTGCCGAACCATCTGGTGACGCTGGCCGGCAAATATCTGTGTTTTGCACTGCTGGCGCTGGCGGTCGATCTCGTCTGGGGTTTCTGCGGCATACTGAGCCTGGGCCATGGCGCCTTCTTTGCACTCGGTGGCTATGCCATGGGCATGTATCTGATGCGCCAGATCGGTTCACGCGGAGTGTATGGCAATCCGGACCTGCCGGATTTCATGGTGTTCCTGAACTGGAAGGAACTGCCCTGGTACTGGTACGGCTTCGATCGGTTTTCATTTGCCCTTCTGATGGTTGCATTGGCACCAGGGCTCCTGGCATTCGTCTTCGGCTGGTTTGCATTTCGGGCGCGAGTTACCGGCGTCTATCTGTCGATCATCACGCAGGCCATGACTTTTGCGCTCCTGCTTGCATTTTTTCGCAACGACATGGGATTCGGCGGCAATAACGGCCTCACCGATTTCAAGGAAATCCTGGGCTTCCCCTTGCGCGCCGACGGCACACGCGCCGCACTGTTCATGCTCTCGGCGCTCGCTCTCGCTTTGGCATTCATCATCTGCCGCCTGATCGTGAATTCGAAGTTCGGCCGCGTTGTCGTGGCGATCCGCGATGCGGAATCGCGCACCCGCTTCCTGGGCTACCGGGTCGAACGCTACAAACTGTTCATATTCACATTGTCCGCCGTCATGGCCGGCGTGGCGGGCGCGCTTTACGTTCCCCAGGTCGGCATCATCAATCCTTCCGAATTCTCGCCGGAGAATTCGATCGAGACAGTGATCTGGACGGCATTCGGGGGACGCGGCACATTGTGGGGTGCGGCCCTGGGCGCAATAACCATCAACGCAGCCAAAAGCTGGTTCACCGGTGCACTGCCGGAGGCGTGGCTGTTCGTGCTCGGCGGCCTGTTCATTTTCGTCACCCTGTTCATGCCAAAGGGAATGGCAGGGCTGTTCGCGGGATGGAAGTCGCACAAGCGCGTGGAAACCTTGGGAACCACCCAGCCGGAGCCTGCCGAGTGATCGAAGCGCAGACCGATCATATTGCCGAAACCCTGCTCTTCCTCGAAGGCGTAACCGTCAGTTTCGATGGTTTCAAGGCGCTCAACAATCTCAGCCTTTCCATTGACGCCGGCGAGATGCGGGCGATCATAGGGCCCAACGGCGCGGGCAAGACAACGCTAATGGATGTCGTTACCGGCAAGACCAGGCCGGACTCCGGCCGCGTCGCGTTCCGCAATGTTGATCTCACCCGCCTTGATGAAGCGACCATCGCGACCATGGGCATTGGCCGCAAATTCCAGAAACCCACGGTGTTCGAACATCATACTGTGTGGACCAATCTTGAACTGGCGCTGAAATCCGAACGCGGTGTTCTCACCTCGCTGCGCTGGAAACTCGGATCCACCGCGCGTGACCGCATCATCGAAACACTCGAGCGCATCGGCCTGAAAGCGGATTATGCGAGGCTGGCTGGCGCGCTGTCGCATGGACAGAAGCAGTGGCTTGAAATAGGCATGTTGCTGGCGCAGGAACCCGCACTCCTCCTCATCGATGAGCCGGTTGCCGGGATGACCGATGCCGAAACCGAGCGTACGGCGGAATTGCTGCGCGACATCGCCCGCTCGCGCTCGGTGGTCGTCGTTGAGCACGATATGGATTTTGTCCGTGCTCTCGATGTCAGGGTTACGGTTCTGCATGAAGGGTCGGTGATTTCCGAAGGCCGCCTCGACAAAGTGCAGAATGACCAGCGCGTGATCGAGGTTTATCTCGGCCGATGATGCTCAAAGCCGGCAATATCGATCTTTATTATGGTGCGAGCCGCGCTTTGTCCGGGGTATCGCTCGATGCCACGGCCGGCAAGGTCACCTGCGTCCTCGGCCGCAACGGTGTCGGCAAAACCAGCCTTCTCCGCGCCATCGCCGGATTGCAAGGCATACGCTCCGGCATCGTCACATTAAATGGAGCGGACATTTCGACAATGCCGGCCGCCGAGCGGGCGCGGGCCGGTATCGCCCTGGTGCCCCAGGGCCGCGAAATCTTTCCGCTGCTCACGGTCGAGGAAAATCTGAAGACGGGCTATGCCTGCCTGCCCCGGTCCGAGCGCCACATCCCCGGCGAAATATTTCAACTCTTCCCCGTATTGAAGTCGATGCTCGGGCGCCGCGGTGGCGATCTCTCCGGAGGTCAACAGCAGCAGCTCGCAATTTCCCGCGCGCTCGTCATGCGGCCGAAACTCCTGCTGCTCGACGAGCCAACCGAAGGAATCCAGCCTTCGATCATCAAGGATATCGAGCGTGTCATCGGGGTGCTGCGCGACAGGGGCAACATGGCGATCGTGCTGGTCGAACAGTATTTCGATTTCGCCAAGCGCCTCGCCGATAGTTTCATCGTTCTTGACCGCGGCCGGACCGTGCTCGCCGGGAATGCCGGCGAACTCGACGAAGCAGCCGTGCGGAAACATTTAACCGTGTGACGAAGGCTCTGGCCTTCGCCCTCCGGCGTGCTTAAGCTGGCGCATGACAGCGGCAGCAACGAGGTCGGTCCATCAACGGTCATCCGGTCAGTTGATGCTCTGGACCGAAGCGGGTGGACTTGCGCGGTTTCGCGAAATGGGTGCGGCCAAGGCACGATTTCCGAAGGGTGGGCGTGAAGCGATACTCATCAACACCGGTGGCGGTTTGGCAGGAGGCGACGATTTTGAGTACAACATCGGCGTGGGGCGGGGTGCGAAGCTTTCCGTTACGACGCAAGGCGCGGAGCGCGTCTATCGCAGCCTCGGGCCGCCGGCCCGTGTCAGAACCAGACTTGAGGCTAAAGAAGGCGCGACGCTTCACTGGCTGCCACAGGAAACAATCCTATTCGATAACTCCGCGCTGGTTCGCAGTTTCGACGTTCAACTCGCCGGTTCTGCAAATTTTCTTGCGGTTGAGACCATCGTTTTTGGCCGTCGGGAAATGGGCGAGCGCATTTCCAGCCTGGAGTTTCGCGACAGTTGGCGCATTCGGCGCGATGGCTCCCTCCTGCACGCCGATGACATTGCTTTTGGGGGCGCGCTTCCAAATTCCAGCGCGACGCTGGACGGTGCCGGTGCGATGGCGTTCATGATTTATGTATCCGCGGATGCCGAGCGGGCGCTGGATGGCGTGCGTGCGGCGATCGAAAATGGCGGTGCAAGTGCCTGGAACGGTAAACTGGTTGCGCGGGTTCTGGCCAGGGACGGATTCGAACTTCGCAAATCTGTCACCTTGGCCATTCAGGCAATCGCGGGCGATATGGGGTTACCCAAAGCCTGGACCTTATGAGGATAATCGATGCAGCTGACGCCGCGCGAAAAAGACAAACTGCTGATTTCCATGGCAGCGCTGGTGGCACGGCGAAGGCTGGCCCGCGGTGTGAAACTCAACCATCCCGAGGCGATCGCATTGATCAGCGATTTCGTGGTTGAAGGGGCGCGCGACGGTCGCGGTGTGGCCGACCTCATGGAGGCGGCAGCGCATGTGGTCACGCGTCTCCAGGTCATGGAGGGTGTTGCCGAGATGATCCACGACGTTCAGGTTGAAGCCACGTTTCCAGATGGCACCAAACTGGTAACCGTCCACCAACCGATCCGATAGCGAGAGGCCACATGATTCCCGGCGAAATAATCACCGAACCTGGCGACATCGAAATCAACGTGGGTGCTATGCGCACCCGCATTGTCGTCGCCAACACCGGGGACCGGCCCATCCAGGTCGGCTCGCACTACCATTTCTTCGAGTGCAACGAGGCGCTTCGTTTCGATCGGGATAAATCGCGCGGCCAGCGCCTCGACATCGCCGCGGGCACGGCGGTCCGTTTCGAACCGGGCCAGAAGCGCGAGGTAAGTCTTGTGCCCTACGGTGGGGCACGCGTGGTATTTGGATTTCAGGGCAAGGTAATGGGAAATCTGCCATGACGTCCCTTTCCCGCGCCGCTTACGCTTCGATGTATGGCCCGACCACCGGTGACAAGATCCGCCTGGCGGATACCGCATTAATGATCGAGGTGGAAAAGGATTTCACCGTTTACGGCGACGAGGTGAAATTCGGCGGCGGGAAGGTCATCCGCGACGGCATGGGCCAATCCCAGGTTTCACGTGCTAAGGGCGCGATGGACACGGTGATCACCAATGCACTGATCGTCGATCATTGGGGCATCGTGAAAGCCGATGTCGGTTTGCGCGACGGGCGCATAGCCGCAATCGGCAAGGCGGGCAATCCGGATACGCAATCGGGCGTTACCATCGTCATCGGGCCAGGAACGGAGATCATCGCCGGCGAAGGCAAGATATTAACCCCCGGAGGCATCGACAGCCACATCCACTTCATCGCACCTCAGCAGATCGAGGAGGCCCTCTATTCCGGCATCACGACTATGCTTGGCGGTGGCTCCGGCCCCGCCCATGGAACGCTGGCCACAACCTGCACCGGACCGTGGCACCTCGAACGGATGATCGAAGCGGCGGACGCCTTCCCGATGAACCTGGGTTTCATGG
>JANLYR010000333.1:0-1960 GCA_031365765.1 Hyphomicrobiales bacterium | reverse complement strand
TCGTAAAGCGCATTGGCGCGGAACATCGGGAAGACAAAATCGCGGACGAACTCTTCCCGCACATCCTCGACGAAAATCTGCTTGATGCCGAGCTGTTCCGCCTTGCGCCTGGCCGGCTCAATCTCGCCGCCCTGGCCCAGGTCCGCCGTGAAGGTAACGACCTCGGCGCCATATTCGCTCTGCAGCCATTTGAGAATGATCGACGTATCGAGCCCGCCGGAGTAGGCGAGCACGACTTTCTTGACGGTTCCGCGTTTGGACATTTCACCACCACTCATTCACGCGCTCAAGCGTTCGCCAGTCTTGGCTTTACGGCTCTCGCTCTTTGTTCTCCGGCGTCCAGCTGACTTTCGCCCGGTGGACTTTTCCTCGAATGTTTTCAAAGTTGTCAATTCGACGGAAGGCCTGTCCGGAAATGATACCTTCAATGTCAGGTCCCCACCAACCGCTTTCACATATCCGCGAAGGGTTGAAAGCAGCATGTCCGCGCGCGTCTCGATGCTGGAAACGCTTTCTTGCTTGATGCCCAACAATTTCGCCAATTTTTGCTGGGTAAGCTTTTGAGCCTTGCGTAATTCTGCAAGTGACAGCTCTGTTGCGATAAGTTCAGCGGCGCGCGCATCAACTCTGGCTCGGCTTTCAGGGGAAAATCGAGCCAGAATCTCTTTGAGAAGAACCGATGATTTCTTCATTTTGACCGCTTTCCTTGCAGCGCCAGATAGGCGGAAAGCCGCTTATCGGCAATGGTGATGAACGTCTTGTAGAATCGGTTTTGCGAAACACCGGACTTGTTTCCGGCCGCAAGAAGAATTGCCGTTCTGGACGGATCGAATGCATAGGCGACGCGCCATGCCTGACGGCCGATCGAGAACCGCAACTCCTTCATGTTGGCGAACTTCGATCCCTTGAGTGTATCGCTATGGGGCCGGCCAAGATGGGGACCGATCGCTTCGAGCAACAAGGCTTCAGCGGCGATGGCCTCCTGGACATCGAGCGGGTATGTCTTGAACTCCTCGTCAAAACCGTCATGAAATTCCACCCGCCATATCATGATAGCTTCTGTGCGCGCTCCCAGCTTAATATATAGCGCAATCTATATAGACTGCAATCTATATCATTCAACCTGCCGTTTCGCCCATCAGGGGACGTGAAACGCCCCGCTCGCTCGCCGCACCTTCTGTCTTTCGCTTTTCAGCTGCCCGCAGGCCGCCATGATGTCTCGTCCGCGCGGGGTTCGCACCGGCGAGGCGTAGCCGGCCTTGTTCAGCACCTCGGCGAAGATTTCGATCGTGTCCCAGTCGGAACATTCGTAGGCCGTGCCGGGCCATGGATTGAACGGGATGAGATTGACCTTGGCGGGAATGCCCTTGAGCAGTTGCACCAGGCGCTTGGCGTCGGCAAGCGTGTCGTTGATGCCTTTCAGCATGACATATTCGAAAGTGATGCGGCGCGCATTCGACAGCCCCGGATAAGCGCGGCAGGCCTCGAGCAGATCCTTGAACGGATATTTCTTGTTGAGCGGCACGAGCTTGTTGCGGATTTCATCCGTCGTGCCGTGCAGCGAGATCGCCAGCATGGAGCCGATCTCGGCCCCGGCGCGCACGATCACCGGCACCACGCCCGAGGTTGACAGCGTGATCCGCCGCTTCGACAGCGACAGGCCCTCGCCGTCGGACACGATCTCCATCGCATCCTTCACATTGTCGAAATTATAGAGCGGCTCGCCCATGCCCATGAGCACGACGTTGGTGATGTATCGACCGCTCAAGGGCGGCTTGGGGTTGGCTTCAAGGTCGGAGGGCCAATCCTTTATGCCGTCGCGCGCCGTCATCACCTGGGAGACGATTTCGTTGGAGGTGAGGTTGCGGACGAGTTTCTGCGTGCCGGTGTGGCAGAAGGTGCAGGTGAGCGTACAGCCGACTTGGCTGGAAATGCACAGCGTGCCGCGGTCCTCTTCCGG
>JANLYR010000093.1:0-3887 GCA_031365765.1 Hyphomicrobiales bacterium | reverse complement strand
CAAGGGCGCCTATTGGGACAGCGAGATCAAGCGCTCGCAGGAGGCGGGGCACGCGGCCTATCCGCTGTTCACCCGCAAGGTCTCGACCGATGTGAGCTATCTCGCCTGCGCCCGCTTCATGCTGGGGCGGCGCGACGTGTTCTACCCGCAATTCGCCACCCACAACGCCCACAGCCTGGCGGCGGTAACGGTCATGGCGGGCGACAACCGCGATTTCGAGTTCCAGCGGCTGCACGGCATGGGCCAGGCGCTCTACGCGCAGGTCATATCGGCCCAGCCAGCCCGCATCTACGCCCCCGTCGGCAGCCACGAGGAACTGCTCGCCTATCTGGTGCGCCGCCTTCTCGAAAACGGCGCCAATACGTCTTTTGTCAACCGCCTCGCCGACGATGAGGCGCCGATCGCGGCGATCATCGCCGACCCTGTCGCAGAAATCCAAAAGTTGGACCAAATCCCCCATCCGCGCATTCCTCCGCCCACGGACATCTTCACGGGGCGCCGCAGCGCCGCCGGCATGGCGCTGTGGGACGATGGCACAAGGAAACACCTGACCGACGGCATGGAGCGTTACCTGCATTCTGTGTCGGACGCTTCGGCGCTCATAGACGGCAAGGTCCGCAATGCGGGGGCTCTCCGGGAGATCACGTCTCCACATGACCGCCGTGTGAAGATCGGAAAGGTAATGGAGGCCGATCAAACCGTCATCGGCGCTGCGATGAACGGCGCTGCGGCGGCGCAGATGGATTGGGACAGGTTGGGCGGCGATGCGCGTGCCCGCATTCTCGAAAAGGGCGCCGGTCTTTTTGAAGAAAACACCCCTCGTCTCATGGCGCTTCTGGTGCGCGAGGCAGGAAAAACCCTCGACAACGGCCTGGCCGATCTTCGCGAGGCCGTGGACTTCCTGCGCTACTATGCTGTGAAGGCGCGGGAGGATTTCAACCAGCCGCTGCGCCTTCCCGGCCCCACGGGCGAGCGCAACGAACTCACTTTGCACGGGCGGGGCGTCTTCGCCTGCATTTCGCCGTGGAATTTTCCGCTGGCGATATTTACCGGCCAGGTCGCGGCTGCGCTTGCCGCGGGAAATGCGGTCGTGGCCAAGCCCGCCGAACAAACGCCGCTCGTCGCTCATGCGGCGGTGAAGCTTCTGCACCAGGCGGGCGTGCCCCCCGAAGTTTTGCAGTTCCTCCCAGGCGACGGCGCGGAAATCGCCAAGACGCTGCTGGCGCATCCTGCACTGAGCGGTGTCGCCTTCACCGGCTCGAACCGTACGGCGGCGCTGATCAACCGGGCGCTGGCGAATCGCGACGGCGCTATCCCGGTGTTGATTGCGGAGACGGGCGGCATGAATGCCATGATCGTCGACAGCAGCGCATTGCCGGAGCAGGCGGTGCGCGATGTTCTTGCTTCCGCCTTCGACAGCGCCGGGCAGCGCTGTTCGGCTGCTCGCATTCTTTTCGTGCAGGACGACATCGCGCCCCGCGTCATACCGATGTTGAGAGGCGCCATGATGGAACTGACCATCGGCGATCCCCTCGACTACGCCACCGATGTGGGTCCGGTGATCGACGAGGACGCGAGGCAATCCCTCGAGGCACACAAGGCGCGCATGAAGGCCACCGCGAAAACTATCGCCGATCTCCCGCTTCCGCCGGACTGCGCGCATGGCACCTATATCTCGCCCGCGGCCTATGAACTGTCATCGATCGCGCCACTGAAGGAAGAAGTTTTCGGTCCTATCCTGCATGTTGTGCGTTTCGCGGGGGACCGCATCGCGGAGGTTTGCGATAGCTTGAACGCCACCGGGTTCGGCCTGACGCTCGGTCTTCATACCCGGATCGAAAGAACTGCGGAGGAAGTGCGCGCGCGCTGCCGCGTAGGCAACATGTATGTCAATCGCAACCAGATCGGCGCCGTTGTCGGTGCGCAGCCGTTCGGCGGGGAGGGTTTGTCAGGCACGGGTCCAAAGGCCGGTGGCCCGCATTATCTACACCGTTTCGCCACCGAACGCGTAATTTCGACCGACACCACGGCATCGGGTGGCAACGCGGCGCTGATGTCGATGGACGTCTGATGGACTGCGATGCCATCATTGTCGGTGCGGGTTTTGCCGGCGCCGCCGCCGCGGTCGCGCTCGCCCAATCGGGCAAGACATCCATAATTCTCGAAGCGCGCGACCGGGTGGGCGGCAGGGCTCTGTCGCGCGCCTTCCCCGGGGGCCCGATGGTGGAATTTGGCGGCGCCTGGATCACCCCCTGGCAGAGCCGCATCCGCACGCATGCCGAGGCCCACGGCGTGGCACTCAGGCCGACGCATCCGGTGAGCGAACACCGTTTTCACGATGGCCGATCCCTGCGCGCCGGCTTGCCCTGCGCGAAGGATGAAATGCCTGCCTATCGCCGGACAATGGAGCAAATCCGCGCCGACACCGAGGCCTATGAAGCTGGAGACAAAAGCAAAGGCCCCATCACGCTCAGCGCCTATCTCGAATGGATCGAGGCTTCTCCCGAAGCGCGCATGCAGATCATGGCGTGGTGGACCATTTCCGGCAATGGCGACCCGGCGGTGATTTCCGCGGCGGAATTCCTGTCAAGCTGCGGCTATGGCGGCGGTTCGCCCGAAGGCATGCTGGGTGCGCTTCGCCATACACTTGATCCCGGTGCCGCCATTTTGGTCGAGCGCATGATCGAAGCGTCGGGAACGAAGCTTCGCCTCAACGCGCCGGTGCAAAGCCTTTCGCAGACCGCAACGGGCGTCACTGTCAACGGTATCTCCGCTCGCCATGCGATCGTCTGCGTTCCGCTGAATGTCCTGTCCGCCATCGCCTTCACACCGCCGCTGCCGAAACGGCAGGCGGAAGCGGCGGCCATCGGCCACGGGGGAATAGCGCTGAAATTATGGATCAGGGCGCGGGGCGTGAAGCCCGGCACGCTGGCTACGGGGGGAGAGGGTCACTTAAAATGGATGTTCGCCGAACGCGAGACAGGCGACGGCACCACGCTGATTGTTGCCTTCGGTCTCGCCGCCGCCGCCTTCGATCCCTGCGACCGCGACACTGTCGCGAGCGAATTGAAACGGTTCTTCCCCGAAGCAGACTACGTCACCCATGACTTCCACGACTGGCTGCGCGACCCTTGGGCCAAAGGCACATGGGTGGCGACGCCGGCCAACGCCCCATGGATCGCCGACCACGCCACCTGGTCAGCCCATGGCCGCGTCCAGTTCGCCACGTCCGACTTCTCGCCGCAAAACCCCGGCTGGTTCGAAGCCGCAATCGTCGCGGGCGAGGCGGCGGCGACTAATCTTTTGGAATGACATTCAGCGGAGGCCTAAATCCCGGCCGGTGGACGCCAAGTTCAATCTCTGCGTCGGAGAAAAGGCCATAATCGAATGCGAAGTGGCTGCAAAGCGCCACGTCGCGCGCCATGTTATACGTCGAGCTAAAATTCAGTTGCGTTGCAAAACAGGAAAGCCCCTTTCGGGGCTTTCCTTAGTGTTGTTTTGCTCGCGGTGTGCCCCGAGCGTTGCAGCTACTGATATTTTACGGTCCACCGTGCCGTTACTGCGTCGGGATTGCCGCTCGGACTGGCTCGTAAAGAAATGGTCTGTCCAGCAGTCACCAACATAGTATTTATTGGGTCGGTGCAAGTACTTGCGACGGCGGCGATCGTGCATGTTACTGCGGTGGCGCTTCCGTTTATCATCACAGTAAACACGTGAACCTTGCCTGCCGTGCCAGTGAGAAGCGCACCCAGCCGAACGTTAAGCTGAGACAAGGTGCCACCGACGGGTAGCACCTGACTTATAAACGTTTCATTCGTACCAATGCCCGATCCGAATGCGGCAATATAGTTAGTCGTGTTTGTGCTGAGAGCAGTCGTGAACGTATT
>JANLYR010000289.1:0-3859 GCA_031365765.1 Hyphomicrobiales bacterium | reverse complement strand
CAGTCTCACCCTCGAAGAAGCGATCCGTCAGTTGACGGAAGAAGCAGTGCCGCCGGATATGAAATTTCCAGAGCAGTCATGATTGATAAGAATTGGACTCAATCAATTGAGGCATGCAAGAAATTCGCTGTTTTATTCGTTAGCCGGAATGGGAATGCTCAGGAGCGATGCGTATCTTTGTTTAAAGGACAAGTGTATTGTTTTCAACCGCAACGAAGTTGTTTTTGATGCAGACGGAAATGATAGAACAGGCAGACGTCACGAATTCGAATTGAATCAGCTGGTACACGATTACCAAATTGATCCCGCGAATTTTGAGGCGTCACTAATTGAGCTTTACAAATTTACAAGGCGCAATCTTGTAAAAGAGAGTTTTGAGGCAGTAAAAAGCGTATTCTGAAAAAACTGGTATCTCGGACCGATTGAAGGTCGAGGATTGGTACGAGTTCGCATGTGTAGTGCGGAACTCAATTTCTCATGACTTTCATTTTCGATTCAGCAAGCATGATTGCATGAAACTGCCTGTGGAGTGGAATGGCATTGAAATCAATTCAGGATTAGAGGGGCGTGAGATCACAGAAAATGTGTTGAATCCGCTATCGACCATTGATCTTATTCTGGCAATGCATGCATTTGTCGCGGAGAACAAAAAAGCTCAAAACTTTAATTCGGAATTGCCCTAACTTGCCGTGAATCGTAGAGTGTCGCTGGGGCACTCCCAACTCGTGAGTTCGCATATTATTTACGTCTTCTGCAATAGCGGAGATTGCACATGCCTAGCACCACTCTGAAATCCGTCCTTGATCGCGCCGAGAACTGGCCCGAAGAAGCCCAACAGAAACTGGTTGCGGCAGCGCGTCTCATCGAGAGCCAGTTGGCTTCCGGATTTGAGCTCGATGACAATGATTGGACAGTCATCGCCGCGCGCGTTGAGGCCGCCAGAAGTGGTGAAATCGCCTCGAGCGAGGAAACCGCCGCTTTCTTCGCCAAATACCGTCACCCGTGAAGGTCCGCTTCAATCGCGGCGCATTGCGGGATGTCGGCGAGATTCTTGACTACATTTCCGAGCGCAATCCACGCGCCGCCTCGGACTTGAGCCTGCAATTTGAGAAAGCCGCGAAGCTGATCGCCTCGATGCCGGAGATCGGATCGAAGACAACCCGCGAGCATGTCCGCCGCCTGGTGATTGGGCAGTATCTCCTGGTTTATGAATTGTCCGGCGGTGAAGCGATCATCCACTATGTCCGCCACGGCGCGCGCAACCGGCCCTGGGAAAATGATTAGCGTTTCCGCGAAAGAAAACGTCATGCAAATCGGACTCTACACCTTCGCCGACATCACCCCGGGCGCCCCCGCCGCCGAGCGCCTCGACAACCTCATCGAGGAGGTCGAGCTTGCCGATCAGGTCGGGCTTGATGTGTTCGGCGTGGGCGAGCATCACCGGCCCGATTATTCCGTGTCCTCTCCTGCCGTCGTGCTGGCCGCCGCGGCATCGCGCACGAAGAACATCCGCCTGACTTCCGCCGTCACCGTGCTCAGTTCCGACGATCCGATCCGCGTGTTCCAGCAGTTCTCAACCCTCGATCTTCTGTCCCGCGGCCGCGCCGAGATCATGGCGGGCAGGGGCTCCTTCATCGAATCCTTCCCGCTCTTCGGCTACGACCTCGCCGACTACGATAAATTGTTTGCGGAGAAGCTCGAGCGCCTGCTGAAAATCCGCGACAATCCCGGTCCCGTCTATCCGCATCCGATCCAAAACCCGCTGCCCGTCTGGCTCGCCGTCGGCGGCACGCCGCAGTCGGTGGTGCGCGCCGCCACCCTCGGCCTGCCGCTCGCACTCGCCATCATCGGCGGCGAGCCTTCTCGCTTCGCCCCCTTCTTCGATCTCTACCGTGAGACCGCGCGGCGTGCCGGCCGCGATCCCGCAGCGCTGGCCACCGGCCTCAACATGCACGGCTTCGTCGCCGCCACGATGCAGGAGGCGAAGGACACTTTCTTTCCGCCCCATGCCGAAGTGATGACGCGGATCGGGCGCGAGCGCGGCTGGCCGCCGCAAACCCGCGCCCAGTTCGAAACCGCCTGCGCGCCCAACGGCCATCTTCTCATCGGCAATCCCGAACAGGTCGCCGAAAAGATCGTCAATCTCCACCGGATTTTCGGCAACACCCGCATCCTCGTCCAGATGGCGATCGGCGCGATGCCGCACAGAGCCGTGCTGACCGCCATCGAATTGATGGGAACGAAAGTAGCACCCCTGGTGCGCTCGGCACTCAAACCGTGATCTGGCTGCCGACTTCCACCACCCGGTCCGTCGGCAGCCGGAAATAGCTGCTGGCATCGTCGGCGTTGCGCGCCAGCGAGATGAAGAGCTTGTCCTGCCAATAGGGCATGCCCGCACTTTTTGACGCCCGCACGCTGCGCCTCGACAGGAAGAACGACGTTTTCATCGCCTCGTATTTCCATCCCGATTTGCGCGCCAGCCGCAAGGCCTCCGGCACATCGGGCGTTTCCATATAGCCAAACGTGATGGTCAGCCGGCTGAACTGGTCCGTCAGTTTTTCGAACTTCAGCTTGTCGGCATCGGGCACGCTTGGCGTATCCGCGGTGGCGATGGTCAGCACGATATTGTTGTCATGCAGCACCTTGTAGTGCTTGAGGCTGTGGAGCAGGGCGGTCGGCGCGCTGCTGGGGTCGGAGGTGAAGAACACCGCCGTGCCAGGCACCTTGTGCGGCGGCCGCTTCGACAGGCTTCCGACCAGATCGGCGAGGCGCACCTCGGCCTTCCGGGTTTTCTCGAACAGGATGCGCGTGCCCCGCCGCCAGGTCCACATGAGCAGCATCAGGAAGCCGCCCAGCGCCAGCGGCACCCAGCCGCCATCCAGCACCTTGAGCGCATTGGCGCCGAGGAACACCAGGTCGAGGCCGAGCAGCGGCAGCATCATCGCCAGTGCCGCCCACAACGGCCAGTTCCAGTTTTTCCAGATGACCGTGATCGCCATGGTCGCGGTCACCACCATGGTTCCGGTCACCGCGATGCCATAGGCCGAGGCCAGGCTCGACGAAGTCTTGAACAGCGCCACCAGCACCAGCACGCCGAACAGCAGCAGCCAGTTGACCTGCGGCATGTAGATCTGCCCCGCATGGGCCTTGGAGGTGAAGCGGATTTCCATCCGCGGCAGAAGCCCAAGCTGGATCGCCTGGCGCGACAGCGAATAGGCCCCCGTGATCACCGCCTGGCTG
The DNA here is from genome assembly GCA_031365765.1 of Hyphomicrobiales bacterium. Lineage (GTDB taxonomy): Bacteria > Pseudomonadota > Alphaproteobacteria > Rhizobiales > Aestuariivirgaceae > Aestuariivirga. The sequence goes on along the minus strand of JANLYR010000289.1, from coordinate 619 downwards.
GCGATGATGGTGGCCGCCGCAGCCAGGATTACCGTGGGGATCAGCGCCCAGTCCGGCACCATCAGGAAGAACGGATTCTCGATTGCCGCCGGATTGACCAGCAGCAGCGCGCCCTGTCCCAGATAGTTGAGAAGCAGCGAAGGCAGCACCACCACGAGCCAGGCAAGCTGGATCGGCCGCTTGCCGAAATGCCCGAGATCGGCATAGAGCGCCTCGGCTCCGGTCACCGCCAGAAATACCGCCCCCAGCGTCACCAGGCCGATCACCCCATGGCTCGCCAGAAAGCTCACCGCGTACCACGGGTTGAAAGCCAGCACGACCTGCGGATGATCCAGGATGTTGGCGACACCCGCCACGCCCATCACCGCGAACCACACCAGCGTGATCGGGCCGAAGAACGTGGCGACACTCGCCGTGCCCCGCATCTGCACCAGGAACAGCCCGATGATGATGGCGACGGTGATCGGCAGAATGTAGGGATCGAGCGCCGGCGTCACGATCTTCAGGCCCTCGACCGCTGACAGGACCGAGATCGCCGGGGTGATCATCGCGTCGCCGTAAAACAGCGCCGCGCCGATCATGCCGAGGATCGGGATGAACACCAGATTGTTGCCCAGCG
>JANLYR010000275.1:0-1580 GCA_031365765.1 Hyphomicrobiales bacterium | reverse complement strand
TGCCGAGAAGGTCCTTGCCTTCAAACGTCATCTGGTCGGCGGTGACTTTCGCCGTCCACGGCAGAAGGCCCATGACGGCCAGCATCGAGACCGATTTGCCGGAGCCCGACTCGCCGACGATTGCCAGCACCTCGCCCTCGTCCACTTTCAGCGAGACGCCATCGACGGCGCGGAACATGCCGGAGCCGGTCTTGAACTCGACGGTCAAGTTCCTGATTTCGAGGAGGGACATACTTCAGCTTCTCCTCAGGCGCGGGTCGAGCGCATCGCGGAGGCCGTCGCCCATGAGGTTGATGGCGAGAACGGTGGTGAGGATCGCGAGGCCGGGGAAGGCCATGACCCAGGGATGCGACATCATCAGGTCGCGCGTGTCGGCCAGCATGGCGCCCCATTCGGGCGTGGGCGGCTGGGCGCCAAGGCCCAGGAAGCCCAGGCCCGCCGCTTCGAGGATGGCATCGGACAGGCCGAGTGCGGCTTGCACGATCAATGGTGCAAGGCAGTTCGGCAGTACGGTTACCGTCATCAGCCGCCATTTGCGGACGCCCGAGACCTTCGCCGCCGTCACATAGTCCTTGGTCAGTTCGGTGATGGCCGAGGCGCGGACGAGGCGCACGTAGCGCGGCAGGCCGACGATCGTCACGGCGACGATGGTGTTGGTGAGGTTCGGCCCGATGATGGCGATGATGAGGATCGCCAGCACAAGCGAGGGGATCGCCATTACCAGGTCCATGATACGGATGATGACGACATCGACGATGCCGCCGAAGAAGGCGGCGGTAAGGCCGAGCGCAATGCCCGCCACCATCGAGACTGTCATCACCGCGATGCCGATGAAGAGCGAGACGCGCGCGCCATACATGAGGCGCGAAAGCATGTCGCGGCCCACCGCATCGGTGCCAAGCGGAAAGCGGAAGTCGCTGCCCTCTGACCAGAAGGGCGGCAGCTTGGTGAAGCCCTTGTATTGTTCCAGCGGATTATGCGGCGCGATGATGTTGGCAAAGATCGCAACCAGGAAAATCAGCATTACGACGGTAAGGCCCAGAACCGCGCCGCGATTTTCGCGGAAGGCGCGCCAGAACGACCTGAATGGGCCGGCGGGTGCCGAGGGTGCGGCGGGTGCCGTCGTTACGGCAATGTCACTTGGCATGGCGGATTCTCGGATTGATGAGGCCATAGAGAAGATCGACGACGAGGTTCACGAAAATCACCATCGCCGAGATCAGCAGGATGCCGCCCTGGAGGGCTGGATAGTCGCGCCGGCCGATTGATTCAACCAGCCATTTGCCGACACCCGGCCAGGAGAAGATGGTTTCAGTGAGAACAGCGCCCGCCAGCAGCCCGCCGATTTGCAGGCCGATGACCGTGACGACGGGGATCAACGCATTGCGCAACGCATGCACACCGACGATGCGGAAGGACGACAGTCCCTTGGCCCTTGCGGTGCGCACATAATCTTCCTCGAGCACTTCGAGCATCGAGGAGCGCGTCATGCGCGCGATGACGGCAAGCGGCACCGTGCCCAACACGATGGTCGGCAGGATCAGGTGATGCACCGCATCCCAGAAGGCGCCCTTCTGGCC
>JANLYR010000201.1:0-17670 GCA_031365765.1 Hyphomicrobiales bacterium | reverse complement strand
GCCAGTTTCTCGCAGCCGCGCAATAGGCGCGGGCGCAAGCTCTCAACGCCATGAAGATCGCCATGACGGGTGCGACCGGTTTTGCCGGACGTCATGCTCTGGGCGTGCTGCTCGCGGACGGCCACTGGATTACCGCACTGGTGCGCAGCGCGGATGTGAAGTTGCCCGGGGCAACGCTCGTCATCGGCGATCTTTCGTCACGCGCGGCGCTGGACCGGCTGACGGAGGGGGCCGACGCTGTCGTGCATCTCGCTGGCTGCCTGAGCGCGCCGAGGCCCGCCCAATATTTCACCACCAATGCCGAGGGCGCGCGTCGGCTGGCGGACGCTGCGGCGCGCAATGGCGTGCGACGGTTCATCCACGTCTCGTCGCTGGCGGCGCGCGAGCCAGCGCTTTCGCCCTATGCCGCGAGCAAACTGGCGGGCGAGGGGATGGTTATGACCCTCGCGCCACAAGCATTGGTGCTGCGCCCGCCCGCCGTTTACGGGCCAGGCGACAAGGCCATGCTGCCGTTGTTCCGTGAACTGACGAAGCGGGTGGCGCTGATACCGGGACGGCGCGAGGCGCGGTTTTCGCTGCTCTATGTCGAGGATCTGGCGCGAATCATCGCCGAAGCCGTCGACAGCACCGCACGCGGTATCCGCGAACTGGGCGATGGACACATCTACCGCTGGAACGACGTCCTCCAGATTGCGCAAACGGCGGGAGGACAAAACATCCGGGCGTTTTTCTTGCCCAAACCGCTGGCCTCCGGCGTCGCACTGGTGGCGGGCGGGCTGGCGCGCGTGACGCAATCGGCGGGAATGCTCAATCCGGGCAAGGTCCGGGAACTCTATCACGGTGACTGGGTGGCGGCGGGCGAAAACTGGCCGCTGACCCATCCCGTTGCATTCGAGGATGGTTTCCGCAAAACCATCGCATGGTATCGGGAAGCGGGATGGTTGCCGCGCCCGCCAAGGAATGGTCCGGCATGAGCGACACGATCAATCAACTCTGCACCCTGCTTCAGCCCTTCAATGGCGCCGGCGTGACGCTCATGCCCCAAACCGACATTTCAACCGACCTCAATATCGATTCGGTTACCGTCATGGATTTCGTGATGGAGGTTGAGGACCATTTCGACATCGAAGTGCCGCTGAATGTGCTGTCCGAAATCCGGACCATCGCGGAGCTTGCGAAAGTTGTCGAGGAGAGGGTTGCAAGGCGCGGACATGATTGACCTTCTGGAAAAACATCGGGCGCTTTCAGAGCGCCATGACCGGATGCTGGCGGCGGGCTCGGACGCGGTCGGCCTGACCAATGAGCGCATCCTGTCGCCGACCCGCGCCATCATCAACGGGCGCGAGACCATCCTGGCCGGCACCAACAACTACATGGGCATCACCTTCGATGCCGACTGCATCCTGGCGGGGCAGGAGGCAATGGCCTTGCACGGGACCGGCACGACGGGCTCGCGCATCGCCAATGGCACCTATGCGCTGCACCGGGAACTTGAGCTCGAACTGGCGCAATTCCTCAATCGCCGCCACTGCATCGTGTTCACCACGGGCTATCAGGCCAATCTCGGCATGCTGGCGGGGCTGGCCGGCCCCAAGGATACGATCTTCCTCGACGCCGATTCGCATTCCTCGATCTATGACGGCTGCACGCTGTCGGGGGCGCGGCTGGTGCGTTTCCGCCACAACGACGCGGGCGATCTCGACAAGCGGCTGTCGCGCTCGGAAGGCGAGGAGGGCGGGCGGCTGGTGGTGGTCGAGGGCATCTATTCGATGCTGGGCGACAGGGCACCGCTGGCCGATTTCGTCGCCGTGAAAAAGAAGCACGGCTTTCAGCTTCTGGCCGACGAGGCGCATTCATTTGGCGTGCTGGGGCCGCACGGGCGAGGCCTGGCGGACGAGGCGGGTCTCGAGGACGAGATTGATTTCGTGGTGGGGACGTTTTCCAAAAGCGTCGGCGCCATCGGCGGCTTCGGCGCCGGCAACCATCCGCTGTTCGAGACGCTGCGCTTAGCCATGCGGCCCTATATGTTCACGGCGTCATCGTCGCCCGCCTCGATCGCCACGTCGCTGGCGGCGGTGCGAAAGCTGGCGCGCGAGCCCGAGCGCCGCCAGCGTCTGGCACAGAATTCGGCGCGGCTGTTCGCCGGGTTCAAGCGGCTGGGACTTGAGACCGGCTGCGAGGTGTCCAGCCCGGTGATCGCGGTCAAGTGCGCCGACGAAGCCTCGGCCATCGCCATGTGGAACGCGCTGCTCAACGCCGGGGTCTATGTAAACATCGCACTCCCGCCCGGCACGCCCAACCGGCTCTGCCTGCTGCGCTGCTCGGTATCGGCCGCCCATACCGACGAGGAGATCGACCGCATCATCGCGCTGTTCAGTGCGGTGGTGGCCCATTAAACTCATCATGACCGTGCGCGACACGGTCATCTTTTGTGGTGCACCGCAAAGTGGATGCCCGGATCGAGTCCGGGCATGATGAAAACGGGGGAATACCTGCGAACTACCGCACCGCGCCTTTCCTGAGGAGCTTTGGCAGGAGCACGAGTCCGGCGATGATCGGGTGGCGGTGGTGCCAGTCGCGCAGGGGCACCTTTTGGCCCGAGTGGCGCTCGATTTTCCAGGCGAGATAGGCAGCACCTCCGGTGAAGGTGAAGGCGGCCTTGGCGAGGCGTGCGACCGACCACAGCTTGCCGGCGGCGCGGCGCAGCGGCCAGTTGGCGCGGATGGGTTTTACGTCCGTCAGCAGCGCCGCGGCCTCGCGGTAATAATCGGCGTTGGATGCAACAAGTTCGTTGGCGCGGCTGGGGGATTCGGCGCGAAGCTCGGTTCGGTAGGTGGCGGCGAAGCCCCGCGCCCAGACTTCCAGCGGATCGGCCGAGGCGGAAACCCCGCGCGCATGGGCGTACATGGTGCGGACGGCACGGGCGAGGGCGCCGGTCACCGGCAAGGGGTTGCCGCTCAGCAACGCAGACGGTTGCGAAAACCGGGCCCAGAAATAAGGGTTGTCGGCGGTCATCCATGTTGTGAACAAAGCAAGCGGCAAGACGGCGTATTTGGCACGGACCGTCCGGTCCTCGAATTCGATTTCACTGTAATAAACATTGGGCGGGGCCAGCGCGCAGCCGAGCCTTGCCAGGGGATTGCGGCTTATGCTTTCGAGATCGGCGGTCAGCACGTAAAGATCGATGAGCGATTCTGCGGTGCTCACGCCCCGGAGGCAGGAACCATAGGCGAGGACGGCTTCGACATTGGGGAAATTCCGGGCGACATTCTCACCGATGGCCCTGACCTCGGGAGGCACGGGCCGCAAGAGATTGCGGGCGATGAGGAGGTCAAGGCTCATTCAGCCCCGGATATAGGTGAACATCGGTCCGGTTTCGATCCGCAAGGGTTCATCCAGGGGGGCATCGAAAAATTCGCCATCGAGGACGAAGCTGACGGGTGTTTCGATTTCGAGCGAGGCGCTGGCAAAGCTTGCCGCGCCGCCGGGCACTTTGCGCATTTCGCCGCCATACATCATGGGCACCAGCCAGCGCAGGATATTGGGAACGGGATAGGGCAGGATGGTGGTGCGGATCGGCGCCTGCTTGCCGCCCCAGAAGGGTTTGGTGCCGAGGATCAGCCGGTCAAGCGTTGTCGAGAGCAGGAGCAGTTGATCGCCGGTTGCGAAGGGGGTGCCATCGGCGGTGACCGAAATGGGATAGGGGCGGTCGAAGCGTGCCATGTCGGCGGGATCGGGGGCGGTGAACAGTGCCCGCGAAACCCCGCCAGCCAGCGTGGCGAAAGTGGCCCAGTCGCCTTTGACACCCCTTGCGTTGAACGCCTTCTGGCAGAACAGGGTGGCCATGGAAACGGCGCCGGTGCCCAGAAACATGCCGTGGCGGGGGCGGCCGTCGCGCGGGTTGGCGGCGCGCAGTGTTTGACGCTGCAATACGGCATCGATGCGCGGGTCAGCAATGAAGGCGGCCTGGGCCTCGATGGTGCGCCGGTGGAAGCCCAGATCGGCGGCGGTCATGTTGGTGGTGCCGTGCGCCAGGAGAGCGAGGCGGGGCAGGTTGGCGAATGGCTTGCGCTCGGCAAGCTCGGTCTGGATGGCCTGGATGGTGCCGTCGCCCGAACTGATGAACAGATCGGTTACGCCAGAGCCGGCAAACGCATCGAGTGCGCCCGGAAGCTCGCCGAAACGCTCGAGGATGCGCACATCGACGCCGCGATGGGCGGCGAGTTTGCGGGCGAGCGCCAGCCCCTTGCCGCTTGACCTTCCCGACGACGGATTGACAATGAGGGCGCTCCGCGTCACCGGGCCGTCATCCACGATGTCAGCGCTGCGCGCCTGCCGGCCGCCAGGGCCTGCAACAATTGCAGGCCGTGCAGAATGAGGCAGGCCACGGTCCAGACCGCGACGGCGATGAGGCCCCAGTCGGGCCGTCCGCCAAGCGTGAACAGTGTCAGCAGGACGAGATTGGGGTTGCGCCTGGCCGTCACCTGACGAAACCACGTATCGATCTTGCGCCAGATGTGAATTTCGAGGCCCAGCCATTTGATGGCGATGCCTTCCATGATGCGCTGCAGAACGTAGCCCGCGATGATGGCACCCAGGACCGACCAGAAAAAAACCGGGGACCACAGGATGCCGTGGGTGGCAAGGCCCAGTCCCCACGCCCAGTACCAGAAGGGCGGGTGCACGAGGTCGATACCGTGATCGAGGATGTCGCCCCATTTGCTGGCGGTGAGCGTGGTGCGGGCGAGCTTGCCGTCCACGGTGTCGAGAAAGGTCATGGCCCAGGCGGCGGCGAGGCCCAGCGCGTAGTGCCCCTCAAGGAAGAGCCAGAAGGCAAATGCCGTCAGGACGGCGGCGAGGAGCGTTACCAGGTTGGGCGTTATGCCGGCCGCGGCGAGCCCGCGCGTGGCGTGAAATGCAGGCCAGGGCCAAAGATGCTTGGTGACGAAATCGGTTGCACCCTTGTACGTGCCCATGAACATCCGCCACTCGACGGCGTTCCGGTTTTCGACCGAGACGATCATGGCATAGGGCGTCTCGCGCTTGCGCAGCGACTTCCAGAAGTCAGCGCCTAGATCGGCGGGTGAAAGTTTCGGCACGTCAATGGGCGCACCATGCAGAATGGTGTTTTTCGCTTGAACCGCCTGTGCCCCACTCACATGCGCCGCGAGCGGCGCTGCGTTGTCGTCCAGCAAGATGAAGTCCGGGCGTTGCGCGAGGATGGCGATGAGGGGCTGATCGATCACCGCATCGGCGCGGATGACGACGACATCGCCATCGCCGGTGCTTTCGCTCAACCCGGCGCGGGCGAATTGCAGTCTGATGCGCTCGGAGGTGGTCCGGCCCCACAGAACCGGACCTTCCTTGCCGACCACGTCGAGCGACAGTGTCAAACCCGTTCGGCCCGGAAGGTGATCGCCGCGGCCAATGCGCCGAAGGCGATGACCGGTACCCAGGCGGCGAGCCACGGCACGACGAAACCCAGTTCGCCCATGGTGAGTGCGATGCCATCGACGATGAAATACAGAAAACCGATGCCGACGCCGGCGGCGAACAACATGCCGATGCCGCCGCCGCGCCGGAAACGGGTGGCAAGCGGAATGCAGATGGCGATCATGATGAGGGCCGAAAAGATGAGCGACAGGCGCTTGTGCCACCAGGTTTCATAGACCCAGGTGGGCCTGATGCCGAAGCCCGAGTTCTCGATGAAATAGGAGAGATCGGCGAGCGACATTTCCTCGGGATCGCCGGAACGCGCACCGGCGGCGGCCGGTTTCATGGCGCCGGAATAGACCAGCGTATCGAGCCGGTTGGGCGGCAGGTTCTGGCGGTAATAGACAAGCACGCCAGACAGCGTCCAACGGCCTTCGCCGAGCGTCGCCTGGCGCGCGAAAATCTGTTCACGGAGCAACCCTTGCGCGTCGCGGCGGAAGACGATGACGTCGTCCAGCCTCGTTGAATCGGCGTTGGCGCTGCCGGCACGCAGGATATCGGTGCCGGAGCGCATCCAGATGGGGTCGCGCTCGCCGAGTTTGAGTTTCTTCTTGCCATAGTCGCCGATGCCCCAGTCGCGCAGCACGGGGGCTACCGCGGGGATCGCCTGATTGCCCAGAATGAAGTTGAGCCCACCTGCCAGAAGGGCGATCGGCAACAGCATGACAACGAGCCGCGCCGGCGAGAGGCCGACGGCCCAGAGCGTGGTGATCTCGTTGCGGTAACTGAGTTCGGTCAGAACCAGCAGGAGCGCCAGCAGCATGCTGATGGGCAGGAAGGTCGAGAGCGTGGAGGGCGCGCGCAGCAGCATATATTCGCCCATGATACTGGGATCGCCCGGACGGAGTGCGAGGATCTCGCTCGAATAGCTCACCACTTCCAGCGACAGCACGAAAATCGTGATGCCCAGCAGGATCGCCAAGAACCGGACCGCGATCATGCGGATCAGCATCATGGACAGGATCTTCATCATGACGCGGGCCTCAGGCGCCGCATGAGCCAGTGCCGGAACGCGGCGACGGCGTCGCTCACGGTGTCGATCAGGTTGCCGAACCGGTCGGGCTTCAGCCGGAAGGTGGCGACCCAAAAGCGCCAGGCCGCGAAACCCGTGAGGAGGCCGAAGGGCAGCCACATGGTGAGCCAGGGCGAAATGCCAGCGGTGTGAGTGGCGAGGCTCCCCTGTTCGATCACTTCGTGGTAGGCGACGATCAACACCAAAGCGATGCCGAAGCGATAGGCGCGCTGGCTGCGTCTGCGTCCGATGGCGAAGGGTACAGCGAGTATGGGCAGCACCGGAACGGTCAGCACATTGATCAGGCGCTTGTAGAATTCGGCGCGCATGGCATCGGGGGTGGTGCCCTGCGGCGGGTGATCGAGATTTGTATAAAGTTCGGGCAAGGTGAGTTCGCGCTCGTCTTCACCGCGCGGCCGGAAGATATCGTCGGATACGCGGCCAAGCGGCGTATCGGCGGAAGCAAATTCGGCAACGCCGGCAAGCGGGGGGTCCACGGCGGTTGCCACCGGGCGCACGGCGAAATTCAGGCGATGGCCATCTTCCAGATGCAGCACGGGACGTTGCCCCCCCGGCACCTCGATCAGCGAGCCCCGGGTCGCGGTGACCGTTTCCATGCCTTTGGCACCCCGGTCGTCGAACATGAAGACATGATCGAAGGCATTTCTGCCGCGGTCGAGCGTGTCGAGAATGAAGGTGCGGGTGCCCGCCTGCATGAAGACACCTTCCTCGGCCAGATAGAAGATCTCGACATTCTGCACGTCGAAAACAACGGAGCGATAGGCGTAGCGGGTGTGAGGCTGGGCCCAGCCGAAGATGAACAACGAGAACAGGGCCAGCAGGATCGACAGCAAGGCAACGGGCCGCACCAGGCGGTGGAGACCGGCGCCGGCCGCAAGGAAGCCGTCGATCTCGGAATTGGTCGACATTTTGTTGAAGCCGAAGAGGAGACCCAAAAACAGGGCGGCAGGAATTGCCGTGCCCAGATAGTGCGGCACCAGATAGGCGAGAAGTTCGAACACCACGGCGAAGGAATTCTTCTTGCCCAGCGTGGTATCGAGAAGGCGCACCATTCTTTCGGCCAGCAACATCATGAGACCGATGGCCATGGCGCCCGCCAGCGGCCGGGCGATCTGTCTCAGGATATAACGGTCGGCGGTGGCGAACATGAAGTGATTCAACTCCGAGGAGAAATGGGCGAACTCTCATGGGCCATCGATTGCATGTCAGCTCCTGGGCCAGGCGGCGTGGAGGTCGCGGAGAATGTTCAGGCGCGTTTCCTCCGTCGGAGACGGGGCGGACTTCAGATCGGGCAACGCGGGCCAGCCCGTGTCAAAGAAATCCTGCCCCCCATAGGACTGGGTTTTCGCGTAACGCGGCAGCACGTGGAAGTGAACGTGCGGGTCGACCATCATGAGCATGAGATAGTTGATCCTGTCGTAGCGGCGGAACGATGCGAGGCCGCGCTCGATCTCATAGGTGATGAGCGGCAGTTCGGCAAAGGCTTCCGGCGACAGTTCCGAAAACGCCCGGTCCTCGCCCTTGGCGCCAAGCACGAGGGCTCCCAGCGTCGCCTGCGCCGGGCGCAGCAGCACGCACCAATGGCGGTAGTCGCAGACGAGCGAATCCGGATAGCCGAACTTGACCAGCGTGGCATTCATCAAGGGGCCAATCTACCGCAAGGGCGGGTCAGGTTGAAAGCGTGAACTGGCGCACGGTTTCAACCAGGCGCTTGTCGGGATTCCAGCTCCTCACCGTAACCGCGCTGACCCAACGGCCGCCCGAGCGCTCGATGTCGTAGCGGTTCCAGGTGGCGAAATCGTAATCGTCCTTCAAGGCCATGGAAGCGGAGGGTACGCCCAGCGCATGAACCCGGCCGAACCGCGATTGCACCACGTTTTCCATATGCACGTGGTTGTGGCCGTGGAGCACGAGTTCGGCGCCTTCGGCGATGAGGATGTCGCGCAGGGCGTCGGCATCCTTCAGGGCCTTGCGGCGCGGCGCCAGATCGGGGAAGGGCGGATGGTGGATCATGACGACGCGGGCGAAGCCGCGCTCGCGCAGATCGTTCAACAGAAAACGGAGCGATTGAAGCTGCACTTCGCCGAGCTTGCCGCCCGCCCGGTGAATGGGCTGCGGCAACCCCGAGCACAGTCCGATGAGGGCTACGTTTTTACGGAGTCTAACGTAAGGGAAACTGGCGGCGACCTGCGGCGTCACATGGACGGAAGCCACCGTCATGTCGCCGGTCATGTAGGGGCCCAAATGACTCAGGCCTTCCTCCCAGCCCTGGACCACGTAAGTGTCGTGATTGCCGGGAACGAAACTGACGTCGGCGGGCTGTCCCAATTCGGCGATCCAGCGGGCGGCCACGGGAAACTCGTCACCCGCCGCGACATTGACGATATCGCCGGTCAGCGCCACGTGATCGACATGGGCATCGACGATGTCATCGGCGATGGCGTTGGCCACCTCGGGCAGATGCAGGCGGTGGCGGTTGAGCCGCCATGTCAGATAGCCGATGTGCCGCTTCAGGGCGAAATCACGCCAGGCCGATTTCCGCGACAGCGGCCCCAGATGGATATCCGAGAGATGAGCGAGTGAGAACAAGGGGGCCTGCGTTTGACTTTGGCGGATTCGGGTGCGATGGAGACGCCCCTATAGCCTTCCCAATCTCGCGGATTCAAGCCATCGTGCGTGTCATCATTCTAGCGGCCGGCCAGGGCAAGCGCCTGCTGCCGCTCACCGCCGAGGTGCCGAAGGCGCTTCTCGACATTCACGGGCAAAGCCTCATCGCGCGCCAGATCGACGCTTTCGCATCGTGCGGGCTTGACGATTTCGTGGTGGTGACGGGCTATGGCGCCAGCCGCATGGACGAGGCGCTGGCGAATATCGCGCGGGCGCGGGGCGTTCGGATCGGCACGGTGTTCAATCCGTTTTACGCGGTGGCCGACAACCTGGCGAGCTGCTGGATGGCGCGGCACGCGATGACGGGCGATTTCATCCAGGTGAACGGCGACAATGTGTTTCGTGCCGATCTGGTCGAACGGCTGCTGGCGGCCCCTGCCGTGCCCGTCGCCGTGGCGATCAACCGCAAGGCCGGCTACGACGCCGACGACATGAAGGTGATGCTCGATGCCGGGCGGCTGACGGAGATCGGCAAGTTGCTGCCGGTCGATACCGTCGATGCCGAGGCGGTTGGGTTCTATCTGTTCCGGGGCGCGGGCGTGGCTGCCTACCTTGCGGTGCTCGACAAGGCGATGCGCGACCCCGCGGGGCTGCGGCAGTGGTTTCCCTGGGCCATCGGCATGCTGGCCAAGACAACGGCGATCGAGACGATCTCCATCAACGGCATCCGCTGGAGCGAAGTGGACGTGCCGGTGGATCTGCAGCAGGCGCGGCAGATGGTGGCGGGGTGGGCTTAGAATGTCGCGCCTACGCTCGCTCCTCTAAAATCTTCTCCGCCAGCTCCTTGTCGGCGGGTTTGTCGACGTCGATGGCGGCTTCGGCCTGCGGCATCAGGATGGGCTTCATGACGAGGCCCAGTTTTTTCGAGGCGATGGCGAAAGTGGATTCGAGCGTCAGCGCGCCGCTCAGATAGCGGAGCAGCGGTGCTACACCGAAGGCCAGGACGAGGCGCCAGGGCTTTTTCCGCACCTGTTCGAGATATTGCCAGCGTTCGAGAATGCGGAGCGCCTTGGCATTGCGAAGCGCGAACAGGTTGCAGCCCGACACACGGTCCGGCCCCAGGGCGAAATAGGTGCGCCGCGTTTCGGGCCAGGTGGCCTCGATCAATTCGGCGCGCGCCAGGCCCACGGTGAAATCGGCGCCGGAAATTTCCGACGCGGCGCAGAAATGCGCGACCATGGCGCGGGTGAGAAGCGGATGATCGCCGGTCGTCACCAGCACCGGGTAGGGCAGTGCGCCGGAACGCACGGCCGCCAGCACGGAAGAGGGGGCGCTGTTGGAGGGCTCGACGGTTCTGTACGCGCCGGCCGGTGCGCCGCTTTCGATCGAGACCAGCGGTGTGAAATCGCTCAGTGTGCTGACGACACGGTCGAGCATGGAAACGCCGCCCAATTCGATCAGGCATTTGTTGGCCACGCCATAGGCTTTCGCCATCGGATCGGAGGGACCGCGCCCGGCCGCGAGGATCAGCGCGCTCCAAGGCGCGGCACTCACAGCGCTTTCTCGTAAACGCGGTATGTCTTGTAGGGTATCGCACCCGAGGCTTCGATGATCTTGCGCATCGGCATGTTGTCCTCGAGCACCCAGCTCAATTCGCCGGCCATGGTTCCCCGCCCGGTGTGATAGCGGCGCACGGTTTCGATGACGCCGAGCGCCAAGGTCGAGCCGGTGATGGTGCCGTGGTATTTCCGGGAAACGCCCATCAGCGGCAGACGGATCGAGGCGGGTGGCCTGGCCAAAAGATGCCAGGCGAGCTCGGCCCAGCCGAAGGGCAGGAGGCGGCCCCCCATTCCCTTGATCCATTCGTTGATGTTGGGCAGCGTCACCGCCATGGCGGCGGGCTCTCCGCGCCAACTGGCAATCGCCACGAATTCCTCGCGCACCAGCATTTTGAGATTGTTGCCAAGGGCCTTGATCTCGTCGCCGGTGAACGGCACGAAGCCCCAGTTCCGGGACCAGGCGTCGTTGAACAATCCGATGATGATGTCGAGGTCGCGGGCGAGATTCTTCTTGTCGAGCGGGCGGATGGAGAGATGCGGCGAAAGCAAAGCGCGGTCGAGTGCTGCCCGCAGGCGCGGCGGCACGCCCATTGAATCGTTGTAATAATAGGCGAACATGTCCTTGGCCTTGGTGAACTCCTGCTCCTCGATGCGGCTTCGGTAGTAGGGGCGGGCGTGACCCATCATCATGCTGGGGCTGGTGTCGAAGCCATCGATCAGCACGCCGGTTTCGTCGTTGATCGAGAAGCTGAAGGGCCCCTGGACGCGTTTCATGCCGCGAGTTTTGAGCCAGCCTTCAGCGGCACCGAACAGCGCGGTAAAGACGGCGGGATCATCGGGGGCTTCGAGAAAGCCAAACTGTCCGGCGGCATCCCGGTGGTGTTCGAGGCGCAGCGTGTCGATCTGCGCCGAGATGCGCCCGATTGGCACACCGTCGCGCCAAGCCAGGAAAAGCTGCGCGCCGGCATGGCGGAAATACGGGTTCTTCGCTGGATCGAGATGTTCGCGGCGTTCGATGAACAGCGGTGCCACCCAGTTGGGATCGTCGCGGTAGAGGGCGAATGGCACGCGGAGGAATGCATCAATGTCCGCCTTGCCGGCGACGGGTCGTATGATGACGGGAGAGGACATGGTGCGGGGATAGAGCCAACGGCGCGCCAACTCAAGCTTGGCGCGGGGCAAGCGAGGCCGTATCAGGAGGAATGGTAACGAAGCTGGCTTTCAGGGCCGTGTCGAAACTGGTGTTGCAGCCGTGGCGGCGGCAGACGCATGGGCTTACGCTCGGCACGCGGACCGTGGTGGTTAAGGATGAGAGCGTGCTGCTGGTGCGCCACAGTTATGCGCCGGGCTGGATGTTTCCGGGCGGCGGCGTCGACCGCAGCGAAACGGTTTACGACGCGGCGCTGCGCGAACTGCGCGAGGAAACGGGCGTGGTGGCACTTGAAGAGGCGGTGCTGCATGGCGTGTTTCTCAACGATGCACAGTTTCGCGGCGATCATGTCGCGTGTTTCATCCTGCGCCGCTTCGAGCGGAAACCGGCGCGATCGCTGGAAATCGCCGAGGCAAAATTTTTCCCGGTGACGGCGCTGCCGGAGGGAGCGACCGGCAGCACGCTGCGGCGGGTGGCGGAAATCTTTTCCGGCGCGGCGATTGCCCGGCATTGGTAAAGGCTTGACCGCGCGCGGGGCTTTCGTTATGCGCGCGTGATGATCCGCACGGGCAATCTTCAGTCGCGACGACAGGCCTCAAGCGCACAGCGCTGACGCCGTTCGTTTTTCGCCGTTTCCCCGTTTTGCAGGATCGCCACCATGATTGGTCCGTTTACCGTTGAAAAGTCCACGCCCAGCGATGCGGGCGCCATCGAGCAGCTGCTCGACATGGGATTTGGCATCGACCGCAGAATCAAGACGTCGTACCGCCTGCGCGAGGGGAGTTCGCCGGTGCCGGGTCTGTCGCTGGTCATCCGCGATACGGAGATCGGAGTAGCCGGCGCTATCAGCTTCTGGCCGCTGGCCATCGGCAAAGCGGGTGCGGCGGCGCTGCTGCTCGGCCCGCTGGCGGTGCATCCGGCACGGCAGAATCTTGGCATCGGTCGCGCGCTGATGGGGGAGGGACTGCACAAGGCGAAAGCGAACGGCCACGCGCTGGTGCTGCTGGTTGGCGATGAGCCCTACTACGGCCGCGTCGGTTTCAACCGGGTGCCTGCGGGGAAAATGGCGCTGCCGGGGCCGTTCGATCCAAAGCGGCTGCTCTATCTCGAGCTTATTCCGCATACGCTGCAAGGGATCAGCGGCATGGTGCTGGCGCCGCACCGGTTCGCCGCGCTTTCAGCGACCCTCGCGGTACCACATGGCGGAGACGGCGAGCAATAACGCCCCGAGGCTCAGCAGTGTCGCAAACAGCGGAATGTCGGTGACGGCGGTGACCCGGTAGGCGCCATTGTCGCGAAGCCCGATCCAGCCCGAGCCCGCCATCTGGCGGCCGGGTTTCACCTTGACCAAACGGGGCATGCCGTCTTCGAGCCACGCGATGCCGCCGCCCGTCGCCCACGCCACCGGTTGCAGCTTCGTTGCCGTGGCGACGATGTCGCTCGCCTCCCTGGCATCGGCATCGCCCGCCGCCGCGGCGGCTTCGAGCTTGCCATCGGACAGCCGGTGGAGGCCAGCCTCGGTGATGTCGATCCGGCCCTGCCACAGCCCGGGCGATTGCTCCGTCAATGGAACGGTTTCGGTCTTGCCGGAGGGAAGTGTGACGGTAACGGGATCGGCCTTGTCGCCCATGGTGCGGCGTTCGACCACGAGCTGGCGGCCTGCCTGACTGGCGCTGAGAGCTTCCTCCTCGAGGTCGGGCTCCTTCATCAGCCAGTGAGCGGCGCGGCGTAGAAGTTCGGTCTGCGGGCCGCCGCCGTCGTAACCCCTGGCCCACAGCCAGCCGTGATCGGAAAGAATCTGCGCGACGCGGCCTTCGCCCGAGCGCTCCAAAACCAGCAGGGGCTTGTCTTCCGGTCCCGACATCACGACATCGCCCGCCCCGGCCTTGGCTTCGACGAGGCGAAACCAGCGGCCCCAGGTTGGCGTGTCGCCGCCGCTTCCTTCGAGGCCCCGCGTCACCGGATGGCGGCGGCCGGCTTCCGTCAGTTTGGGGCGGAACGGGCCTTCGATGACGCGGCCCGTGGGGGCGGTCGAGATCACTTCGGCGAGCGGCGAACTGTAGAGGCCGTCGACGGCGGCGAAATCGGGGCCCGAGGCAATGAGCACCGCCCCACCACGCGTCACATAGTCCGCGACATTGGCGAGATAGGCCAAGGGCAGCACGGCCTGGCGGCGGTAGCGATCGAAAATAACCAGGTCGAATTCGTCGAGCTTGTCGACGAAGAGTTCGCGCGTTGGGAAGGCGATGAGGGCGAGCTCCTTGATCGGCGTGCCATCCTGTTTCTCCGGCGGGCGGAGGATGGTGAAGTGGACGAGATCGACCGAGGCGTCGGCCTTCAGCAAATTGCGCCAGGTGCGCTCGCCCGGATGCGGTTCGCCCGAAATGAGCAGTACGCGCAGGCGGTCGCGGATGCCTTCGATGACGGCCAGCGCCCGGTTGTTCTGCACCGAAATTTCACCCTCCAGGGGTGCGGCGATGATTTCGGCGATATTCTGGCCGCCGTGATCGATGGTGACCGGCACTTCGATCGTGGCGCCGGGGGTTACCGAGAAGGTCTGGGGCGGCGTTTGGCCGAGCCTGAGCGTCACCTCCACGTCCGCCTTGCCGCCATTGGTTTCCTCGACATGGAAGCGGATCGTCTGTTCCTTGCCGACGATGCCGAAACGCGGCGCCTGGTCGATGACGACGCGGCGGTCCTTTTCGGTTTTGGAGCCGGTGAGAAGGGTGTGGACCGGTCCGCCGCCGCCGGCCTTGGCGAGATCGGCGGGGACATCGTGCACCTGGCCGTCGGTTACGATCACAGCACCGGCAAAGCGTTCGGGGGGGATTTCGGCCAGCGCCCGGTTGAGCGCCTCGAAGGCCCTTGTGCCGTCGTCATCGGCGGTGATGCCGGAGCGGAGATCGACTACGCGGAGTTCGGTGTTGGGGAGGCGGGCCGCCTGGTCTTTCAAAGCGGCAGCGGCGGCATCGGCCTGGCTCAGACGGTTGCCCGCCTGCTGGCTCTGGCTGCGGTCGATGATGGCGACGGCGATGTCGCTCAGGGTGTCGCGCTGCTCATTGCGGACCGACGGATTGGCCAAGGCCAGCAAGAGAAGGGAAAAAGCGAGCGCCCGGAGCCAGACGCCCCTGGCGTGTGCGTATGCGGAGAGCGCCAGCAGGATCAGGCCCGCAACGGCCGCAACGGCGATCAGCAGCCACGGAAAGAGCGGCGCAAAAGCGATGTTCCAGCCCACTACTGGCCGAGCCTTTCAAGCAGGGCCGGCACATGCACCTGGTCCGCCTTGTAGTTGCCGGTCAAGGCGTACATCACGATGTTGATGCCGGCGCGGTAGGCCAGTTCGCGTTGGCGATCGATGCCCGGGATGACGGCATAGAGCGGCTGGCCCTGGTCATCGACAGCCCAGGCGCCGGCATAGTCGTTGGCGCCGATGATGATGGCGCTGACCCCGTCGGCATTGCCGGTGACGGCACCCTTGGCGTCGGAATGCTCGACCCAGAGCTGGCCCTGGTCGTAGCGGCCGGGAAACGTTTGCAGCAGGTAGAATGATTTGGTCAGGACGTGTTCGGGTGGCACGGGTTCGAGCGGCGGGATGTCGAGTTTCGCCAGCATCCGGCGCAGCGCTTCGGCGGAAGCCGAGGCATTGCCGGAAAGTTCGCCAAAACCGGTGCCATCCTCGCGCAGATCGAAAAAGATGGTGCCGCCGTTTTTCATGTAGGCGTCCATCCGGGCGAGGGCCGCGGGCGAGGGCACCGGGACGGACGGGCTGATGGGCCAGTACAGCAGCGGAAAAAATACGATCTCGTCCTTCTCGATATCGACGCCCATGGGGTCGCCGGGCTCGATCGAGGTGCGTTCCAGCAGGACCTGACTGAGACCTTTCAGACCTTGCTCGCTGACGCGGTCGATCTCGGCGTCGCCGGTGAGGACATAGGCCAGATGAGTCTGCAATGTGCTGCGAAGGGCGAAGTCATCGCCCGCCTGGGCAATGGCAGGCGGGGGCGGCAACCCGGCAAGCAGCAGCAGAGCGGCGGCGGCAGTTCTCATGCGCAGCCTGGACAATCCGCCACCCAGCATCAGCGCGGCGATGCAGTCGAGCAGGAACAGCAAGGTGGCGGCGGCGAAAGCGTAAGGTGCGAGCGGTGTGGCGGGGAGCGGTTCGAGCGAGCGCAACTGGACGTTCGCCGGGAGATTGGTGATCGGCACCAACCCCTCGCCTTCGCGCGCGATGTTGATGGCGCGCTCCATCGCGCCTCGCCGATAGAGGCCTGCCGGATGACGGGGCGAGGCTTTGGACTTTTCCATTTCCGTCACGGAAATGGGCTGCGTGTCGGGCAAGGGCTCGGTCAGGTCGCCGAAGCCGTTGAGCGCGCGGCGTGGCACGAAGGCCGTGGCGGCATCGGCGCTGGCGGCCTGGCCGGCCGCGGCACCGCCACCGGCACCGGGGGCGAGGTCGGCGACGCGGCGCAGCATTTCGACAAACAGGCCGGTGAGCGGCAGGTTCGACCAGTCGGCATTGGCGGTCACATGGAACAGCACGATCAGGCCCTTGCCCTTGCGGGCGGCGGTGACCAGCGGCGTGCCGTCGGCCAAGCTGGCCCAGACCTTTTCAGAAAGGTCGTTGTCGGGTTCGGCCAGAACCTGGCGTGAAACTTTCACGCTTGAATCAATCGCAAGTCCGGCAAAGGGACTGGCATCGGGAAAGTTCTGCATGGCCTGTGGCGTTTCCCAGGACAGCGCGCTGCCAAGCGCCCTGCCACCTTCGCGCAGCGCCACGGGGATGAGCGGGTCCTGGGCACCGGCGAGGCGCGGACCGGCAAAGCGCAGCAGCACGCCGCCGCGCTCGATCCAGGGTTCGATCAGCGATTGCGTCTCGCTCGGCAACACGCCGATGTCGGCCAGCACCAGCATCGACAAGCCCGAGTCGAGACTCTGCTTGAGTGCCGCGCCGTCTGCGGGTTCGCTCAGTTCGGCATAGGGTTCAAGCGCCCGCGATACATAATAGAGCGGCGAGAGCAGCGGCTGGGCTTCCTCGCTGGCAGCACCCGACTGCAGCGCCACGGTCTTGCGCCGCCAGCGGTCGTCGAACAGGAAATTGGCGGCGGCGTTGCGTTCGCCTGCAATCTGGATGCGTTGCACTTCGTTGCGGAGTTCGATGGGGAGTTCGATCGTCGCCTTGGCGCTGGTTGCACCTTGTGCGAATTTGAGTGGTGCCGCGCCCAGTTCGCGGCCGTTGGCAGCGACGGCGCGGATGGTGGCTTCAGCGATTTCCCTGCCGGCGCGCAGTGCGGTGATTTCGATCCGGCCACCTTCGATCGAGGGCTGGGCCAGCGCCAAAGGCAGTTGCGAGAGTCCGGGCACGATGACCTCAACCCGGCTGGAGATGCGGGCCAGTCCTGTGGCGAAAGCCTCAGCACTGCCATGATCGAGACCATCGCTGATCCAGATCGCGCGGGGGCGGGAGGCGTTTCCCAGACGCTGGAGGAGTGCGAGGCGGTCGGGATCAAGGGCCTTCGGTTCCAGCGCGGACGCTTTGGCGGCAACCGCAGCAGCGCCTTCGGGTTCGAGGCCGGAGGGCCGGGCTTCGGGGACCGTGGTGGCGAGCGTCACGGTCGCATCGGCGCGCTGGGCGTTGGCGAGGATTTCGGCGATCACCGTCTGGCGCATGTCCCAGTTCTTCGCCGCCGCCCAGCTATCATCGACGATGAGCAGGAGCTGCTCGCGGTTGACGGCGGCGACATGGCCCGGCGCGTAGAGCGGATGCGACACGGCGATGATGACGAGGGCGGCGATGGCGAGACGCAGCAGCATCAGCCACCACGGCGTCT
>JANLYR010000176.1:0-9964 GCA_031365765.1 Hyphomicrobiales bacterium | reverse complement strand
CGCGAACCTCCTCGTCGTAGGGATCCCAGGTGTCGATCTCGTGGGGAACGACAGCGCGGATCGCGACCTCCTCGGAGGCGAGGCACACCATCTTGTCGCTTTCGTAGAGAACCATCGGCTTGGCCGCCATGCTGTCCTTGGCCATGCCGAGCGAGTCCTTGGTGGACACCAGATAGGTAAACACGCCGTCGATGTCCTGAATCGACTGCTTGAGCGAGTCCTCGAGTGTTGCACCATGTTCGAGATTGTAGGCGGTATAGACCGCCAGCAATTCCGAATCGCAGTTCGACATGAAGCGATGGCCTTTCCGCTCGTATTCGCGCCGCATCATCCAGTAATTGGTGATCTGGCCGTTATGGACGACGGCGATGTCGTTATAGGGATAGGCCCAGTAGGGATGGGCCGAGCGGATATCGACGTCCGACTCGGTCGCCATCCGCGTGTGGCCGATGCCATGCGTGCCCTTGAAGCTCGACAGCGCGTACTGGTTTGAAACCCGCGCCGCGTCGCCCATGTCCTTGATCAGTTCAAGCGCATTGCCCATCGACAGGATTTCGGTGCCCTCGACATCCTCGACATAGTCGGCGAGCTTTTTCATGTCGCCGTCGAAATGAATGCGGTAGCGCGACGCGTATTCGGTCACCTCGTCGCGTTCGATCACCGTGACGCCGAGCGTGTCGAGACGGGCGTCAACCTTGGCGCGCCGCCGCTTCACCTCGTCCTGGATGTCGAAGCCTTTGGCCATGTCCTCCTGCTCCGCCACCTTGAAGCGCATGACGTGCTCGTTGCGCCCGGGCGCGCCATAGATGGCGTAGCCGGTCGAGTCTGGTCCGCGATGCTTCAGCGATTGCAGCATGGCGGTCATCTCCTGACCGATATTTCCCGAGCCGTCGCGATGGATCAATCCGGCAATGCCGCACATTGGTTTTCTCCTTTCAAGTAGCGAATGGCGAGTGGCGAATAGCGCATGGGGAGTAGCAAGTAGTTTCTTCCTTATTCGCCATTCGCCATTCACTCCTTAAGGCAAGCAGTTCATGTAGGTCGCGAGATCCCACTCGGTCGAGGTGTGCAGGAACCGTTCCCATTCGTCGCGCTTGTATTCGTCATAAAGCCGATGCATCTCGCCCGGCATCGCCGACTTGATGACCTCGTCGTTCTTCAGCGCTTCAAGTGAATCGCCGAGCGTCATGGGTAGCTTGCGCACCTGTTTTCCCGATTCCATCGCGGCATAGATGTTGCGCTCTTCCGGGGGACCCGGATCGATCTTGTGGCGCAACCCATCGTCGGCGGCACGAAGGATGGCGCCCGCCATGATATAGGGATTGACCATCGAATCGACGGCGCGATATTCGAAGCGGCCGGGTGCTGACACGCGAAGTCCCGTGGTGCGGTTCTGGAAACCCCAGTCGGCGAACACCGGCGCCCAGAAGCCGGTGTCCCAAAGCCGCCGATACGAATTGACCGTCGAACAACCGATGGCGGTGAGGGCGCTCAGATGCTTGACGATGCCGCCGATCACATGGAGGCCGGTCTTGCCCGGCATCTGCGGATCGTCGCCGTCGGGCATGAAGGTGTTGGTGCCGCCGCGGCGATACATGTAATTGTCTTCGAAGCCGGGAAGGTTCTTCTTGTCGTTGCCGAGAATCTTGAACTCGTCCTTGCCGCCCTTCCACAGCGAGATGTTGTGGTGGCAGCCATTGGCGGAGACGCCCATGAACGGCTTGCACATGAAGCAGGCGATGATGTTGAACTCGCGCGCCACCTGGGCGCAGATCTGGCGATAGGTGGTAAGACGGTCGGCGGTGCGCAGCGCATCGTCGTAGTTGAAGTTCAATTCGATCTGGCCCGGCGCGTCCTCGTGATCGCCCTGGATCATGTCGAGGCCCATCTTGCGGCCGTATTCGATGACCCGCATATAGACCGGGCGCAGGCTTTCGAACTGGTCGATGTGATAGCAGTAGGGATTCGACATGCCGCCGTCGGGGCGGCCTTTATCGTCCTTTTTCAGCCACATCATTTCCGGCTCGGTGCCGTGGCGCATGCGAAGCCCGTGGTCCTTCTCGAACTGGTCGTGGATGCGCCGCAGATTGCCGCGGCAGTCGGAGGTAAGGAAGGAGCCCGGATCCTGCTTTTCCTCGCGGTTGCGGAACAGCGTGCAGAACATGCGCGCCACGCGCTTGTCCCACGGCAGCTGCATGAAGGTTTCGGGCTCGGGCACGCCCACCAGTTCGGCGGCCTCGGGGCCGTAGCCCAGATATTCGCCGCGCCTATTCATGAACAGGTTGACGACCGAGCCATAGACCAGCTGGAAGCCGCCATTGGCGATGTTCTCCCAGTGATCGGCGGGAATGCCCTTGCCCATGATGCGGCCGGTGACGGAGACGAACTGCAGATAGAGATATTCGATGCCGAGCGCGTCGATGCGCTTGCGCACCTGTTTGATCAGGTCGTCTCGGCCAGCGGTCTTGATGAAATTCTGATAGTCGGTCGCCATCTGCGTTTCTCCCCCAATTATTCCGTCATCCCGGCGAAAGCCGGGACCCATCGGGCCACGGAGACCAAATGGACAGTAATATCCCGTTGAACCGTGGGTCCCGGCTTTCGCCGAGATGACGGTAATTATGGTTGACCGTCAGCTCCATGGAAACGGGCTGTTCGATACGGGATGCAGTTTGCCCTCGGCGTAGCGCGAGAAGCGGAAGGGTTCGAGAAGCTTCGACTTCTCGCCGACGATTTCCTGCGCTGCAAGCTGCCCGACGCCGATCATCTTGTAGCCGTGATTGGAATCGGCGATGACGAACACGTTGTCGCGGAACACGTCGAAGACCGGGAAATTGTCGGGCGTGAAGCAGCCGAGGCCGCCCGATTTCTCGTGGGCCTTGTAAATCGCGATCTTGCCCTCGAAACGCTTCTGGCAATGCGCCAGCATGGAGCACCAGGTTTCGATGAACTCGTCGCCCACGATGAAGTCCGGGCTGTCGGGGCCGTAAGGGTCGATGGCGATCGTATCGGGTTCGCCCTCGACCTTGTAGGGCGAGGCGCCTCCCTGGACGCCGCCGAAATTGAAATCGGGCTTGTAATAGAGCCCCCAGAGCTTGTCGGTGAGCAATCGTCCGTCCACGTCGGAATAGAGCGGCGCGTCGGTATCGACATGGATGACGGGCGGCATCAAGCCGTCATTGGTCTTGTGCATGTTGGGATCGACGCCGAGCGTTCCCTCTTCCAGGCACCAGTATTTCCACATGCGGACGCCGTCATGCATTTTGCCGTCGCGGCCCTTGATCGCGACGGTGCGCGGCAGGTCCAGCATGTTCCACACGCGATTGACCCAGGGACCGACGCCCACCACGACATAATCGCACTTGATCGTGCCCTTCGACGTGACAATGGCGGTGACGGCGCGCGAATTGTTGCCGAATTCAAAACCGGTCACCTCACAGCCGGTGAGGATGCGCACGCCCTCGGCTTCGGCCTTGGACGCAAGCCCGTAGATCGAGGCGGTGTTGTTGGCATAGCCGCCGCGCTTTTCGTGCAGCACCGAGGTGATGCCTTTGGCCTGCCAGTCGGAGAACAGGCCTTCCATGTAAACTTGCGAGTCTTTCGCCCCCTCGACGAAGGTCGACTCGTAGCCGATGTCTTTCTGCTGCGCGTAGATCGAGCCCACCTGCTCGCGCATGACCTCGGGGCTGATCTGCATGTAACCCACGGGATGATAGGAATACGCCTTGGCGTCGCTCTCCCACACCGACACCGAATGCGCCATCAGTTCGCGCATGGCCGGCTGGTAGTAATTGTTGCGCACCACGCCGCAGGCGATGCCCGAAGCCCCCGCCGCGATCGCCGTCTTGTCGACGACGAGAATGTCCTTGCCCGACCCTTTGCCGGTTTCCTTGAGCTTCCGCGCCAGATGATAGGCGGTCGACAGACCGTGAATGCCCGCGCCGATAATGGCGTATTTTACCCCGGACGGAACGGCCATGGTGGTGTGATCCCCGTGTTGGAGAATTGCTTGACGCGGTCGCCCGGCATGATCCACAATTTCGGACCGATTGCAAACCAATTCTGTCCAATTCCAACCAATTCATGTATTGTCTGCCGGCAGGGAGGGTGGAATGGGACACACCGTACTGGAAGCCAACGCCGAACCGGACGACCTGATCGCTTCGCCCGGACGGGCCGCGAATATCGTCATGGCGCGGCTGCGCCGAGCGATTGAATCCGGCGTCTATGCCGATGGCGACCAGCTTCCCGCCGAGCGCCAGCTTGCCATTGCCTTCGGCACGGCACGCTCGACCATCCGCAAGGTGCTGGACCAGCTCGAACAGAAAAACCTGGTGCTGCGCCGCGTCGGCAGCGGCACATTCGTCAACTATGCGGGACCGTTGCATCAGCGCATGGACGACATCGCCGACCTGGTGAGCCCGCTGCAACTGATCGAGACGCGCTTTGCCATCGAGCCCTATATGACGCGGCTGGCCACCCTGCATGCGACGCGGGCCGACCTCGACACCATCGAAGGAGTATTGGCGCGGCTCGAATCTTCCGATGGCGATCAGAACCTGTTCACCCAGCTTGATTCGGAATTTCACCTGGAGCTGGCGCGGTGTTCGCGCAATCCGCTGATCGTGCGCATGTATCAGCA
Source organism: Hyphomicrobiales bacterium (assembly GCA_031365765.1). Classification (GTDB taxonomy): domain Bacteria; phylum Pseudomonadota; class Alphaproteobacteria; order Rhizobiales; family Aestuariivirgaceae; genus Aestuariivirga. The sequence continues at coordinate 5,322 of JANLYR010000176.1, read as the reverse complement.
GGTCAACATGGTGCGGCTCCATGCCCAGTGGGACCGCATGAAGACGCTGATCCTGTCGGCGGAGAAGATCGCCTCCTATAACAGCCAGCATCGCGCCATCACCGAGGCGCTGCGCCAGCGCGATGTCGTCGCCGCCGTCGATCACATCACCCGCCATCTGGAGCAGGCGCGGCTCGATCTCATCGGCGCGGACACGCCGTAATGCCGACAATCGCACTCAGCGGCGCCGACGTCGAAACCTACGACCGGGATGGCTTCGTCATCCTCCATCGTGTTCTGTCGGCGGACGAGATCGAAACCGCGCGCGCCTGCTTTGAACCGCTGTTTTCGGGAATATTCCAGACGGGCGTGATGCCCGACGAATGGAACTGGCGCATGGGGCGCGACAGGCCCGACCTGACGCGGCAGATCTGCAATGCGTGGAAATCCGATCCCGCTATCGCCGCCATCGTGCTCCATGCCGATGTCGGACGGGCCTGCGCGAGGCTGCGGCGCTGGCCCGGTGCCCGCATCGGGCAGGACAATATCATCTGGAAGCCGCCCGGAACAAAGCCGCTCGGGTTTCACCAGGACGATTCCTACAATGGCTGGATCGTTCCTGCGGAAATGAACACCTGCTGGATCACCCTTGACGATACCAGTGCGGATGGCGGCACCATCGAATATGTAAGGGGTTCGCATCGCTGGCGGATCGCCCCGCCCATTACGCAGTTTCACGCACCCGACGACCCGCTGCACGATCTTCGCCCAGCGGCGGAAGCGGCGGGCGTCAAGGATTACGAGATCGTCCCGATCGAGGTTGGGGCGGGCTCCTGCGTCATCCATCACGGCCGCACCTGGCACGGCTCCCGCGACAACAGGGGCGAACGCCCACGCCGCTCCGTCGTGGCGCACTGCATTTCTTCCGCGGCGCAATTCCACGAGGAAAAGAAGAGCCCGATCTATTCGCGCTACCAGAAGAACGGTTCGACCGACATGGACGAAAGCTTCTTCCCCGTGCTCTGGCGCAATGACGGTTACCGTACGTCATGGCTGCCATGAGCGGGACGCGCGATTAAATCATTCCAGTTGATTTTTGTCGCTTGTCGCTCCCTTCCCCCACGTTTAAATAGCCGCCATGACCCAGACCGTCTCCGCGCCCTCCGCCATCGATGTCGAATCGATCATGAGCACCATGCCGAAGCCCGCGCCCCGCGCCAGCGACGCCGAAACCATCCGCGCGCAAATCCTCGAAAAGCTCTGTTATTCGATCGGCAAGGATCCGATCGTCGCCAACGATCACGACTGGCTCGCCGCCACCATTCTGGCGCTGCGCGACCAGATCATCGACCGCTGGATGGCCTCGACCCGGGCCACCTACCGCGCCGGCGCCAAGCGCGTCTATTACCTGTCGCTGGAATTCCTGATCGGGCGGCTGCTGCGGGACGCGCTGGGCAATCTGCAACTGACGGCGGTGTTCCGCGAGGCATTGGAAAAGCTCGGCCTCGACCTCGATCTGGTTGAAGCGCTGGAACCCGATGCGGCGTTGGGCAATGGCGGACTGGGGCGGCTTGCCGCCTGCTTCATGGAAAGCATGGCGAGCCTCGACATCCCCGCATATGGGTATGGCATCCGCTACGATCACGGCCTGTTCCGCCAGAAGATCATCGACGGCTGGCAGCGCGAATTGCCGGAGAACTGGCTGGAGAACGGCAACTTCTGGGAATTTCCGCGCCGCGAGGCGGCCTATGAGATCGGCTTCGGCGGCACCGTGTCGGTCGAGGACCTCTCGGACGGAACCAAGCGCCGCCACTGGCAGCCGGCCGAGAAGGTGATCGCCGCCGCCGCCGATACGCCGGTCGTCGGCTGGCGCGGCAAGCGCGTCAACACGCTGCGGCTGTGGACGGCGCGTTCGGCCGATCCGATCCGTCTCGATGCGTTCAACAGCGGCGACTACGCCGGAGCGCTCGGCGACAGCAACCGCGCCGAAATCATGACGCGCGTCTTGTATCCCTCCGATTCAACCCCGGCCGGCCAGGAACTGCGGCTCAGGCAGGAATATTTTTTCACCTCAGCCTCGCTCCAGGACATTCTCCGCCGCCATCGCCAGCAGTTCGGCGATGTGCGCTTGCTGGCCGACAAGGCAGCGATCCAGCTCAACGACACCCATCCCGCCATCGCCATCGCCGAACTCTTGCGCCTCCTCATGGATGTCGACATGCTCGACTGGGCGGAGGCCTGGGAAATCACGCGCGCCGTCACGTCCTACACCAATCACACGCTGCTGCCCGAGGCGCTGGAAAGCTGGCCGGTGCATCTGTTCGAGCAGGTGCTGCCCCGCCATATGCAGATCGTTTACGCGATCAACGCCAAGCTGATCGCCGAAGCGCAAGGCAAGGAAAACCACGACGAGGGAAGCCTCGCCGCCATTTCGCTGATCGACGAGCGCAACGGCCGCCGGGTCCGCATGGGCAACCTGGCTTTTGTCGGCTCGCACTCGATCAACGGCGTGTCGGCGCTGCACACCTCGCTGATGAAGGAGAGCGTGTTCCGCGATCTGAACGCGCTCTATCCCACCCGCATCAACAACAAGACCAACGGCATCACGCCAAGGCGCTGGCTGCTGGGCATAAACCCCGAACTCATGGACCTGTTGCGCGAGGCCGTGGGCGACCGCGTGCTGGACGATGCCGATGCGCTTGCCGCCGTCGCACCCTTCGCCAACGACGCCGCGTTCCGCGAACGCTTTGCCCAGATCAAGCTTCGCAACAAGGACCGGCTGTCGGCGCTGATCCGCGAGCGGCTGGGTTTCAGGCCCGATCCTTCAATCCTGTTCGACGTGCAGATCAAGCGCATCCATGAATACAAGCGCCAGCTTCTCAACATTCTCGAGACCATCGCACTGTATGAATCGATCCGCGCCCATCCCAACCGCAACTGGGCGCCGCGCATCAAGATCTTCGCGGGCAAGGCCGCGGCGAGCTATGTCCAGGCGAAACTCATCATCAAGCTCGTCAACGACGTGGCGCATGTGGTCAACAACGATCCCGACACCCGCCATCTTCTGCAGGTGGCGTTCCTCTCCAACTACAATGTGAGCCTGGCCGAACTGATCGTCCCGGCGACCGACCTGTCGGAGCAGATATCGACCGCCGGCATGGAGGCTTCAGGCACCGGCAACATGAAATTCGCGCTCAACGGGGCGCTCACCATCGGCACGCTCGATGGCGCCAATGTCGAGATCAGGGATCATGTGGGCGCCGACAACTTCTTCCTCTTCGGGCTGACCGCCGCCGAGGTCGACAAGCGCCGCCGCGCCGGCCATGACGGACGGGCCGCCATCGAGGCCTCGCCCGATCTCAAGGGCGTGCTCGACGCTTTGTCGTCGGGCATTTTTTCCCCCGGCGATCCGGGCCGCTACCGGGCCATCGTCGAACCGCTCTACAACAGCGACTGGTTCATGGTGGCCAAGGACTTTGCCGCCTACACCGCGGCGCAGCGCCAGGTCGACGCGGTGTGGCGCCGCCCGGCGGAGTGGACCGCCAAGGCCATTCTGAACACCGCCAACATGGGCTGGTTCTCCTCCGACCGCACCATTCGTGAATATGCCAGGGATATCTGGGCGGTGCCTTCCAATTAAAGCGCGTTCAGTGCAGATTGAATTCGGGAGGAGTTCAATTTGACCGCGCCTTCGTGGAAAACCAGCAGCGAGGAAATCGCGGCGATCGTCGAGGGCCGCCACGGCAATCCGTTCGCCGTGCTGGGATTGCACCGTCCCGCCAAAACCTGGATCGCCCGCGCCTTCGTGCCCGGAGCCGAAACGCTATCCGCCACGACATTGGACGGCGGCGCGCTTGGACCGCTGGAACGCCGCCACGACACGGGATTCTTCGAAGGCCGCCTGAAACTCAAGGAGCGCCAGCCGCTGCGCTATGCCGCCGGAAATAACGGAGGTGCGTGGGAGGTGGTCGATGCCTATCAGTTCGGTCCGGTGCTGGGGCCGCTTGACGATTACTATCTGGCCGAAGGCACCCATCTTCGCCTTTATGACAAGCTTGGCGCCCATGCGATCCATCACGAAGGAATGGAGGGGGTTCATTTCGCCGTCTGGGCGCCCAATGCCAGCCGCGTTTCGGTGGTGGGCGACTTCAACAACTGGGACGGCCGCCTGCATGTGATGCGCAAACGCCTCGATATCGGCGTGTGGGAAATCTTCGTGCCGCTGGCGAACAAGGGCTGCGCCTACAAATACGAGCTCCTCGACGCGGATGGCCGTTTGCTGCCGCTCAAGAGCGATCCGTTCGGGCAGGCGGCCGAGATGCGGCCCGACACCGCCTCCTGCATCACCGACACGTCCGGTTTCACCTGGCATGATGCAACCTGGATCGAGGCGCGGCGCAAGCTCGATCCGCGCCGTGCGCCGATGTCGGTGTATGAAGTCCATCTGGGTTCGTGGAAGCGCAAGGACGGCAACGGCTTCCTGAGTTACGACGATTTCGCCGCCGACCTCGTGCCCTATGCGGTCTCGATGGGCTTTACCCATATCGAACTGTTGCCGATCACCGAGCATCCCTACGATCCCTCCTGGGGCTACCAGCCGACCGGGCTTTATGCGCCGACCGCGCGCTTCGGCGATCCGGCGGGCTTTGCCCGTTTCGTCGATGCGGCGCACCGCGCCGGGCTCGGCATCATCCTCGACTGGGTGCCGGCGCATTTTCCGACCGACGCGCATGGCCTGGCGCGCTTTGATGGCACGGCACTTTACGAACACGAGGACCCGCGCCAGGGTTTCCATCCCGACTGGAACACCGCGATCTACAATTTCGGGCGGCGCGAGGTCGAAGGCTTCCTCATCAACAACGCGCTGTTCTGGCTCGAACGCTACCATCTCGACGGATTGCGCGTCGATGCCGTTGCCTCGATGCTCTATCTCGATTATTCGCGCAAGAGCGGCGAATGGCTGCCCAACAAATTCGGCGGCAACGAAAATCTCGAAGCCATTGCCTTCCTCAAGCGCATGAACCACGAAACCTATGGCGGACATCCCGGCATCGTCACCATCGCCGAGGAATCGACCGCCTATCCGGGCGTGTCGCAGCCAACCCACGCGGGTGGCCTGGGTTTCGGCTTCAAGTGGAACATGGGGTTCATGCACGACACGCTCGAATATCTGAAGCGCGATCCCGTACACCGCCGCCATCACCACAACGAACTGACCTTTGGACTGCTTTACGCTTTCACCGAAAATTTCGTGCTGCCGCTGTCGCATGACGAAGTGGTGCACGGCAAGGGTTCGCTGCTGCACAAGATGGCGGGCGACGACTGGCAGAAATTCGCCAATCT
>JANLYR010000073.1:0-5275 GCA_031365765.1 Hyphomicrobiales bacterium | reverse complement strand
CGGCGAGGCGCGACCCCCTGCAGTCAACGAGACCGAGCGCATCGAGATCGGCGATGCGCTGGCGGTCCAGGGGTTGATCCGCCCAGCGATCATAGCGCGACAGATCAATTCCCTCGGTAATCCTGAGGCCCATCAGCAGATATTCCGTGGCCTGCGCGGCCGGATCGACGGCCATGTCTTCGACAACACCGTTGCCCCGCGCCGCGACCAGGCTGCGCCAGGTTTCGGGATGGCGTTCGGTCGCTATGGCGCGACGGCCTGCTGCCAAGACAATGCGGCTGTGGGCGCCCGGTCCCACGCCCGCATACTCGCCATAGCGCCAGTACAGCAGGTTGTGGCGCGATTCCTGGCCTAGTGCCGCGTGGTTGGAAACCTCGTAGGCGCTCAAACCCGCCGCCGCCGTCATGTCCTGGGTGATGTCGTAGAGCCCGGCGGCGCTGTCCTCGCCCGGAACATGCAGCATGTTGTTATCGTGCAGGCGGGCATAGGCGGTGCCAGGCTCGATGGTGAGCTGGTAGAGCGACATGTGGCCCTGCTGTTCCGACAGCGCACGAGCGAGCTCATCGCGCCAGTCGTCCGGGGTCTGCCCAGGGCGGGCATAAATCAGGTCGAACGAAACGCGGGGGAAAATCGCAGCGGCGAGCCGGAAGGCCTCGAGCGCCTCGCGCGCCGTATGCTGGCGGCCCAGCGCCAGCAGGTCCGGATCGTTCAGCGCCTGGACACCCACCGAGACGCGATTGACGCCGGCTGTCCGATAGCCGCGAAAATTTTGTGCCTCGATGCTGGTCGGGTTGGCCTCCATGGTTATTTCAGCGTCGGCAGCGATGCTCCACAGCTTGCCGATCTCGTCCAGTACGTGGGCCACGGCACGGGGCGGCATCAAGGAGGGCGTGCCGCCGCCAAAGAAGATGCTGCTGACGGTTCGATCCGGCGTGCGCTCCGCGAACCATCTGAGCTCGGTTGCCAGAGCGTGCGCGAAGGACATGTCGTCAACGGGCTGATGCCGGACATGCGAATTGAAATCGCAATAGGGACACTTCGCCTTGCAGAAAGGCCAGTGGACGTAAATTCCGAATGGCTCAGAAGATGGCATCGGTCAACTTCCGGAAGGCGCGGGTTCGGTGCGACATGGCGTATTTCGCGTGCGGCTCCATTTCGCCGAAGGTCTGCGTTTGGCCTTCGGGAGCAAAGATCGGATCGTAACCGAAGCCCTTCGTCCCCCGTGGCGGCCAGACTAGTGTGCCGTCAACCCTGCCCTCGAAAACCAGGTTGTGGCCATCGGGCCAGGCGATGCACAGTGCACTGACGAAATGCGCGGTGCGGCGCTCGGGAGTGAGGTCACCCTGGGCGCGGAGCTTTTCCTCCACATAACGCATGGCGAGGGCGAAATCTTTTGATGGCCCCGCCCAGCGCGCCGAATAAATGCCGGGCTCGCCGCTGAGTGCGTCGACGCAGAGGCCGGAATCATCGGCAAGGGCGGGCAGTCCCGAAGCGGTGGCCGCATGTTCCGCTTTCAAGCGCGCGTTGCCGGCAAACGTTGTTTCGGTTTCTTCCGGCTCGGCGAGACCCAGGTCACTGGCGGACTGTGCCACGATACCGAACGGCGCGAGGAGCTCGTTCATCTCTTTCAGCTTGCCGGGATTGTGGGTGGCGACGACCAGATCGTCCCCGCGCTGCAATCGTCTGGGCCGGGGCAGGGTCCAGATTTTCGGCTCGGCGAATTCCAGGGAATTTCCGGCAGGATCGCGAAAATAGATCGAGCGGCCTCCGCTGTCCCAGGTCATGTCGGATTCGATGGCAATGCCTTGCTTCTGGAGATGCGTGCGCCAGCGATCGAGTTCGGCCGTCCCGGCGGCGAAACACAGGTGGCCCGCGCCCGATGCGCCATGCGGGGGAACGTGCGACCCGGACTTCGCTTCAGCGGTGCAGCGCGGATCGAAGATGAGCAGCATCTGGTTGCCGCAATAAAAAAACAAATGACGGCCAGGCTCTTCAGCCCGGAATTCGAGGCCGAGGATGCCCTCGTAAAACCGGCGTGCCGCGACAAGGTCCTCGGCATAGAGAATGGTTTCGAGGACCGCTCGGGGTCTCATGCAACGGTGCTTTTCTGCATCGCCACCAGTTCCTCGATCCCCTTGCGGGCCAAAGCGAGCAGTTGCAACAGCGCATGCTGCGAAAACGCCTCGCCTTCGGCGGTAGCCTGCACTTCGACGATGGCGCCTGAGCCCGTCATGACGAAATTGGCGTCGGTGCCGGCGGTCGAGTCTTCCGCGTAATCGAGATCGAGCACGGGTGCGCCGCCGTGAATGCCGCAGGAAATGGCGGCGACATGATCCTTCAGCGGCCAGGCCTTGAACATGCCGCGCGACTGCATCCAGACGAGGCAGTCATGCAGCGCCACCCAGCTTCCGGTGATCGCCGCCGTCCGCGTCCCGCCATCGGCCTGGATAACGTCGCAATCAAGGGTGATCTGTTTTTCGCCCAGCGCCACGAGGTCGGTTACGGCGCGCAGCGACCGGCCAACCAGGCGCTGGATCTCCTGGGTGCGTCCCGACTGCTTGCCCTGTGACGCCTCGCGCCGCATGCGCTCGCCGGTGGCGCGGGGCAGCATGCCGTACTCCGCCGTGACCCAACCCTTGCCGCGCCCCTTGAGCCAGGGCGGGACCTTTTCCTCAAGGCTGGCCGTGCACAGGACGTGGGTGTCGCCGAACCGCACCAGGCAGGAGCCCTCGGCGTGCCTGGCGTAGCCCCGCTCGAAGACGACGGCGCGCAATTGATCCGGCGCTCGACCAGAAGGGCGCATGGCTGTATCCTTGTGTGGTTCCGGTCGCCTTCTAGACGCTTGATCGACCAGCGCCAACCTGATTTCTAAAGGATGCGATGACCCTCATTCCCCCCAGAACCCTGCTGGACGAACGGTTGCCGGGCATTGCCGGGCTTGATCAGCGCTCACGCGAAATTTTTCGCCGGCTTGTCGATACCTATCTGCAGACGGGAGAGCCCGTGGGCTCGCGCACCATTGCCCGCATCCTGCCCTCCAACCTGTCGCCCGCGTCGGTACGCAACGTGATGATGGATCTGGAAGAATCGGGGCTCATCTATTCGCCCCACACGAGTGCCGGCCGCATCCCCACGGAAGCGGGCTTGCGGTTCTTCGTCGATGAGGTGATGGAGGTGGGAGCGGTCACCCCCGATGAACGGGCCCGGATCGATGCCCAGGGGGCGGCGTCCAATCGCGAACGCCGGATCGAGGATGTGCTCAGCGAGGCCAGCATGCTCCTGTCGGGACTGTCGCATTGCGCCGGAGTGGTGCTGGCGCCCAAAATGAACGGACGGCTCAAACACATCGAATTTGTCAATCTGGGGCCGGGACGGGCGCTGGTGATCCTGGTGGGCGAGGACGGCGCGGTTGAAAACCGGGCAATCACCGTTCCGGCCGGACTGCCTGCCTCGACCTTCATCCGCGCCACCAACTATCTGTCGTCCCGGCTCGAGGGCAAGACGATCGTCGAGGTGCAGCGGTTCGTACGAGACGAGATGTCGGGGCTGGAGCAGGAACTCGACGATCTCTCGGCCAAGATCGTCGAGGCGGGTGTGGCGATCTGGTCGGGAGAGACCGATCCCCAAGCCAAGACGCTGATCGTCAAAGGCCAGGCTAATCTGCTTGAGAATACCAGGGAGGCCGAGGACCTGGACCGCATCCGGCAACTCTTCGACGATATCGAGAACAAGAAGGACCTGGTGCAGCTTCTGGGACTGGCCGAGGCGGGAGAGGGTGTCCGCATCTTCATCGGCTCGGAAAACCGCCTGTTTTCGCTGTCCGGATCGTCGCTCATCGTTTCGCCCTACCGGAACCGGGAGGAGAAGATCGTGGGCGTGCTGGGCATCATCGGTCCGACGCGCATGAATTATGCCAGGATCATTCCCATGGTAGACTATACCGCCAAGATGATCGGACGGCTTCTCACTTGATTTTCGCAGCCGTGAGGCCGATATGCGAGCCATTCCCTTTTCGTTGACCCCGTGGATGAAGCGTAACCATGAGCGATTACACGACAAACCCCGACTATTTCGACGACCCGACCGAAATGGAATCGCCGATGGCGGAGCCGCCGGACGATCCCCGCGATGCGCAGATCGAGTCGCTGCAGCAGGAAGCGGGGGAACTCAAGGATCGCCTGCTGCGTCTTGCCGCCGAGATGGACAACCTGCGCAAGCGGGGTGAGCGCGAAAAGGCCGAAGCGACACTCTACGCAGCAACCAACTTTGCCCGCGACATGCTGGGCGTCACCGACAATCTGGGCCGGGCACTGGCCACAGTCTCGCCCGAGGCCCGGGACGGGGCCGACGAGGTGACCGCAAATTTGCTGGCGGGCGTCGAGCTGACAGAACGCGAGCTGCTCAACACGCTGCAACGGCACGGCATCCGCAAGCTGGAGACGGTTGGACAGAAATTCGATCCCAACATGCACCAGGCGCTGTTCGAGGTGCCGACCAGCGAGCGGCCCCCGGGAACCGTCATGCAGGAAATGCAGTCGGGCTTCGCCATCGGTGACCGGTGCCTGCGGCCGGCGATGGTGGGCGTGGCGAAGTCCGCCCAACCAGACCAGAGTTGAGCCGATTGCCGATGCTCACCCGCTTGATCGCGAAAATTCACGACCCTATATAGCGCCTTAACGGGTCCAAGGCCTTGGGAAACAGGGGAACCGGGACCATATGTCAAACAGGAGGCAGCCCCCTCAAGGGTAACGGAAGCGCCTCGTTCACGGGCTTCCCACAGGCTCGCCTGCCATTCGGAGGACAGACATGGCTAAAGTTATCGGCATCGACCTCGGCACCACCAATTCGTGCGTCGCGGTGATGGAAGGAAAGACCCCCAAGGTCATCGAGAACGCGGAGGGTGCCCGCACCACGCCGTCAATCGTGGCATTCAACGCCGAGGGTGAAACCCTGGTGGGCCAACCCGCCAAGCGGCAGGGCGTCACCAATCCGGAAAATACCTTTTTCGCGATCAAGCGGCTGATCGGCCGACGGATGGATGATCCGATGGTCGCCAAGGACAAGAAGCTTGTCCCCTACAATATCGTCAAAGGCGAGAACGGCGATGCCTGGGTCGATTCGCGCGGCAAGAAGATTTCGCCGTCGCAGATTTCCGCCTTCACGCTCACCAAGATGAAAGAGACGGCCGAGCGCTATCTGGGCGAACCGGTAACGCAGGCGGTGATTACCGTTCCCGCCTATTTTAACGACTCACAGCGCCAGGCCACGAAGGATG
>JANLYR010000069.1:0-8664 GCA_031365765.1 Hyphomicrobiales bacterium | reverse complement strand
CCCCATTGTTGCCCCCCGAAACTGCCGGATGTCAATGGAAGATATTGCGCGTTGCCGGATGTTAAACAAATGAAAAAGCCCGCATTTCGCGGGCTTTCAGGATATTGTTGGACCTACTCGGACGCTAGAGTGGTGGAGCAGAGGGGGATCGAACCCCTGACCTCGGCATTGCGAACGCCGCGCTCTCCCAACTGAGCTACTGCCCCCTCTGAGGCGTCGCGGTTCTTAGTAGCGCTGGGACCCACCGTCAAGCTTGCCTGGACGCGCGGCCGGGCTTACATCTCGGAGCTTCATTCAGGCAGGGTTCCCATGCATCCATTCATCTGGCTAATCGATACTATCCTTAACATCTACTTCTGGATCATCCTGGCAACCGTCATTATGAGTTGGCTTGTGGCTTTTGGTGTCATCAACGGCTCCAATCCCTATGTGCGCCAGGTTGCCTTCGCGCTCCGGCGCCTGACCGAACCGCTGCTCGCCCCGATTCGAAATTTGCTGCCCAATCTGGGCGCGATTGATATCTCGCCCATCGTTCTTCTGATCATCCTGCAGTTTATCCGATACGCCATCATCTATTACGGTTCCGCGCTGTTGTGAGCGCCGCACCCATGGCGATACGGATTGACGGAAAAGCCTATGCTCAGGCTTTGCGGGAAAAGATCGCGGCGGGCGTTGGTGAACTTAAGAAAAAACACCACCTTGTTCCCGGTCTGGCGGTCGTTCTCGTTGGAGACGATCCCGCCTCCAGAGTCTATGTGGCCAACAAAGCCAAACAGACCACTGAAGTCGGGATGAACTCGTGGGAACACCGGTTGCCCGCCGAGACATCCGAGGCCCATCTCCTTGCTTTGGTAGAAAAACTCAATGCGGACCCGGCCTGCCACGGCATCCTGGTTCAGCTTCCCCTTCCTTCTCATATCGATTCGGCAAAGGTGCTGATCGCCATCAACCCAGCCAAGGATGTGGACGGATTTCATGTGATTAATGTTGGCCGGCTTTCGACCGGTCAGGATGCGCTCGTGCCGTGTACCCCCGTCGGTTCGGTGATGTTGGCAAAGCATGCGCTGGGCTCCCTCGCGGGTCTCGAGGCGGTGGTCATCGGGCGCTCCAATATCGTAGGCAAGCCCGTGGCACAGCTATTGCTAGCTGAAAACTGCACGGTTACCATCGCCCATTCGCGCACGAAAGACTTGCCGGCCGTGGTCCGCCGTGCCGACCTTGTAATCGCCGCCGTGGGCAAACCGGAAATGGTCAAAGGCGATTGGCTTAAACCCGGCTGCTGTGTCATCGACGTGGGCATCAACCGCATCGAGCGCGGCGGCAAGGGTGTGTTGGTTGGAGACTGCGATTTCGAATCCTGTGAAAAGGTGGCGGGCTCGATCACGCCCGTGCCCGGCGGCGTGGGCCCAATGACGATCGCCTGCCTGCTCCGCAACACTGTCAAGGCGGCGTGTGCGATCAATGGGGTTGAATCGCCGGAGTTATAGCCAAATCTATTTTCTTTTCGCCCGCTCGATCCCCTCGATGATCATCCGGCGTGCCTCGGCCGCGTTTCCCCAGCCCAGCACCTTGACCCATTTGCCCGGCTCGAGATCCTTGTAATGAATGAAGAAATGCTCGATCTGTTGCCAGGTGATTTCGGGAAGGTCGGTATATTCATGCACATTTTCATAGCGGCGCGTCAGTTTCGGGACCGGCACTGCGATGATCTTCTCGTCGCCGCCCGCCTCGTCCTCCATCTTTAGAACACCCACGGGCCGGCAGGCGACGACGGCGCCTGGAATGACACCGCGTTGGTTGGCAATCAATACATCCACGGGGTCGCCATCGCCTGACAATGTATGAGGAATGAAGCCATAATTTCCGGGATAGCGCATCGACGTATAGAGAAACCGGTCGACCACGAGGGTGCCTGCTTCCTTATCCATTTCGTATTTGATCGGCTCGCCGCCAACCGGAACCTCGACAATGACATTTATTTCGTCGGGCGGATTGCTGCCGATCGCGATGGCGTCGATGCGCATGAGACTTCCTTGTTTTTTGCTACCATGGCAGGGTTCTGCCATGAGACGAACCCTGATGTCATTGTCCTTCGCAATGGGCACGATCGGCGCGAACGTAGCGGACAACACCAGCTTCTATACGCGCTTTGATCTGCCGAAGTGCCGGTTAATCGAACCTGCCGACGAATATGTCTTTGCCGGAACTTGGGCCTGCGATGGCTATGGTGGCATCGACATCATCCAGTCCAGCGCCGACGACCGCAGTTTCGTGGCCTTCGGGAAGGAGGGGAAAAGCCACTGCGCCTTTCGCAAGACTTTCGGTCCATTCAACACGGCATTGAGCCCTATTGAATGGCGGCTGAAGGACGGCGTGCCTTTTGCGGCCATCGAACGCTGGAACGTCGGAGGAGAAACCGATCCCACCGCCGCAAGCTGGCTGGTGATCACGGCAATACGCGCCAATGAGTCATGCCATATGCACTACGTGGCGGGCTCCTATCCCAACGCCAATGAACAAGCCCGGCGGGCCGCCGATGATCTGGCGGATAATTTCGATTGCGAACAAGACGTGCCAACGGTGGATTCAAAAATAGGCGCGCCGCCAATCGAGTTCACGGCGTGCCGAGATTTGTCAGGGAAATAGCGGAAATCGCGTTTTACGCGGCGTTCTCGGCGTCTTTCGCCCGGCTCATGCGCTTTCGAAGATGTGGATCGAGCACCGCCTTCCGTAGCCGAATCGACTTCGGTGTCACTTCGACCAGTTCATCGTCACCGACATAGGCCAGCGCCTTCTCAAGGCTCATGCGGATCGGCGGAATCAGCACCACGGCCTCGTCCTTGCCCGAGGCCCGAACGTTGGTCAGCTTCTTGCCTTTGATGACATTGAGTTCAAGATCGTTGCCGCGCGTGTGCTCGCCGATGATCATGCCGGCGTAAACCTTGGTGCCGTGTTCAATGAACATCGGCCCTCTGTCCTGCAGGTTGAAGATGGCATAAGCCACGGCGTCCCCGTCGCTGTTGGACAGCAGCGCTCCAGTGTGGCGCCCCGGGATTTCGCCCACATAGGGCGCGTAGGAATGGAACAGCCGGTTGAACACGGCGGTACCACGCGTGTCCGTCATCAGTTCCGACTGATAGCCGATAAGGCCGCGGGTCGGCGCATGGAACACGATCCGCTGGCGCCCGGTGCCCGAAGGACGCATGTCCTTGAGTTCGGCGCGCCGCTCAGACAATTTCTGAACCACAACGCCGGTATAGGCTTCATCGACGTCGATGATGATCTCTTCGATCGGCTCCAACCGGTCGCCCGTCGCTTCGTCGGAGCGGAACACCACGCGCGGACGCCCGACGGTGAGTTCGAATCCTTCGCGGCGCATCGTCTCGATCAGGATACCAAGCTGCAATTCGCCCCGTCCCGCCACTTCGAAGGCGTCTGTCTCGGTTTCCGACGCCGTGACTTTCAGCGCCACGTTGCCTTCGGCCTCACGCAACAGCCGGTCGCGGATGACCCGGCTCTGCACCTTGTCACCCTCTTTGCCGGCGAGCGGCCCGTCATTAATGCGGAAAGTCATCGTCAGGGTCGGCGGATCAATGGGCTGGGCCGAGATCGGCTGCGTCACCGCCACATCGCAGATCGTGTCGGCCACTGTCGCCGTCGTAAGCCCGGAGATCGCCACGATGTCGCCCGCCAGGCATTCATCGACCGGCAACCGGTCGAGCCCGCGAAAGGCCAGAACCTTGGAAATACGTCCCTGTTCCACCAGCTTTCCATCGCGCGACATGGCCTTGACCGTCTGGTTGGCCTTGACGGCGCCCGAGCGGATACGCCCGGTCAGTACTCGGCCGAGAAACGGATTGGCCTCGATCGTCGTTACCAGCATGCGGAATGGGCCTTCCTCGATCACGGGCGGCCGGAAATGCCGCACCACCAGGTCGAACAGCGGACCCATGTTCTCATGCGCGCCGGTTGGCGTGTCGGCCATCCATCCCTGTTTCGCCGAGCCGTAGAGTATGGGAAAATCAAGCTGTTCCTCGCTCGCATCCAGTGCCGCGAACAAGTCGAAAACTTCGTTTACGACCTCATTGTGGCGCTCGTCCGGCCGGTCAATCTTGTTGATGGCGACGATCGGGCGAAGGCCGATTTTCAGGGCTTTCTGCAGCACGAATTTGGTCTGTGGCATCGGACCTTCAGCCGCATCGACGAGCAGTACCGCGCCATCGACCATATTGAGGATACGCTCGACCTCGCCACCGAAATCGGCATGGCCCGGAGTGTCGACGATGTTGATGCGCGTGTCCTTCCAAGCCAGCGAAGTGACTTTGGCGAGGATGGTGATGCCGCGCTCGCGCTCCAGATCATTGGAATCCATGGCCCGTTCGGCCACTTTCTGGTTCTCCCGAAACGACCCCGACTGTGACAAAAGCCGGTCGATCAAAGTGGTTTTGCCATGATCGACATGGGCAATGATGGCGATATTACGCAAATTCATAGGCGCCAAGACTTTCTTAACTGTGTTGGATGACGGGGCGCATAGCATGAAGGCTCTGCGAAGGCAATTTAACCCATCATCGCGCTGGAAGTTGTAGTCTTTTCTAGCAACGGCGGGAGATTGCAGTGTTCGAAAGCAGCGACACAAACCTTAAATCGCATGTCAACCGGGTTTCGGTTTCCGTCACCCTGAGCGATGGCAGCGTGGTCAACCTTGCGATCAGACTGCCAATGTCGGGCAAGCTACACGACGCGATGAACAACGGCGATCTCTTCCTCGACGTTTTGGAAGTCGACGGGCGGCAAACCTTTCTGTCCAAGCAGGCGGTGCGCAGCATTCAATTGCTCGCGGCGCCGAAGGCCAACCTCAACGTTCAGCGGCGGTCCAGCGACCGGACAGCATTTAACCCTTATGCCGTCCTTGGCGTGGATAAAGAGACATCGACTGCGGATATCCGCCAAGCCTATCACGATCTGGCCCGCAAATATCATCCAGACCGCCTGGCGAATTACAGCTTGCCCCAAGAGATGATGGACTATGCGGCGGCGATGCTTGTCCGCCTCAATCTCGCTTATGAACAGATCGGTGGTTAGGATTCGCTGTCATCTGTGAATGCATCGAACGCCGCGAAGAATTGGGCGCGCACGGCATCGGTCTCGGTTAATATTTCATGCATTGCGGCGGGGATTACCACGAGCGACACACCCGGCATCCGCTTGGCGAATCTCCGGATCGCTTCACTGTCAACCACCCGTTCCTGACCGGCCGCGACGATAAGAAGTGGCGATTTCAGGGGTTTGCGCGAATCCAATCGCTCTAAGGCGAAAGTTGACTGCATGGCCGCCCGAAGCCAGGAAAACGTTGGCGCACCGAGTGCCAGATGCGGCGCTGCCTCCAGGCTGGCACTGTCCCGTTCCCACCGTGCCCGATCCGACGACAACGGGTTACCGTCGAAATCCTTGCGCCCCAGCGGCCAACGCCTTTGCCCAGGTAGGTACATCCACCCCAGCCCCGAGCGGGTCGCCAGGAATACGAGAATTTTCACAACGGAAGCCGGCCATGGCCCATATTTGATACCGATCAGCGGAGCCACGAGTATGACTTTGGCGAACCATCGATGCTTGCGCACAACCTGCAGGAGGATGTTGCCGCCAGTGGAATGACCGACGCCGAAATAGGGTTGAGGGCAGTGCGGCAATACCGCTTCCGTCATAAAGGCCCGCACATCCTCGGTGTAATCGGTGAAACTCCGGCAATGCCCGCGTGCGCGGTTTTTCAGTAGCCTTGACGACCCACCTTGGCCGCGCACATCCAGCGCTGCCACGCTGAAACCGCGTGCAAGGAAATCTGCCATTGTTTCGAAATAGCGCTCGAGAAAATCGCCCCGGCCGCCAATGATTACAACCGTACCCTTGGAAACAGGCAGCACGGCCCGCATTGCCCGAAGCTTGATATTGTCCCGTGTCCGCACGACCACGCAGACCGCATTTGCGGGCAAGGGATTTCCGGGAGTGGGGTAAAGTTCCATGAGCCGCAAGACGCCCGGCTTGTAAGCGCAGCCCGGGCGCTGGGCAAGACGGAACCGGCTATTCGGCTTTTTTTACTTCCGTCAATTCGCCGCTGATCGAGCTCAGCTTGATGGAATAGGGCTTGCCGCCCCTTGTACCGGTAAATGCGTAGAGCTGCCCCTCGCAATCCGATGCCTTCACGCCCTCAAACCCGTATCCGCCGACGATGGACTGGGCCTTGTCGCAAGCAATCAATTTACTAGACGCCGCAGCCGCGGCGACTGGCTTTGCAACCGGAGGTTCAACTGGTTTTGTAGCCGCCGCAACGGCGGTGTTCTTTTTGGCCGTGACAACGGGAGTTTTTATCGATTTCTTCTTTTTGAGCTTCCGCGGCGGGGGGTTGTAGACATCGGGCTCATAATAGCCCTGTTCGAATTCGTATTGGCGGAACGGCGGTTCATAGTCGTCATAATAATAACGGGGACGGGCATAACGCGGCGCGAGAAAGAAGCCGCCGCCAAAATAAGGCTGGTAGCGGAATCTTTTGTCGCGCGCCGCCGCAGGATCACTGGGGATCAGCATAATGGCTAACCCAGCTGCAATGGCACCGGACATGATTTTCCCGAACATTGTCATCTCCTTACATGAAAGCCGCTATTACGCCATTCCCAACAGAATTCATCCCGGCTAAATTCGTTCCACGGAAACCACCGCGCCATTCCGGGCCCTGACAGCAATCCGGTAGAGGTTGCCGTGCTTGACCGCCGTGAACACATAGGTTCCGCCGCCGCACTTGCGGCTGGTGACACGGCGAAAACCCCGATCTCTCAGAATTTGTCGCGCCTCCCCGCAAGACACGTTGTTGTCACGATAATACGCCGGGGGCGGCTCGTCATAATAGCGGCCATCGCGATAGTAGCCATATTCCGGGCCGCAATAGCCGTCCCAGCGTTGCTCAATACATTGGTCGGGCCAACCGACGCCAATGTTGATATGGACTTTGGTTTTTGCCTCTGCAACGACGGGTGAAAAAGCCACGGTGGCGGCCATGAGCAAGGCCGCGAGACTACCTTTAATAAGCATGATGCCCTCCCTTGTGCTGACGTTTCCTGAGCGTCGAATTCAATCCTGCCAGACCTATACTGAACGAACTCCCGGGGACGCGTTCATCAGCCATTCAGCTTCCCTCGATCCTTGCAGGCGTGCCAAGATGATCGGACGGTCAGGAGTTAAGGTTTATAATAACGGCGGCCACAGACAGTCAACTGCCAGCATTCAATTTCAACCACCCTATTGAACTCCTGAAGCCTGAAATTATCTAGGTGTGGCGGGTGCCTGATGGGCCCGCGAAGTGCAACGGTCCGCAATTTCGCGGATGCAACATTGCTCAAGGAGAATGTTCATGTTCGACCTAACCCCCCTCTATCGCTCGACAATTGGCTACGACCGTCTGGCCCGCATGCTGGACGATGCCGCGAGCTTCGAGCCCCCGACTTATCCGCCCTACAATATCGAACGCCTCAGTGACGATGATTACCGCATCACCATGGCGGTGGCGGGCTTTGGTCCCAATGATATCAACATCGATGTGACCGGCAACGCGCTGACGGTGACGGGCAAGAAGACTGAGAAGCAGGATGCCAAGACGGAGTACCTGCATCAGGGCATTGCGGCGCGGACCTTCGAGCGCCGCTTCCAGCTTGCCGATCACGTCCAGGTCAACGGCGCCGAAATGGACAACGGCCTGCTGCACGTGACCTTGAAGCGCGAGGTCCCCGAGGCGCTCAAGCCCCGCACCGTCGCCATCAAGTCGGCTTCCGAGGCGAAAGTGATTGATGCCAGGAAGGCGGCCTGATTTCAGAGACTTAGGGCGTCGCTTCGGCGGCGCCCTGCAACGTCAAGCGACGCGCGACAGGATTGTGAGCAGCCTGGCGATGCTATCCTGAGGTGTAGCGAATGACAGAACGAAACGGACCAGCACCTCGCCTTCGCCGACGCCTGCGGCCATCCAGCGGTTGCAACCGACACCTGCACCTTGCAGTTGTTCCAACCAGGCCTCGGGCATGATGGCGAAGACCTCGTTCGCCTCGACCGGAACATGCAGACGAAGACCCGGCAGCCCTTTCATCCCATCCCCGAGGAGTCGAGCCAAGCCATTGGCTTTGCTGGCATTTTTTAACCACAATCCATCCTCCAGATAGGCCAGCATCTGGGCCCCGAGGTACCTGCCCTTCGACATGAGCTGGCCCGCACGCATGCGCCGATAGGCAAAGTCCTGGGCCAGATCGAGATCGAAAAACACCACGGATTCCAGCATCATGGCGCCATTCTTGGTGCCGCCGAAGGACATGAGATCGACACCGGACTTCCAGGTGAGTGCCGCCGGAGACACGCCAAGGCTGGCGACGGCATTGGCGAAGCGCGCGCCGTCCATGTGCAGTCTGAGGCCGCGAGGCTTGATAAGACTGGAGATTTTCTCAACTTCGGCCGGTGTATAGACCGTTCCCAGTTCTGTGGCATTGGTGATTGAAACACCGCAAGGCTTCGGGTCATGCTCGCCCCGCACAAAGCCCTTGAGACAGGATTCAATCTGCGCGGGTGTGATTTTGCCCTGGTGTCCGGGGAGGCCCAGGAGCTTGGCGCCGCCTGAGAAGAACTCCGGCG
>JANLYR010000066.1:0-8453 GCA_031365765.1 Hyphomicrobiales bacterium | reverse complement strand
GCAATAAGACCGCCACCTCGCCGGACAGTCCGGCGTCCCCGGCGCGGGCGTAGCTCAGGGGTAGAGCACAACCTTGCCAAGGTTGGGGTCGAGGGTTCGAATCCCTTCGCCCGCTCCAAATTTCCACGAAAAATTCGTTTGAGGGCAGCTTGCGGCCGCCTTCAGAATTTGAAATTCACCGACACCCGCACCGTGTTGATGATGCCGGGCGAGATCGTCTGGCTGTAGTCCAGCAGATTGTTGGCCACGCCCTTCACCGTCATGTCCTCGAACTTGTAGAGGCGGTATTCGGCGCCCGCGGTGATGTTGTCGGTCAGCGCATATTCGATGCCGGCGCCCGCCGTCAGGCCGAACAAAGTGTCCCGGCCCTTGGCTTCGATGGCGAGATTGCCGCAGAAGTCCTCGTCGCACAGATCCGTGGTCGAGGCGTGGAGGCCCATGATGGAAACACCGCCCCGGCCATAGATCAGCAGTCTGTCGAATGCGAGGCCGGCTCTCGCCGTCAGCGAGCCGAAAGTGCCGCCCGACAGCTTGATGTCGATTTCGCCTTCGGCATCGGGATTGGGCGGGGTGTTCGGATCGGTGGTTTCCACGTCGATGTTCATGTGTCCGGCCTCAAGCCCCAGGCCCAGGACCAATCGGTCGAACTGCCTGTCGAAGCCCGCCTGAACGCCGAACATCGCCGCGCTGTCGTTGTAATCGAAACCGGGATTGGGGCCGGGCGGAAACCACCAGCCGCCACCGAAGGCATCGGTGTGAAGCTCGGTTTCATCGAAACTCGACCACTGTCCGCCGCCGAAGACGCCGGCTGAAAATCCGGACCAGTCATAGTCAGAAGGCGGCAGCGCGTCAGCCGCCACTGCGGCATTCGCCGACAACGCCAGAATGGCCGCCGTTAAAAGAAATCTTTTCATGACATCCCCCGATGTTCCGCCGTTCATCATGATAACCTCGGCCAACCGAACGCGCAATCCGGATAATTGACCGTGGCTTCATTTCCGTCTTAGCTGCCGGCCGAAACCAGGAGACAGTGTTATGCGCAAATTGGTTCGGGGTATCGCAGCGCCCATGATGCTCGCGTGGCTGATGACGCCGATCGCCATTGTGCAGGCGGGCCCCACCGAAAGCCGGACGGAACTCCTCCTGCAGAAGCTTGAGAGCCTGGTCACCGAAACGTCCGAGCCCCGCGCGACGGTATCGCGGAGTTTCGCCGTCAGGGTGCGGACGAATGTCTTGGTTGCATCGTCGCCCCCGCCCGCTCACGATGTGATGTGCGAGGTCACGTTGTTTCACTCCACCGTGCCGGGCGCGTCATTCTTTGAAGAGAAATCGCAGAAATATGTTTTGCCGGCGTCCGGCGGCAGTTTTTTTTGCGATATCACCATCAATGCCCGATGGCTCAAGGCGGACACCACGAAACCCATCGGCGTCACCGTGAGGATCCGTCCGGTCGACAAGGACCTGGCTAATTTGCCGAATACGGAGGAATACGCCCGCAGGCGGGAATCATTCGTCAGCCTGGCGCCCATTCCGCTGCCGGCGACCGGGGCGACGGTCACCATCCAGACAGCCCTCACTTTGTAATCCAGGATCGGTTGAACTTCCCTTTCACCCCGCTGGTCGACGGGCTGCCGTCTTCGGTGCCCTTTGTCGGGCCCGAGACGCTGGAGCGCCGGGCGGGCTGCGGGTTTCGCGCGCGCATCGGCGCCAACGAGAATGTCTTCGGGCCCTCGCCCCTGGCCATCGCCACCATGCGCGAGATGGCGGGCGAGGTCTGGCGCTATTGCGATCCCGAACTGCATGATCTGAAGCAGGCGCTGGCCCGCCATCACGGTGTTGCGCCCTCCAACATCGCGGTGGGCGAGGGGATCGACGGATTGTTCGGCCTTGCGGTGCGGCTGTTCGTCGAGCCAGGCATCACCGTCGCCACATCGCTTGGTGCCTATCCCACCTTCAATTTCCATGTGCATGGCTTCGGCGGCCGGCTGGTGACCACGCCCTTCGTTGAAGACCGCGAGGATCCGCAATCCCTCCTCGCTGTGGCGCGGAAAGAAAGCGCGCGTCTCATCTATCTATCCAATCCCGACAATCCGATGGGCACCTGGTGGAGCGCGGAAGTGGTGGCCGACATGATCGCCAATCTGCCCCTTGACTCATTCCTGATGCTCGACGAGGCCTATGGCGAATTCGCCCCCCCTGACACGCTGCCGCCACTCGATGTCGAAAACCCCCGGGTGCTGCGCTTTCGCACATTTTCCAAAGCCTATGGCATGGCGGGGATGCGGGTGGGCTATGCCTTGGGCCATGCCGAGCTGATCTCCGCCTTCGACAAGATCCGCAATCACTTCGGCGTCACGCGGCTCGGCCAGCAGGCGGCGATCGCCGCACTGAGCGATGATGCACATCTGCAATACGTCATCGGCGCTGTCGCCACGGCGCGTGCGCGGATTACCGCCATCGCGCGTGACAACGGACTGGAGCCGATCGCCTCGGCCACCAATTTCGTGAGCCTCGACTGTGGCCGCGACGGCGCCTACGCCAAGCGCGTGCTCGACGCACTGGTGGCGCGCGGCGTGTTCGTGCGGATGCCCGGCGTCGCACCGCTCAACCGCTGCATCCGCATCACCGCGGGCACGGCGGCCGATCTCGACATCGTGGCGCAGGAACTGCCGGCGGCGCTTAAATCCGCCGGCTGAGGCTCGCCTCCTACCTGATGAGTTTCGCCGTGATGGTGGCCACGTGCTTGCCCTGGTAGCGGGCGCCGTCAAGCTCCACCTTGGAGGGCTGGCGGCTGCCGTCGCCGCTGGCGATGGTCGAGGCGCCATAGGGCGAGTTGCCCATGACTTCGGTAACACCCATCTGGCCCTGGAAGGCGTAAGGCAGGCCGACGATGATCATGCCATGATGCAGCAGCACGGTGTGGAAACTTAAAATCGTCGATTCCTGCCCGCCATGCTGGGTGGCCGACGAACTCATGACCGATCCCGGCTTGCCGACAAGTGCGCCGCTCATCCACAGGGCGCCGGTCTGGTCGAGAAAATTCTTCATCTGCGCCGTCATGTTGCCGTAGCGCGTGCCGGTGCCGAAAATGATCGCATCGTAGTCGGCCAGTTCGGCCGGCGTGGCGATCGGGGCTTTCTGGTCGAGCTTGTAATGCATCGACTTGGCCACCTCTTCGGGCACCAGTTCGGGCACCCGTTTCACCGTGACCGTGGCGCCCGCTTCCTTGGCCCC
Organism: Hyphomicrobiales bacterium; assembly: GCA_031365765.1. Taxonomy (GTDB): domain Bacteria; phylum Pseudomonadota; class Alphaproteobacteria; order Rhizobiales; family Aestuariivirgaceae; genus Aestuariivirga. The sequence continues at coordinate 5,219 of JANLYR010000066.1, read as the reverse complement.
TTCGGCCGCGGCATAGGCCATCTGCTCCATGTGGCCCCAGGCCGAGTAGTAAAGAACGAGAATTTTCGCCATATCGGTGATCCTTTTCAGAGTGCTTGTTTGAGGAGGTCGTCGAGATCGAGGCGGCGCGTCACCATGGCAAGCACGCCATCGGCGTTGCGGGGCCAGTCCGCCTTGGCCCTGTCCCAGTAAAGCTCGATGCCGTTCTGGTCGGGATCGCGGAGATAAAGCGCTTCCGAAACGCCGTGATCGGACGCCCCGTCGAGCGCGATGCCGCTGGCCATTAGGCGTTTCAGCGCATCGGCCAGGTCGGCACGGGTGGGGTAAAGGATCGCCACATGAAACAGGCCGGTCGTTCCGGGCGGCGGCGGCGATCCGCCCTCGCTTTCCCAGGTGTTCAGCCCGATGTGATGGTGATAGCCGCCGGCCGAGATGAACGCCGCCTGCGCGCCGTAGCGCTGCTGCAGTTCGAAACCCAGAATGTCGCAATAAAACGCCAGCGAACGCTGGATGTTCGAAACCTTCAGGTGGACATGTCCAATCTGGGTTGCTGCCGCAATGGGCCGGCTGGACGGGGTCATCGGTGCGCTCAATCGGTAATAATTTCCGTTACACATGTAGCGGGCTGCGGAAGAAATGCAAGTGCGTTTCCGATGGCGGTGGATGAGGGATGCGCGCGGCCTTGAGTTTCGGCGCGGGATCGCCGAAAGGAGACACGCCACTGCCGGGAGTTCCCATGCCCCATCAAGACCTGCCGAAAAACCTGACAGTGGTGGACCATCCCCTGGTGCTCCACAAACTGACGCTGATGCGCGACAAGACCACGCCATCCGCCGTGTTCCGCCAGTTGCTGCGCGAGATCAGCCTGCTGCTCGCCTATGAGGTGGCGCGCGACCTGCCGATGACGACGCAGACCATCGAGACGCCCCTGGCGCGGATGGAAGCGCCCATCCTCAAGGGCAAGAAACTGGTGATCGTGTCGATCCTCCGGGCGGGCAACGGCCTTCTCGAAGGCATGCTCGATCTGATGCCCTCGGCGCGCGTCGGCCATATCGGCATCTATCGCGATCCCGTCACCCTGCAGCCGGTCGAATACTACATGAAGGTGCCCGACGACATCGCCGAGCGCCGGGTGATCGTGGTCGATCCGATGCTTGCCACCGGCAATTCCGTTTCGGCGGCGATCGCGCGGCTCAAGGAGAAGGGTGCAAAGGACATCCGCCTCGTGTGCCTGTTGTCGGCGCCCGAGGGCATCCGCCGCTTCCATGCCGCCCACCCGGATGTCCCCGTCTATACCGCGGCGATCGACAGCCATTTGAACGAGCACGCCTATATCGTGCCGGGCTTGGGCGACGCGGGCGACCGCATGTTCGGGACGAAGTAACCTTAATCATTCGTTAAGCATCACGTTCAAATGCGGTGGATTGCAACCATTCGCAAACCACCGCCTCCTAACCTTGGGCTATCTTTCGGGTGGGATGGGACCGGATGCTGATTGCCGAAACACAGAGCAGAAGTTTTAGCCTCAGGCTGCCGGACGGGTGCCGCCCGCGCCTGCTGTTTGCCGAGGATTGCGGCCCGGTGCGCATCCTCACCACCGCCATGCTGAAGGCCATGGGCTGCCTGGTCGAACCTGTGATCCATGGCGAGGAAGCGCTGGCCTGCGCGGAAGCCATGCCCTTCGACCTTATCGTTCTCGATATTGAAATGCCGGTGATGGACGGGATCACGGCGGCGCGCTCGATCCGGAAACTCGGAGGTGCCGTGGCGCGGACTCCGCTGATGGCGCTTTCCGCCTTTCTCGCCGACTCGATGCGCCAGGCGGAGTGGAGCGAGACCTTCGACATCGCCTTGCCGAAACCGGCGAACCGGCAGGAACTGTACGCCGCGGTGAAGGCGGCGCTGACCGGCGCTCAGGCGGCGCGCGCGCGCATCGTATCGGGCTGAGCCGGAGCCAACTGCTCCTCGAGGGCTGCCAGCATATGCAGGAATTCATTGAGCTCGGGACTGAGCCTGCGTTGTCGCTGGCGTTCGGTGTTGCTCTCCTGGTTTTTCTGTTCACTCATCTCAACTCACCCCATGTTCCCCGCGTGGAAGCCTAACGGCTGGACGCTGAAGAACCCCTTAAGCGCTTTTGCCTGAACCCCGCCGGACCGCGTCATTCACGCGAAATTCATGCGCTTCTGCGGCGTGTTTTTGTTCCGATCTGGACTTCTTCAAGTCAAAGTGAAGAAAGGCTTTCCGTGTGGCTCAACGCACACACAATTGTGATGATCGGATCAGGCCCGCGTTATCGTAGGTTCTCCAATCGATCAGATGATGGAGCACAGGATGAAAGCCGGAAGAATTTTCGCGATTGCCGCCGCTGGCATGTTGCTGTTGAGCCTTGGCGCGCCACTGGCACTGGCCGGTCCGGACGAATCGATCATGGCCCGCCAGGCGCTGATGAAGGCCCAGGGCAAGGCCATCGGGCCCATGGTCGCCATCATGAAGGGCGAGGCCGCCTATGATCCCGCCACCATCAAAGCCAGCCTCGACGCCTTCCACGCCGCATGGGAAAGTGCCAAGGGCGCCGACCCGTGGGCACCCGACAGCGCCAAGGGCGTCAAGGTCGAAACCTATGCCAAGGCCGAAATCTGGAGCGATCCGGACGGCTTCAAGGCCGCCTTCGCCGCTCTCACCGCCGGTCTCGACAAGCTCGCCGCTTCCACCGACGAAGCGAGTTTCAAGACCGCCTTCGCCGAAGTGGGCGGTGCCTGCAAGGGCTGCCACGACAAGTTCCGGCGCCCCAAGGACTGATCTCCTCTGAGAATTTTATCACGGCGTAACCTGCTCGTCCTGGCGCTGCTCGCAGCGCTGGGACTTGTTGCTTTCTGGCTGCTCAGCGCGCCCCGCCCGATCGCCGAGGCAGCTTTGCCCGTGCATACGCCCGATCTTGCCAATGGCGCGCTGCTGTACAATGTGGGCGGGTGCCTTTCCTGCCACAAGCCTGGACCCGCACTCAAGGATGTGGACCAAAGCCTGCCGGCCGGTGGCACTCCCCTCAAGACGCCCATCGGCACACTCTATCCGCCCAACCTCACACCCGATGCCGAAACCGGCCTGGGCCAGTGGACCGATCTCCAATTCGTCAATGCCGTGCAGCGCGGCCTCTCGCCCGAGGGACAGCATTTCATCCCGGCATTCCCCTACACCTCCTACGCCCACATGCGGATGGGGGACGTGCTCGATATCAAGGCCTATCTGGCAACGCTCGCACCGGTTAAAGCGCCTGCGACGGAGCAGGGGCTTTTCGCCGAACCGCTGCTGCGCCGCGGCATCGGATTGTGGAAATGGATCGGCCTCGACACGACGCCGTGGCAGCCCGACCCCGCCCGCCCCGAAAGCTGGAATCGCGGTTCCTATCTGGTCAACGGTCCGGGCCATTGCGCCGAATGCCACACGCCGCGCAATCTGTTCATGGCGCGCAACGACGCTCAGGCCTTTGCCGGCGGCCCTCATCCCGAAGGCGTGGGCAAGGTGCCGTCACTGCGGAATCTCATCGCGCGTCACCGCTACAAGGACCAGAAAGATCTCGTCCTCGCGCTGCAGAATGGCGAGACGTTCGGCTACGAACATATCGCGGCAGGCGGCATGGGCCAGGTGCAGATGAACATCGCCAAGCTGCCCGAAGCCGACATCGCGGCCATCGCCGAATATCTGGTGTCGCTGGAGTAACCACCTTCAGGAGGGGGCAGCCTTCATTTCGGATCGTTCTCGACTTCCGGCGTGGTCGCCACTTCCTTTTCTGCCGCCACACTGAGGCGCTGATAGGCTCCGAGCCCGACGATCAGCGCCACGCCGGCCAGCAGCAGCAAGGTCGGATAGAGCATCAGTGCCATGTCGGCCTTGCTCGCCTCGAATACCGCGACGAGCGATTCAAGGAACACCGCGATGGCGATGGTCGAGATGAACTTCGTCATGCTGCGGCGCGCTTCGCCCGCCTGGCGCATTTCGCGCGCCCGGATCGCTTCCTCCTCGATCAGGTATTTGCCCACATCGAAGACGGCGATGGCGATGATGGTGTAGCCCACCGCTTCCAGCAGCGTCGAACCGAGCGAATCGCCCGACGAGGGAAAATACACACTCGAAATGCGAAACCCCGCATAGACGATCATCGCCAGCGCCAGCAGCATCAGCGCGACGCCGGCCAGACCGAAGAAACCCCGCATCATCAGATCGAAAATACGCATGATGGTCTCCAGAAAAAAATAGGCTCCGCCAGTGCATTTAATCGCGGGTTCGATGGCCTCGCGCGCTATCGCGCTCAGTCGGTCTTGCCGTATCCCTCCGGTATCTCGTCTCCATCTCGCGGCAGCGCGCCGCCGGATCTGGTCATCAGTTTCTCGAACCGGGCTGGATCGGCCTGGGCAGCGCGCGAGGTGAAATAGTCCGCAGTCTTGAGCGCGGATAATTTTTCCGCAACCGCACTGACGATGAACTGGTTGAGCGTGGTGCCGTCATCGGCTGCAACTTTCTCGACTTCCTTCTTCAGCGACGCCGGAAGCCGGAGCGCATAGTTGCTGGTGGTTCTCATGTCAAAGTCTCCTCAATACATCTTTGGGAAGCAGTGCCGGAATTCCGAATTCCGCAAGTGTCGTGGCAAAATCCCGGAGGTTGAACGTCACGATGGCGTCAGCCCGGCCGTTGACCGCCGCCTCCAGAACCATGTCGTCGTCGGCATCGCGAAGCCTTGGCCGCCACAGAAAAAACGTCTCGACCGGTCCGAGAAAGCCGGCCATGGCGTCTAACGCCGCACCAACATCGGCTTCGGACAATCCGGCGGCCTTGAGATGCTCCGGCCGCTTCAACACAGCTTCATACTCGATAAACAGACCGACGCTAGCCAGCAGCGTAAGTTTTCGGCGGAAGGCCAGCCGCAGGATTTCTCCCGAAGCTCCCGCCGGGCTTCGAAATCCGGCAACCACGGCGCTCGTATCAAGCACAAGTCTCATATTGCCGGCAATATGTCATAACGGGGGAGCTTTTGCAAGATACGCGTTGCGCCCCAAAAGAAAGGGCGCGAGAAGTTTCCTCCCGCGCCCTGAATTCGTCAGTCTACGGATCGATTATTACGCGTCCGCCTCCGCCGACAACGGCTCTTCCGCCGCCTGCTTCTTCGACAGGTCCTCGCCGGTTGCCTGGTCGACCTGCTTCATCGACAGGCGCACCTTGCCGCG
>JANLYR010000011.1:0-13929 GCA_031365765.1 Hyphomicrobiales bacterium | reverse complement strand
GGTGTAGATAAGGCAGAGGCACTCGAGTATGAATTTTCGGTATCCGATTTAACATAGGAACATCCAGAGAAGGTTGGAATGCAGTCCCTTTCCCTCCGCCATCACGCATTGGTCCTCAACGACAATTCAGAATGTCGTCTCAAATCCGACCTGCACTTCCGATGTCGTGGATCGGGTTTTTGCGTTGTCGTCCATGTCGAGATCGGATTCCCAGAGCTGGCGCAGTTTGAGGAAGGGGCGAAGATTGGTTTCCATGTCGTAGGTTGCGGTTGCGTTCAGTTCGTAGTTGGAGAAGATCTTGTTGGCGCCGATTTCGTGCTGGCGTTCGTACAGGCCTTTTGCTTCGATCTGCCAGCCGTCCAGTGGTTTCGCGGCAAGGCCGATTTCGTAGCTGGTCTGATCGAGGACGGCGGCGGACCGGCGGGTGGGCTCGAGAAGCTCGCGCCAGACGGCGGCATTGAATTCCAACCCGTCCTTCGGCTTCCAGGTCAGCCGCGCGTCGATGAAACCGTTGTCGATCCGCGAATATTCATCATCCTCGATAAGGCGAAGGTTGTATTTGGCGCCAATGTCGAGTTCGAGCGACTTGACCGGCGTCAACCGCACGCCGCCCAGTGCCGCGTAGTTCATCGCATCGCGATCTATCCGCGTTTCCGCCTGATTGGTGTAGTCGACGTCCGCGGCTTTCACGGTGAAGAAGGGCGATAGCATTTTTCGCGGCTCCCAACGCGCCGTCAATTCGCCGCCGAGCGCATTGTAGTCGAAGACGTTGTCCTCGTCGGGGGAGAGAAAATCCTTGTTGCGGAAGGACAGGACGGTTTTCAGCTCGAAATGCCTGGCTTCGTGGCTCCAAGACGCCCGGGCACGATGGGAAATGTCCTCGTCGGTGTCGTCGAGCGCGTCGTGCCTGCGCCGCAGGTCGAAAACGAGCGAGTCCGTGGCGGAGAGTTCCGTCGCGATGCTGGCATTGGCCTCGTAGAGCCAACGTTCAGGGACGTCGAGCTCGGGATATTCCTCCAACCGGCCGCGCAGGCTGGCTGTAAATTCCGATTTGCCCTCGGTCACGGCCGCCGCAAGGCTGCCGTCATAGCGCAGGAAAGGGCTATCCCTGCCGCCCGGATCCTCGTCGGGATTGGTGGAATAACCCGCCGACACGCCGAGATAGGGCGTGAATACTATTCCCGCCCAGGTGAACGGCGGATCATCCGCCGCGTGTCCACCAAGGGGCAGAACGATGATCCCCCCGGTGATCACGAAGACGGCGAAGAAAGATCGGATCATGTGTTGCGGTTGCCGGTTCATCGGCCTTCGCGGCTTGAACTCAGGGCCGGAGCGTGGCGGAGGCGCGATATCCGACCGTGCATCCGGTATTGTCGTTGAAGGTCGTGATGTTGCCACGGAACTGGACGTAAGACGAAGTCGCGGTGGGAACGGGCGCCTGGGCGGTGATCCGCATCGTGGCATTGAATGAACTTCCCGTCCGGCCGACATGTTTGCCGGCAACGGCCTTGAACAACGTGCCGACGAGCGTTCCGCTGGCCAGGGAATAATTATTCGCCGACGTCTGGCCGAGTATCGAGATTTCGGTTGTGGGTCCATTCGTGCCGAGGCCCGGCGGCGAATATCTCAGCAAAAAGCAATCACCGACCGTGTAGCCTTCGGGCGCGCATTGCGGGGTGACGCTGAGCAGGCACAGACCACCGCGGAATTCGACCGTGGCGGCGAGCGAGGTTGTGGCGGCCAGGCCCAGGCTGAGGGTCGCGAGCAGAAATCGTTTCATGGCAGTTCTCCTTTGAGTTTAGTGAAAAGAATGAAGCCGGGCTTCGCGGGATGGGGCGGGCGCGGGATGGATGCCGGACGTGGGGGGTGCGGGTTGCCGATGGGGAATTTCCATGTTCTGGCCGATGGGCTTGCCGAATTCGTCCATCACGCCACCGGACGTTACCACGGAAATTCGCTTCCGTTGCGCCACTGTAAAAAATGCGGAGATCAAGGGGAAGTCGGCGGCCGAAGTCGATTCGTCGAGCAGGATGATCGAGGCGTTGCGCAGCAGGCTCCTGGCCAGCCGCATGGCGATGGCCGTAGCAGCCGGCAGGACATGGGGTTCGACAATCACGTCGAGATCGCCCGGATCGTTCACAATTCCCAACAGGCGGGCGATATCGAGGACGTCGTCGCCGGGGGTTCCCCGAGGCGCGCCAATAGCCAGATTTTTTTGGAGCGTATCGCGGATCAGCGGAAGCCGAGGCGAAGCCAATGTGACAATTTTTCGCCAGTTTCGGAGTGGATACCGGCTCGACGGAATTTCTCCCACCGACGCCCACACCATTGGATCATCGCGAAGCCTGGCGACTGCCGCCAGAACTGCGCTGCGCTCGGCCTGCGTGCCGCCGGAAAGGCGCATCACCGCGCCTGCCGCAATATGAAACCTGCTTTCCCCACCGGTCGCGTCCTTCAACGCAAGTTCCATCTCGACAGGGGCGCCGCGCCTCATGGCAGGTGGCGGCGCGGCGGTGGCGCGTTCCACGCTCGGTTGATCGAATGTCGCAGCCAAGCGCTGCATCGCCAAGCGGCTGGCCAGATGCAGATCGGTCGATCGTGACAGCCCGGTCAGAAGGTTTCCCGTCATCCCCAAGAGAAGAAGCAGGGGAGCGGCATTGGGAGTTGCGCCGGAAGCGCCGCCGGATACCATCCAGAGACTGGCGGCGGCGGCAATGGGAAGCGACCATTCCGGCATGGCGCGCATGGCCTCCGAGATTGTCGATCGCCTGACAATGGTTTCGCTGAGCTTGCGGCTGCGCCGCGCAAGTCCGGCCAGAGTCGGCGTGGTCTTGCCGAAATGGGCCAAGGTCAGACGGTCCATGATCTGGTCGCCGACCACGGCTGCCAGTCTGCCGCGAAGCTTCCTGCCCGACCCGATGGCCCGGTTGAGCGAAGGCCGGAGGAGCATGACAGCGCCGGCCCAGGGAATTATCACACAAAGAAGGATCAGGGCGACAGGCCAGTACAGAACGGCTGCGCCCGCCACCAGCAGCACCAGCGATGTGCCCTTGACGATGCTGGCGGCGACTCCCTCCGACAGCCAGGTCCGAAGCGCCAGGAGGTCCGAGCTCAGCCGTGTCGTCACCAATCCAAGCCTCACCTGGCGGGCGTTGTCGGAGGCCGCCAAAACCTTCTCCATGAGGGCCATGCGCGTCTCGTTGACATAATCGAGCGCGAACATTTCGCCGTGACGGCGCTGAAACACCCGGCCGGCGTAAATCCCGGCGGCCAGGCCGCACAAAACCAAGACATGCGAGGAGCTCGTAAATTTCGACTGGATAAAACGATCGAAGGTCACAACCGCCGCAAGACCGAGCGCAGCCTGCGCGAAGCCATTGAGCAAAAGCCAGCCAAACATCCGCCGCCGGCTTCCGGCCAGCACTTGCGGAAGTTTCATCCGGTGCGCGCCAGCAGAAGGTCGTTGCGATGAAGATGCGGGAAAAAGATTTTTTCAGCCACATCCGGATCCGCCAGTTCCAGCCGGGTAAGCACCGGCAGGCCGATGGCTTCCGCTTCGCGCATTCCCAGCGGCGATCGCGTCACCAGTCCGCTGACGGCGCAAACCGAATGGCCGAGGCTCTTCAGCCGCGACACTCCCGCCAAGGCACCCATGGCATCTCCGGCCGCGAATACGCAGGAGGAGATCATCGCCTTGAAATCGCGATGGTTGGCGATTGCCGCGGTTTCCTCCTGGAACAGGCCATCGGCGATTTCTATCACGGCCACATCGGCTCCTTCCGCAGCGAGCGCGCCGAGGAGGACGGAAGCGCCTTCGACAATGGACTGCACCGGACTGAGATAGGTGGTGGCCATACCGGCATCGGTAAAGTCATAGGCGGCAATGGCGCCGGCGTCGCGCATGCTCCACAGGTCGTTGCCAGCACCCGTGCCGGTTATTTTTGCGGCCCCAACCTTGAGTCCGGCGCGCGTCAGCCCACGCACGAGATAGGCAACGGTGGTGGTTTTGCCGGAATTCATCGAGGTGCCAAAGACCGCAATCGCGGGGATCGGTTTGGACGATCCGCGTTTCATCGCGAATTGTGCAAGATTGAGGCGGCGTCCGTCTTCGGTTGCCAAAAGCCCGATGGGCTCAATCGTGGTGGGGTCATTGACCTTTTCATGCTGAAGAACAGCGCGGGCCGCAATGCCGCCACCGGCAACGAGGTGGGCCTCGCCCAGATCCTGAGGCACGAAGGCCTCGAACTGATCGGGCGCGTAGCGATTGCCGTAACTCACCACGATTTCATCGCCCGGGTGGAGGACCGCTTTGCGGCCGGTGGGCAATTCGATCGTGGTGTGATGGCCGATGACCAAAACCCGGGCAAGCACAAGATCGCCCGCCCGGGGCTTGGTGGAAAAATCGGTGATCAATGAGCGGACGGTGGCTCGGTCGACGCGGCGAGTGGTGAATGCCCATTTGGCTTGCGCCAGCCGGGCCGCGACGGTTTCCGCACCGGAAACTCCCAGGTGGGACGGAACGTTCAAGCCAAACCCCGAATAATTCATCATGTTCGCACCCCGTTCAATTGGATATGCCGTCACGGCTTGTGTCGATCCATCCGAACTAACCCAAGTTTTCAACGGAAAACAGGGACCGATGGGATAAATTCGACCCGACTTTGGTCTGATGTTCAGGTTCGTCTTGCGCTGTGTATTTGCTTTGCATGGATATCGCCTCGCCGAACAGCAGTCATTCCGCTTTGACGATAAGATTCAATGAGCAAGACGTGATTAAATTTATTGAAATCCGGTTTACAATCAGCCGCTTGTGATTCGGTCTCCTTGACCTAACGCCATGGCTTTGTCGTCAGTGAACCTTGCCGGCGCGAAAAGCCGCGACGGTGCGCATGACGCCCCGCAATTCCGCCAGACCTTTCAGCCGCCCGATGCAGGAATAGCCGGGATTAACCTGCTTGCCGATATCGTCGACGATCAGATGACCATGGTCGGGGCGCATGGGGATGGAGCGTGCCTGCTCTTTCTCCAGATCAAGAAGCGCCGCGACGACGCCCACCATGTCGGTGTCGCCATCGAGGTGCTCGGCCTCATAGAAGGATCCGTCGGATTCGCGTGTGGTGTTGCGGAGGTGGGCGAAGTGGATGCGGGGGCCGAATTCCCGTGCCATGGCGGCCAGATCGTTAGCGGCATTGGCGCCGTATGAGCCGGTGCACAAAGTCACCCCGTTGGCGGGCAGATCGACGGCGGCGAGGAGCTTTCGCGTATCGGTGGCGATCGAGTTGACGCGCGGCAGGCCGAACAGCGGGAAGGGCGGATCGTCGGGATGGATCGCCAGGCGAACCCCTGTTTCCTCCGCCACCGCCGCGATCTCGGCGACGAAGGCGAACAGGTTCTGGCGGAGACCTTCAACCGTCAGATCGCGATATTCATCGAGTTGGCGCAGGAAGCTCGGCCTGTCGTAGACGGTTTCGCGCGCCGGCACCCAGTCGATGAGGTTGCGCTCAAGCTCGGCGATCTTGCTTTGGGGCCAGGTGGCGAGACGCCGCGAGGCTTCGGCGATGCGCTCCGGCGGGTGGTCGGCCTCGGCATTGCGCCGCCTCAGGATCAAGACGTCGTAGGCACAGAAGTCGATCATGTCGAAGCGCAGCGCGTAACCGCCATTGGGCAGTTCCCACATGAGGTCGGTGCGGGTCCAGTCGGTGATCGCCATGAAGTTGTAGCAGATGGTCTTGATGCCGGCCTCCGCCACGACGCGGATCGAGGTCTTATAGTTGTCGATCAATTGGCGGAAGTCGCCGCTCCGGGTCTTGATCGCTTCGGGGACCGCGATGCTTTCGACGACATCCCAGGTCAGTCCCGCGTCCTCGATGATGGCCTTGCGTTTCCGCATCTCGTCGCCGGTCCAGGCTTGCCCACGGTTCATGTGATGAAGCGCTGAGACGATGCCACTGGCGCCTGCCTGGCGCACATGGGCGAGGGTGACGGGATCGTCGGGGCCGAACCAGCGCCAGGTCTGTTTCATGGAAGTTCATTCCGGAATTGCTCAAGCGTGTGTCGTGCGCCAAAACGGATCAGCCTGTCGAGAGCCGCGGTGACGGCCGATACAAATCGCTTATCCTCCGACAGGTCTTCGCCGAATACCTGTTTCATCGCGAGCAGGGCGGTCGCCAGTTGTTTCGCATCGCGTGACGCTCCATCGCAGCGCCTGCGCAATTCATCGCGGAGGGGATCGCGCACGTCGATCGGGCCGCCTTGCTCGTCGATGCCGGTGACATATCGCATCCATGCGGCGATGCCGAGGGCCAGAGCGTCGATCGAATGGCCCGACCGCAGCCGATCGCGGGCGGTGCCGAGCAGGCGCTGCGGCAGTTTCTGCGATCCGTCCATGGCGATCTGCCAGGTCCGATGGAGCAGGGACGGATTGCGAAAGCGGTGGAGCAGAGCCTGCTTATAGGCGGCCAGGTCCATGCTGGCGGGAACGGCCAGCGTTGGCGTCACCTCGTTGTTCATCAGGTGCTCGACAAAGTGTGAGAGGGCCGGATCGGACATGGCGCCTGATACGGTTTCGTGGCCGGCGAGATAACCCAGATAGGCCAGCGAGGAATGGGCGCCGTTGAGAAGCCTGAGCTTCATCTGCTCGAAGGGCGCCACATCGCTTACGAAGGTCGCGGCCCAAGCGGGGCGGCCTTGCGGGAAGCGATCCTCGATCACCCATTGGCTATAGCGTTCGGTCATCACCGGCCAGGAATCGGTCTGGCCGATGGCGGCAGCGATCCGGGCACGGTCGATTTCGGTCGTCGCGGGCACGATCCGGTCCACCATGGTGGCGGGAAAAGCCACGTGGTCGCCGACGTATTGTCCGAAATCGCGATCCGTCAGCGAGGCCATCCGGGTCACGACCTTGCGCACGGTCGTGCCATTGGAGGGCAGGTTGTCACAACAGAGGACGGTGAACGGCTGAAGTCCGCGCTCCCGGCGCAGCCGAAGTGCTGCCGCGAGAAATCCTGGGGCGGAACGTATCTGTTCGGGATGGGCCAAGTCATGGCGAATGTCAGGATGATCCTCGTCGAGATCGCCGGTTGCCGGGTCGTGGCAGTAGCCCTTCTCGGTGACGGTGAGCGAGACGATCTTTACCGAGGGCGCGGACATCGCCTCGATCAGGGTGGTGGGATTTTCGGGCGCCACCAGGATCTCGCGCAAGGAACCGATGATACGCAGCCTTTCGCCATCCGCGTCGCGTTCCGACACGGTGTAGAGGAAATCCTGGGGGGCCAGCGCATCGCGCGTATCGGTGGCCCGGAGGCTGGCGCCGAGCGTTCCCCATCGCATGTCGCCGGCGGTAAGCACATCGTCGGAATAGACTGCCTGATGGGCGCGATGAAAAGCCCCGACGCCCAGATGCACGATGCCGGTTTCCAGCCGGTCCCGATCATAAGTGGGACGGTGAACGGCGGCTGGAACATTTGCCAATGTGGCGGTGGTCAGTCTGTGCATCGGGCGGCCTGGATAGGACTGCGGCGGGAATTTTTGTACAAGTTATTTGACCGCAAGCGTAAATAAAACCAAAATCCTTTCGACCGCATCCGCCATCCCGTCGAGGACTGAATATGCGCGCCATACTCTGCCGGGCTCCGGGCCAGCTCGACCTCATCGATCGTCCGATGCCGGAGGCGCGGCCAGGCGACGTGCTGGTCAAAATCCGGCGTGTCGGCATCTGCGGCACCGACATGCACATCTATCAGGGAAACCAGCCCTATTTCGTCTATCCACGGGTGATGGGGCATGAGCTTGCGGGTGAAATCGCCGAGGCCCCGCCGGGCAGCCGGTTCAAGCCGGGGGACGGGGTATATATCGTGCCCTATCTGTCGTGCGGACGCTGCATCGCCTGCCGCGCCGGCAAGACCAATTGCTGCACCTCGATGAAGGTGCTGGGCGTCCATATCGACGGTGGCATGTGCGAATACCTGGCCCTGCCGGAGCACAACATCTTTCATGCCGAGGGCATCAGCCTCGACCAGGCGGCGATGATGGAATTCCTGGCGATTGGCGCCCACGCGGTGGCGCGCGCCAAGATCAAGCCGGGTGAGCGGGCAATCGTGGTTGGCAGCGGGCCCATCGGCGCTGGCGTCGTCATCTTCGCCAAGCTGGCCGGTGCCGATGTGACGGTGATGGATGGCCGTGACGACAGGCTGGCCTTCTGCGGGCAGCATCTCGGGGTTTCAAACCTGGTGAAGCCCGGCGCGGACGATCTGGCGCAGCTTGCAGAAATCACCGGTGGCGAATTTTTCCACCACGTGTTTGACGCAACCGGCAGTGCCCAGGCGATGAGAAGCGGGTTTTCCTTCGTGGGCCATGGCGGCAACTATGTGCTGGTGTCGATCGTGCAGGGCGACATCAGTTTCAACGATCCGGAATTTCACAAGCGCGAAACAACGCTGCTCAGCAGCCGCAACGCGACGCTCGCCGATTTCGCGACGGTGCTCGCAGCGATGCGGGGAGGGCGCATTCCAACCAGCGCCATTAACACCCATCGCGCGCCCTTCGCGGAGTTGCCGCTGCGCATGCCCGAATGGATCAGGCCGGAGTCGGGTACCATAAAGGCACTCCTCGAAATGTAGCGGGCCGGTTGGGCGGCTTGCCAAGGCGCGGGAAGCAGCGTTAGTGTGGCCGCGCGTAGAAAACCGACTTGTAAACAAGCAAGCAATGGGAGAACGACCAATGGACGAGCGAAAACGCCGGGACTTCGAGGCGGGACTTTCAGCCGAAGTCGATGCCTGGCTCAGGGGCGAGCCGACACGGCGGACCTTCATCAAGAAGTTTGGACAAATGACCGGCATGATCGCCATGGCGGGCTCGATCATTCCCGCGACGGCGCAGTGGGCGCTGGCGCAGGCGGCCGTCGACCTGGCCGATCCCTCGACCCCACTGGGCAAGGCCCAGGCCGCCGCGATGAAGGCTTCGACCGAAGGTCCGGCCGATGGCTCGGCCTTTCGCGCCGTCCAGGCCGCCAAGCAATATGCGGGCGTCACCCTCAACATGACCTACGAAGCGGGGCTGCAGGCACTCGATCCCCGCAACTATTCCGGACCCGTCTGGGAGCAACTGACCGGCATCAAGACCAATGTCGTCGAATTGTCGCATCCAGACCAGTATTCCAAGCCGGTCGCCGAACATATCGCCACGTCGGGCGCCTATGACATCCTCGACATCGAACCGGCATGGACGCCTTCGCTGGCCGATGGCGGCGTGATCGCGCCGCTTGACGATTACATCGCCAAGTACCTGAACACCGCCGATCTCGACGATTATCACCCGCTGTACAAGGCGCTGCCGACATACAAGGGCAAGGTGTGGGGCTTCTTCGACGACGGCGACATCTTCGCGCTGTACTACCGCAAGGATATTTTCGAAGACCCCAAGATGAAGGAGGCTTATCAGGCCAAGTTCAACAAGGCGCTGGAAGTGCCCAAGACGTGGGAAGACTACTCCCAGGTGGCGCAGTTCATCACCGACCAGATGGCGCCCAACGTCTATGGCGCGGGGCACTTCCGCAAAGCCGGCAGCCCCGGCAACCAGTATGACTTCCTGCAGCAGTTCCGCGCCAACAAGGGCAAGTTCTTCGACGGCGACATGAAGGCCCAGCTGGCGACGCCGGAAGGCATCAAGACGCTGGAGAACATGCTGGCGGCGAACAAGGCCTCGATCCCCGGCAACAACGAGCTCGACGCGGTGTCGCTGTGGGCGGCGTGGCTGCAGGGCAAGGTCGCCATGATCTATTCGTGGCCGCCAACGGGACGCATGACGGCGGGCTATTCGCAGAGCGACAAGGCGATCAACTTCATCCCGCAATCGACCATCGCCGACAAGGTGGGCTATGCCGTGGTGCCGGGCAATCCGGAACACGCGACGGGCTACAACAAGGCGCTGGCCGCCGACTCGGCCAATCTCGATGCAGCCTATCTTTTCATGCAGTGGGCGGTGTCGCCGCCGGTATCGCTGTCACGGGTGATGCTGCCTTACGCGCTGCGTGACCCGTACCGGCTGTCGCATTTCAAGTCGCCGCTCTATGCCGAGCTGTTCCCGACGGCGAAGGACTATCTGCGCAACCTCAACGCCTCCGCCAATGTCGGACTGCTCGACATGATCATGCCCGGCTGGCAGGATTATGCCCTGTCGATAGATCGCATGTGCACCTCCGTGTGGGCCGGCACCGATCCCAAGGCGGCGCTGGAAACCGCCGCGGCCGAATGGGATGTGACGACCGAACGTCTCGGCGTCGATTCGCAGAAGGCGTTCTTCGAGGAGTACAAGAAGCTGCCCGGTTCATCGGCCGACAACACCGTCGAGAAACTTGGCCTGGCTGTCAGCATCGACTGATCCCGTTTGGTTTCAAGCAGCAGGCTGGCGCTCGCGCGCCGGCCTGCATCTTATTGTCGAATGACATTCGGGGTGGGATGGCACAATTCACGACCATAGGGACCGCGGGTCCGCCGCCGCCACTCTCCGGCATGGCGGAATGGAGCGAGCGGCATTTCAAATGGCTGCTGGTGGCGCCCGCCGTGCTGCTGATCCTCGCGCTGTCGGTCTATCCGCTGCTATTTTCCATCTGGGTGCTTTTCGTCAATTACGACTTCCAGATTCCGGGACACGCCTTTGTCGGACTGAAAAATTTCCGCCAGGTGTTCGTCGATCCCGTGGCGCGATGGTCGCTGGTGCTGACAACGGTTTTGTCGCTGACGAATGTCGCCATCGAATTCCTGCTCGGACTGGCGCTGGCGCTCACCATGGTCAAGACCTTTCGCGGGCGGGGCCTGGTGATGTCGATCATCATCGTGCCGCTGTTCATCAGTCCGGTGATCGTGGGCCAGGCGTGGACGCTTCTGCTGCAGCGCCCGTTCGGTCCCACCAATTACTTCCTGAGCCTGGTCGCCGGGCGCGAGGTTACGATCGGCTGGCTGACGGAAAGCCCATGGCTCTATTGCGCACTGGTGATCGCCGATGTGTGGCAGTGGACGCCCTTCATGTTCGTCATTCTGCTCGCCGGGTTGACGTCGATCCCGGCCAATGTCTACGAGGCGGCGGAAATCGACGGCGTCGGACCCTGGCAGGTCTTCTGGGGCATCACGCTGCCGTTTCTCGGTCCGATGATCATGCTCGCCATCACCTTCCGGCTGCTCGATGCGATCAAGCTGTTCGACACGATTTTCATCATGACGGGGGGCGGCCCCGGCACCAAGACCTATACGGCTTCGTTCTATCTCTACACCATCGGTTTTTCGCAGTTTCACCTGTCGCAGGCGACGGCGGGAAGCTGGATCTTCATGATCATCACCATCGCCGTTGTCAGTCTTCTGGTGCGGCGCCTGCTGAAAGTGGAGACGGTGTGATGGCACGGGCAGCCGTACACCGCAGCAAGCGCGCACCGCCCATCGGCCGGATCTTATTTCTCGGCCTCTATCTGCTGTTCGTGCTGGTGCCGCTCTACTGGATGTTCATCACCTCGATCAAGCCGAGCGACGATTATCTGGCTGTTCCGCCGGTGTGGTTTCCCACTGTGCCGACGCTGGTGCATTACACTGCGGCGCTGTTCGCCTATCGCGGGCTCCAGGGCCTGGTCAACAGCCTGATCATCTCGATTGCCGCGACGGTGCTGTCGGCGTTTCTTGGAACGCTCATGGCCTACAGCCTGGCGCGCTTCAATACGGGGGGCAAGCATCTGGCGTTCTGGGTGCTGTCGCAGCGGTTCCTGCCGCCCGTCGCCATCGTGCTGCCGATTTTCCTGATCTACCGGATGATCGGCCTGCACGACACCTATTTCGGCATGATCATCGCCTATACCGTGTTCACGCTGCCGGTTTCCGTGTGGATGATGTTCGCCTATTTTCGCGGCATTCCGAAATCGATGGAGGAGGCGGCACTCGTCGATGGCTGCACGCGATGGACGTCCTTCGCCAAGATCGCCCTGCCGCTGGCGGTGCCGGGCATCGTCGCGGCGGCGATTTTTGCCTTCATCGCCTGCTGGACGGAATTTTTCTTCGCGCTGATCCTCACCAGCCGCTACACTTTCACGCTGCCCACGGTGTTCCGGGCGTTTCTCGGATTTCAGGGCGCGCAATATGGCGAGGCCAGCGCGCTGGCCATCGTTTCTCTCGTGCCCTCGATCATTCTTGGCACGCTGGTGCAGAAACATCTGGTCCGCGGCCTGACGCTGGGCGCGGTCAGGGGTTAAGCCTCTCCCATGGAAAAAACATGACAACGGTCAAGATCAGCAAGCTTGAGAAAGATTATGGCGGGGTGCGGGCGCTGCGCGGCATCGACCTCGATGTGGGCGACGGGGAATTCGTCGTGCTGGTGGGGCCATCGGGCTGCGGCAAGAGCACGCTCCTCAGGATGATCGCCGGGCTTGAGGACATTTCAGGCGGCACCATCGCCATCGACGACACGGTCGTCAACGACATGCGGCCACGCGACCGCAATGTCGCCATGGTGTTTCAGGACTACGCGCTCTATCCGCACATGACTGTGGAAAAGAATATCGGCTTCGCGCTCAGAGCCAGGAAATTTCCGGAAAGCGATATCGCGGCACGGGTCGACAGCACGGCGCGGATGCTGGGCATCGGCGCCCTTCTCAAGCGCTACCCCAGGCAATTGTCGGGGGGGCAGCGCCAGCGCGTCGCCATCGGCCGGGCAATCGTGCGCGATGCAAGGCTGTTCCTGTTCGACGAACCGCTCAGCAATCTCGACGCGCAATTGCGCGACGACATGCGGGCCGAGATCAAGCGACTGCACCAAGAACTGGGGCGCACGATGATCTATGTGACGCATGACCAGATCGAGGCGATGACACTGGCCGACCGGATCGTGCTGCTGCGCGACGGCGTGATCGAGCAGCAGGGAAGTCCGCTGACACTGTTCGAGAAACCCGACAGCCGGTTCGTCGCCGGATTTCTCGGCAGCCCCAAGATGAATTTCATTCCCGCAACGCTGAACGGCGGTGGGGTGACGTTGGCCGACGGCTTGACACTGGCGTTACCCGCGGCCCGCAAGAATGCGATAGCGCGGGCCGTGGTGCTCGGCATCCGCCCGCAGCATATTTCGCTTGCCGGAGAAAGTGTCGGGGCGGGCCATGCAAGGGTGCCGGTGACCGTTGAACTGATCCAGCCCACGGGTTCGCGCCTTCTGGCCACCATTCCGCTGGCGGGAACGAGCATCGTGGCGGAACTGGGCGCCCATGACGTTTCGGCCCCAGGCCAGGCCATCCATATCGACATCGACATGAGCCGCGCCATATTATTCGATCCGGAAACAGAGAAAGCGATCTGATCCGGAGATGGTCATCGACGGACTGCAATATGCCAACTGGTCGGAAAAGATTTTCCGGCAGTTGCGGGAGGGTGGCGTCGCCGCCGTCCATGTCACCATCTGCTATCACGAAAATTTCCGCGAGACGGTGGCCAATATCGAGGCGTGGAATCGCCGTTTCGAGGACTACGCCGACCTGATCTGTCCGGCAGGAACGGGATCGGATGTGCGCGCCGCGCAAGCCTCGGGGCGCACCGCCATAGTCTTCGGTTTGCAGAACTGCTCCCCGATCGAGGACGATCTGGGCCTTGTCGCAATCCTGCACCGGCTCGGCATCCGCTTCATGCAGCTCACCTACAACAACCAGAGCCTGCTGGCTGCGGGCTGCTACGAGGCGAGCGACGGCGGCATCACGCGCATGGGCCGCGCGGTGATCGCGGAAATGAACCGCTTGGGAATGGCGATCGACATGAGCCATTCGGCAGAGCGCTCGACGCTCGAGGCGATCGATCTTTCGGCCCGGCCCATCGCCATCACCCACGCCAACCCGGCAGTCTGGCATCCAGGCAAGCGCAACAAGTCCGATGCGGTGCTGAAGGCACTGGCGTCACGGGGCGGGATGCTCGG
>JANLYR010000053.1:0-9200 GCA_031365765.1 Hyphomicrobiales bacterium | reverse complement strand
GGTGGCCGCAATGGTATCGTTCGCATGTTTTCACGAAGCGGCGACGATATCGGCGCGGCGTTTCCCGATCTGCTGGAAGGGCTGTCCTTCGAGGGTGTACTCGACGGGGAATTGCTGGTGGTGCGCGATGGCGCGGTGGCGCCTTTTTCCGATCTCCAGCAGCGTCTCAACCGCAAGAGCGTCACTCGCGCCATGATCGCGAAATATCCCGTGCATGTCAGGCTCTACGACGCATTGGAATTGAATGGTGAAGATCAGCGGAGTTTGAGCTTTGTCGAACGGCGCCAACGGCTCGTGCACTGGTACGAGGCGGAGCACCCGCGCGCCATGGACCTGTCCGAGCAGCTCGACCCGCACTCGAAGGACGATCTCAAGCGCATCTGGGATGGCACGCGCCATTCGGGCATCGAGGGCCTGATGCTGAAACGGCGCGACAGCCCCTACCTCGTCGGGCGCCCCAAGGGCCACTGGTATAAATGGAAGCGCGCCGCGCTGACCGCCGACTGCGTGCTGATGTATGCTCAGCGCGGTTCCGGCAAAAGATCTTCGTTCTATTCGGACTACACATTCGGCGTGTGGGCTGAAAGCGGCATACTTGTGCCGGTTGGGAAGTCTTATTCAGGTTTCACCGACGCGGAATTGCTGGAGCTCGACCGCTTCGTGCGGCAGAACACGACGGAACGGTTCGGTCCGGTGCGTTCGGTCGAACCGAAACTCGTGCTCGAAGTGGCGTTCGACGCAATCCAGCGCTCGACCCGGCATAAAGCGGGACTGGCAATGCGCTTCCCAAGAATTGCCCGCATCCGGTGGGACAAGCCCGCGGCGGAAGCCGATACGCTGGAAGGGTTAGAGAGGTTGGTGGAGTAAGCTCCGCTCGCGTGACAAGGAAAGACCTTCATCCGGCCTTCGGCCACCTTCTCCCATGCCTATCGGCACGGGAGAAGGCACAAACTTTATCCTTTTTAGCGCGTGGGAATAGGTGTGGGATGCATATTTTATGCCTTCTCCCGCGCGAACGCGTGGGAGAAGGTGCCCGAAGGGTGGATGAGGGCCTTTCTTAACTTACCCCTCGCCGTCTTCTTCCGCTTCCTCGCTGATCCGTTCCACCGACACGACATGTTCGTCGTCCGCCGTATTGATGACGATCACCCCTTGCGTGGCGCGGCCGGCCTTGCGGATGCCTTCGACCGGGCAGCGGATAAGTTGGCCGCCATCGGTGACCAGCATGATCTGGTCGCTGTTTTCCACGGGAAACGACGCGATGAGCGGACCGTTGCGATCGTTGACCGCCATTGCGGTGATGCCTTTGCCGCCGCGGCCGGTGATCCGGTATTCGTAGGACGAGGTTCGCTTGCCGTAGCCGTTTTCCGAGACGGTGAGAATCGTCTCCTCGGCCGCACCCATTTCCACGTAGCGCTGCTGCGACAGCGTCGCATCCACCGATGTGATCTCGTCCGAACCGTTCTGCTCGGCGTCTTCGCCCGCCACCGCGCGCGACATTTTAAGATAGGCCCAGCGTTCGTCGGCGCTCGCTTCGACATGGTGAAGCACCGACATTGAAATGACCTTGTCCTCTGGTTCAAGCCTGATGCCGCGCACGCCGGTCGAATCGCGGCCCTTGAACACCCGAACGTCGCTCACGCAGAACCGGATGCACTGCCCATGTGCGGTGGTGAGTTGCACGTCGTCGGCTTCGGTGCAGATTTCAACGCCGGCCAGCTGGTCGCCCTCATCCAGCTTCATGGCAATCTTGCCCGCGCGGTTGATGCTTTCGAAATCCGACAATTCGTTGCGCCGGACCGTTCCCGAGCGGGTGGCGAACATGAGCTGCAGCGTACCCCACGCCTGCTCGTCCTCGGGCATCGGCATGATCGTGGTGATCCGCTCTCCCGCCGACAACGGCAGCAGATTGATCAGCACCTTGCCCCGCGCCTGCGGATTGCCGATCGGCAGGCGCCACACCTTCATGCGATAGACCATGCCCGCGGAAGAAAAGAACAGGATGGGCGCGTGGGTGGAGGCGACGAACAGCTTGGTGACGAAATCCTCCTCGCGCATGGCAACGCCCGCCCTGCCCTTGCCGCCGCGCCGCTGCGCACGGTAGGCCGACAGCGGCACGCGCTTGACGTAGCCAGCATGGCTCACCGTCACCACCATGTCCTCGCGCTGGATCAGATCCTCGTCGTCGACCTCGCCGTCGATCTCGACGATGACCGTGCGGCGCGGCGTCGCGAATTCGTTGCGGATGGCGGTGAGCTCGTCCTTGATGATCGCCATGACGCGGGGGCGCGAGCGCAGGATGTCGAGATAGTCGGCGATTTCCACGGCAAGTTTCTCAAGCTCTTCGGCGATTTCCTCGCGGCCAAGGGCGGTGAGGCGCTGCAGCCGAAGATCGAGAATGGCCTTGGCCTGTTCTTCCGACAGGCGATAGCTGCCGTCCGCTTCGAGGTGGTGGCGGGGATCGGCGATAAGCGCGATCAGCGGCTCCATGTCTCTTGCCGGCCACGTACGTCCCATCAGCGCGGCGCGCGCCTCGCCTGCATCCTTCGAACGGCGGATTAAAGCGATCACCTCGTCGATATTTGCGACCGCGATGGCCAGACCGACGAGCACATGGGCGCGGTCGCGCGCTTTGGTGAGGAGATGCTTGGTGCGTCTTGTTACCACTTCCTCGCGGAACGCGATGAAGGCCTGGATCAGGTCCTTGAGGTTCATCACCTCCGGACGCCCGCCGGTGAGGCAGACATTGTTGATGCCAAAACTCGATTGCAGCGCGGAGAAGCGCCAGAGCTGGTTCAGCACCACATCCGCCATCGCGTCGCGGCGCAGCTCGATGACGACCCGCATGCCGTGCCGGTCGCTCTCGTCGCGGATGTCGGTGATGCCTTCGATTTTCTTTTCCTTCACCAGTTCGGCGATGCGCTCGATCATCACCGATTTGTTGATCTGGTAGGGAATCTCGGAGACGATCAGTGCCTCGCGGTCCTTGCGAATGGTTTCGGTATGGACCTTGGCGCGCATCACGACCGAACCGCGCCCCGTATGAAAGGCGGACTTGATGCCGGCGCGGCCGAGGATGATACCGCCCGTCGGAAAGTCGGGACCGGGGATGATGTCGATCAACTGGTCGATTGTTACCCCGGGATCTCCCATGACGGCGAGACAGGCATCGATCACCTCGCCCAGATTGTGTGGCGCCATGTTGGTCGCCATGCCGACAGCGATGCCGCCCGAACCGTTGACGAGAAGATTGGGAAAGCGCGCGGGTAGCACCACGGGCTCGCGCTCGGACGCGTCGTAGTTTTCCTTGAAGTCGACGGTGTCCTTGTCGATGTCGTCGAGCAGCGAATGCGCCACTTTCGCCATGCGCGATTCGGTGTAGCGCATGGCTGCCGGCGGGTCGCCGTCGACGGAGCCGAAATTGCCCTGCCCGTCGATCAGCGGAAGCCTGAGCGAAAACTCCTGCGCCATGCGGACCAGTGCGTCGTAGATCGACTGGTCGCCATGGGGATGATATTTACCCATGACGTCGCCCACGATGCGGGCAGACTTGCGATAGGGCTTGTTCCAGTCATAGCCGTTTTCGTTCATCGAATGGAGAATGCGGCGGTGCACCGGCTTCAATCCGTCGCGAACGTCGGGCAGCGCGCGCGACACGATCACGCTCATGGCGTAGTCGAGATAGCTCCGGCGCATCTCGTCCTCGATTGAGACGGGCGAAATTTCAGCCGGATTGGCGGGCGGCAGCGCGCCCTTCTGATCGTCGTTATCGGCCACGGAAAACCTTCAGCTACACCCAAACATGATCTTCCGGATCGAGCGCCTCGAAGGGCGGATCCGGATGGTCACGCAGTGTAGTTTGAGAGGTTGATAAGAGCAATCGAAAGCGGCGGAATCCGCGCTAGGTCCGCTTGAATTTGACCCCGTTGCCGCGATACCAGCCATTGTCGGCGACAACCACCGAACACGAGGCCTTGCCACCCGTCCATTGCGCCATGGAGATGCACAATTGGCCGTTCTGCAGGCTCCAGCGGCCCTTGTCCTGCTGTGACTTCATTTGGCCGATGAGCACGCCATTGCCCTTGGCGGTGAAATTGACTTTGACCAGGCCGTGCACCACGGCAATGAAACTGCCTGGGAAAAGCTTGCCCAGTTCAGACTGCGACAGCGCTTCGCCGGCTTGGGCGGAGAAAGATGACAACGATAGAACAATACCCGCCGCAGCGAGCGTCAACATCCGGTTCATGGGTCTGTCCCTGATATGAGAGGGTGCGAGGCACCAATCCGGACACGGCCAAACGCCCGCGCCCTGCGAACCGGGTTTATCGGCGGTAAATCAGGGCAGAATGAGGCAAGGCCTGCGGCAGACTGCCTCAGAACGGAACCTCGTCGTCGAGGTCGCGGCTGAAGTCCCGGGGCTTGGCTGCTGTCCGCGGCCGGTCCATGGGGCTCGCCTGGCCGAAATCGTCGCCCGATCCCGGCCCATCGCCCGAACCGCCGCCGCGGCTGTCCAGCATGGTTAATTCTCCGCGAAAATTCTGCAGGACCACTTCCGTCGAATATTTCTCGACGCCCGAATTGTCGGTGTATTTCCGCGTCTGAAGCTGGCCCTCGACATAGACCTTGGCGCCTTTCTTCAGATACTGCTCGGCCACCTTCGCCAGATTTTCATTGAAGATCACCACGCGGTACCATTCGGTCTTTTCCTTGCGCTCGCCCGTCTGCTTGTCGCGCCAGTTTTCGGACGTCGCCAGCGACAGATTGACGATGGCCTTTCCGTCCTGCGTGTGGCGCACCTCCGGATCCTTGCCGAGATTGCCAACGAGAATGACCTTGTTCACCGATCCAGCCATTTGAGCCTCCGCCTTATGATCGCTTGTCCCCCTCCTATAGGTTCCGATTATGTTCCATGGCAAGAGGATAAGATATCGTGCCCGGAGGTGCCAATGCTCAATCCCATCGAAACGAACGACGCGCCGAAACCATTCTCTAACTACGCGCAGGGCATCACCGTCGACCCTGGCGCCCGCTATGTCTTCGTGGCGGGTCAGGTCGGAGCGACCGCCAAGGGCGAGATTGTCGATGATCCGGCTCGCCAGCACGAACTGGCCTGGGAAAACGTGCTGGCGATTTTGGCGGCCGCTGGTATGGACCAACGCAATATCGTCGACGCCCATGTCTATATCACCGAGCGCAGCCACATCGGCCTCTATCGCGAGACGCGAGACCGGATGCTCCAGGGCCACCGGCCTGCGGCAACGCTGCTTATCGTCTCGGGGCTCGCCGATCCCCGATTGGTTGTGGAAGTTTCGGTGGTCGCCGCAGCTTGAAGGAAGCGTAGACGCTCAAGCCATGCTAGTGAACGCGGGTCGCAGCGTTGATGAGGATACGATTCGCAACATGGCCCGCAAATTTTACGACTGCTCGAAATGTCCCGGCTATTGCTGCTCTTACCCGGTCGTCCAGGTCAGCGACCGCGACGCTGAGCGGATCGCCAGGCATTTCGACTCGCCGCTCCCTGCGGTCGAGAAAAAATACTTCAAGGCGGCCCACGGTTACAAGCGGGTGATGCGGCGCAAGGCGGATGAACATTTCGGCAAGATCTGCCAGTTCTTCGATACCGAGGCACGGCGCTGCACGATCTATCACGCCAGGCCAACGATCTGCCGGACGTTTCCCGGCGAAGGCCGCTGCGGTTATTACGACTTCCTGAAATTCGAGCGCAACGGCCAGGAAGACGAAGCCTATATCTCGACCACCCATCACAGCGGCAACTGACCGCGGCACCGGAGTTTCAGATGCCATCGACAGTTAACTTCCATGTACTGGCCGATCTCACGCCGGCGCAGCGGGCGCAGCTTCTGCGGCGTACCGAGAGCGATCTGGCACCCTATCTCGACAAGGTGAAGCCGGTCATTGAGGCAGTACGGAAAGACGGCGACAATGCGCTGGCGCACTTTGCCCGTGAATTCGACAGGTCGCCGGTGGAGGCCGGTGCGATCGCGGCAACCGAGAAGGATTTCGACCGGGCTGAAAAAGACCTGGCGCCCGATGTGCGGGATGCGATCGCCTACGCCGCTGCCAATATCCGGAAATTCCACGAGGCGCAGAAGCCTGAAGAAATGTGGCTCAAGGAAATGCGGCCGGGAGTCTTTGCCGGCGATCGCTCCAGCGCCATTCCCTCGGTCGCCTGCTATGTGCCGCGCGGCAAGGGCTCGTTCCCCTCGACCGTGCTGATGAGCTGCATTCCAGCCAACGTTGCGGGCGTAGCGCATATTGCCATTGTCACACCCCCTGGCCCCGGCGGCTTGATTGATACAGCGACCTTGGTGGCCGCACGCGCCTCCGGCATCACGAGAGTTTACAAGGCGGGTGGTGCCCAGGCCGTAGCGGCCGTGGCTTATGGTACGGAAACCATCGCGCGCTACGCCAAGATCGTGGGGCCGGGTTCGCCCTGGGTCGTGGCAGCCAAGCGGCTGCTGTCGGACGTAATCGACACGGGTCCGCCAGCAGGGCCGAGCGAGTGCATCGTTTTCGCCGACGACAGTGTCGATGGCCGACTCGCCGGCCTCGATCTGCTGATCGAAGCGGAACACGGTCCCGACTCCTCTGCCTTCCTGGTCACCACCAGCCGCGCCGTGGCCGAGGCTGCGCTTGCCGCCATTCCCGGTTATTGGAAGTCGATGGGCGAGCAGCGCGTCTCTTATACGAAAGCCGTCCTCGGTTCATCGCGGGGCGGCATCCTCCTGGCGCGCGACACGGCCGAGGCCATGGACTTCATCAACGATTATGCGCCGGAGCATCTGGAAATCCTGGCGAAAGAGCCCTTCGCCTACCTGGGCCTGGTGAAACATGCGGGAGAAATCCTGCTGGGTGAGCATGCACCGACAACACTGGGCAATTTCGTCGTCGGCCCCAACCACGTGTTGCCTACGAGCGGTTGGGCCAAGACCTTCTCGCCGCTATCGGTGTTCGATTTCATGAAGCGCACGTCGATCGCCTATGTGACGCGCGGCGGATATCCCGAATTGGCGCGGCACGCGAAGGTCCTCGCCCGTTACGAAGGCTTCGACGCCCACGCCAATGCCGTATCGGAAATGCGGACGAAACTGACGATGAGTGGGGCCCCTTAGGGAAAGCGACTTCCCATTAGCCGCGAGCAATCTAAGCGGCCTTACTCTCTGACAGAAAATCCCCGATTTCGCCCAGGAATGTCTCGGCGAATTCCGCCAGTTTGGCCTGGCCAACGCCGTGGACTTTGGCGAAATCCATGCGTGTCAAAGGCCGCCGCGCCGCTATGTCGATAAGCGAGCGGTCGCTAAACACGACATAGGCGGCAACGCCGCGGGCGCGCGCCAGCTTGAGGCGAAGAGCCTTGAGGCGGAGCAGCAAGCCATCGCCGGGCTCTGCGGTGATCTCGCGTTGGCGCTTCTTCGAGATGCGCATCAGATCGCGCCGGTAGCGGAATTCCGTTTCGCCCCGGATCAGTGCCTGCCCTTTGGGTGAAATCGACAGCCCGCCAAATCCGCCGATATCGAGGGCAAGAAATCCGCCGCCTACAAGCTGCCGGATGAGCGATTGCCATTCGGCCCGCCCATGATCCTTGCCCGTTCCGAAAACGGCAAGCCCGGTGTGGTGCAACTGAAGGGCGCGGGCATTGGGTTTTCCCTCCAGCAGATCGACAATGTGCGCCGTGCCGAAGCGCCCGCCGGTGAGACGGATTGCATCCAGAATTTTCGTGGCCTCGGCTCTGCCCTCGAAAGTCTGCTTCGGATCGAGACAGCCATCGCAGTGTCCGCAAGGCTTCGAGGCTTCGCCGAAGTAACCGAGAAGGCACTCCCGCCGGCAGCCCGGCGCCTCGCAATAGGCCACCAGCGCGTCCAGGCGCTTGTGCTCGCGGCGGCGGCGCTCGTCGCCCCCCTGCTCTTCGTCGATAAAACGGCGTCGCATGCGAATGTCCTCGAGGCCGAACACCATATGCGCCTCAGCCGGCTCCCCGTCGCGCCCGGCGCGGCCAATCTCCTGATAATAGGCATCGAGCGATCCCGGCAGATCGGCATGGAAGACAAACCGCACATCCGGCTTGTCGATTCCCATACCGAACGCGATGGTGGCGCACACCACGATGCCTTTCTCCGCCATGAACCGCTCCTGCGCCATGTTGCGCTGCTCGGGTGTCAGCCCCGCATGATAGGCAACGGCGCGATGGCCATTGCCCACCAGCAACGCCGCCAGTCCCTCTGCACTTTTGCGCGACAGGGCATAAACGATACCGCTTTCGCCCGCATGATCGTCCATGAACGCGATGAGCTGCTTCCGGCTGTTCGATTTCGCTTCGACGGTAAGCTTTATATTGGGCCGGTCGAAGCCCGCCACGAATTGATCGGCGTGACCACCGAAAAGCTTCTCCACAATGTCGCGCCGCGCCGGCTCGTCCGCCGTAGCGGTGAAGGCGCCGATGGGCACGCCGGGAAAGGCCACCGGCAGTTGCTTCAGCGCCTCGTATTCGGGGCGGAACGACGCGCCCCACTGGGAAATGCAATGCGCCTCGTCCACCGCGATGAGCGAAATGTCGAGCTTGCGCAATGCCGCGATCATGCGCTCGGTCATCAGCCGCTCCGGCGCCATATAGACGATACGCACCTCGCCTTTGGCCACGCGCTGCCAGATGGCGACATTCTCCTCGCGCGACGCCGAGGAATTGATTGTCTCGGCCTTGACGCCGGCAAGCTTCAGCGCCGCCACCTGGTCCTTCATCAGCGCCACCAGCGGCGACACGACGATGGCGAGGCCGCGTTTGACCAGCGCCGGAACCTGATAGCACAGCGACTTGCCCGATCCGGTCGGCATCACCGCCAGCACATGGCGTCCCGCAAGCAGGCTGTCGATGATCGCCTCCTGACCGGAACGAAAACTGTCGAAGCCGAATGTGCCCCGCAAGACGTCGTGCTTTGCCCCCAAAAGATTCGCCTTTCCGCCAACCCATGGCAACACTACATGGCCCCTATCCGCGCGGTCCATCTTGCCGTTGTTCTCTTTTTGATCTAGTCAGTCCCATGGCCGAACACAAGAAAGTCATATCGATTCAGGGCGCGCGCGAGCACAACCTGAAAAACATCTCGCTCGAACTTCCGCGCGACCGCCTGATCGTGTTCACCGGCCTGTCAGGATCGGGCAAATCGTCGCTCGCCTTCGACACC
>JANLYR010000464.1:0-1609 GCA_031365765.1 Hyphomicrobiales bacterium | reverse complement strand
AAATTCGCTCAGCGGCGAATCCTGGGTCCCCGCCGCCATCATCACCACGTCCGGCGAGTTATCATTGCAGTATTTGAGCGCTTCGTCTTTTCCCTC
The DNA here is from genome assembly GCA_031365765.1 of Hyphomicrobiales bacterium. Classification (GTDB taxonomy): domain Bacteria; phylum Pseudomonadota; class Alphaproteobacteria; order Rhizobiales; family Aestuariivirgaceae; genus Aestuariivirga. Next base: position 1,513 of record JANLYR010000464.1, on the reverse strand, counting down.
CCGTTGGGCGGTCTCGACGCCCAGACCGTTCAACAGCTGGAACACACGCTGCCGCTCCGCAGGGTTTCCGTCGACAAGCAAACAGCTCGTCATGTCCTTTTTTCCTTCGCGTTTCACGGCACCCGCCATTCGATCATTTCCTCGTCTGGAGTCCTGCGCTGGCATGGTTAACGAGATGTTAAACCGATTTTCCACAGGTTATGCACATGGGCCAAAGACTTGAAAACGCGGCGAAAGACAAGGTTTTCCACCGGGTTTCAAAGAAAGGCCGAATTGCGGCATTTCGCGGGATTTGGCCCGACTCAGGAAGGCCGCCGCATCGACCAGGTGTCCTCGACAGTCGCATATTCACTGTACCCCAACCGAGCAATTGGATGCATTGCGGCTGTATCGACGCGACCATCGTGGACGAAGCGGTCGTCGATGTGGATGCCAATGACGCGGCCGATCACCATGCGATTGTCCACGCTTCCCGCGTCATTGGGGAGATCGATGATCGCGAATAACCGGCATTCGAAGGCTACGGGACTTTCGCCTACGCGTGGCGGACGGATCATGCGGCAGGGCGCCTTGGTGAGGGCGGCGTGCTCAAACTCATCGGCATGTGGGGGCAGCTGGGCCGAGGTGGCGTTCATCTGCTCGCGAAGGTCGAATGTTGCAAGATTGACCGCGAATTCCCGCGTTTCTTCGATATTGCGGATGGTGTCCTTCCCCGCGCCCGATCCAAAGACCAGGTAATGCGGGTTTTCCGCTACCGCGTTGAAATAGCTGTAGGGCGCGAGATTGGCGATGCCGTCGAGGGAGAGCGTGGAAATCCATCCGATGGGCCGTGGCGCAACCAGTGCCTTGAAGGGGTCGTTAGGGAAGCCGTGGTCATTGCGGATGGCGTCATAGAACATCGGCGGCGAGCCTTCGCAGCAAAGCGGGCAGCTCGGCAATGCTTGGGATTGTGTGGTCGGCAAGATGGGCAATGTCGGCATGGGCGGCGTTGCCGCTCAGCACAGCGATCGCCAGGCCGGCACCGCCATTACGGGCTTCTTCCATGTCGTGATAGTTGTCGCCGACCATTGCGATGGCAGCAGGGGGCAGCCCGGTGGCCTCTGCGAAGCGCTGGACCATGTTGCCGGAGGGTTTTGGCGCGGCCACGGTATCGGCGGCGATGATTTCCTCGAAAAATTCAATGATTCCGGCCTGCGCCATGTGATTTCTGGCGGAGATCAGGCTGTCATTCGTGGCAACGCCCAGGCGCATGTTCATCGCGCGCAGTTCGGAGAGGATCGGTTCCAGCGGCATCAGAGGCCGCAACCGTTCCCTGACCATCGTCGCGTAGTCGAGATCGAGAATGCGGATTTTCTCGCTGACACCGGTGTCGTCCAGACCTGGCCACCAGATGTCGATGAGTTGACGCGTCGTGCCGCCGGCCAGTACCGATCCCGCCGTGAATTTACCTGTTCCGCGGTTCAAGCCGGCCTTTTCCATGAGCTGGTCGGCGCCTTCGGTGTCGGTTTTGAAC
>JANLYR010000447.1:0-3361 GCA_031365765.1 Hyphomicrobiales bacterium | reverse complement strand
GCTCAGCAGCGTGCCGGCAAAAGCCAGACCGGCGACGAGGAAGCTGCGCGAAAACTGGCTGGAAAGAATGGCATTCATGATCGTATTCCCCTTCAGGTGGTGCAGCGCAAGGATCGAAAGGGGGCCTGGGAGGGACGACTCGATTTGCGTTGCTAATTGCTACCTACCGTGATTGGTTTTCAGTTGCAACTAGAAACTGTGCATCGCAGCAAAGATTTTTTTGTCGGCGGTGAAGCCAGATTGAGTTAGGTTGCAAAACGGGATTGAGGAACGACGATGGGTAAACTGCGCGAACCATTGAACGACATGCAGAATTGCGGGCTTCCCGCAGCTCTGGAAGTGATGGGTGAACGCTGGTCTTTCATGATCCTGCGCGCCGGCTTCAACGGCCTGCACCACTTCGAAGAGTTCCTCGGCACGCTCGGCATCGCGCGAAACATCCTGTCGAATCGCCTCGCACGGCTGGTCGAACACGGTATCATGCGGCGCGAGGCGCTGCCCGAAGACCGCCGCAAGATCGAATACCGCCTCACCGCCAAGGGCCTCGACCTGCTCCCTGCAATGCTCGCGCTGCGCCAGTGGGGCGAAAAATACGGCGAAGGCATCCCAAGCAACCCGGTGCTGTGCGACGAACGCGATGGCCAGCCGATCGCCCCGATCGGCATCCACGCGCACGACGGCCGCCTGCTCGGCCCGATGGACCTGCAATGGCGCGATGTCGCCGATGTGGGGAAGGCGGTGGTTGAGGATGGGCCGGAAGAGGTTAGGCCGCAGTTGAGTGCGTTGCGGTAGGGGCTAAGTAGCCGAAACACCAAGCTTCTTAAGCTGAGCAACCAGCTCATCGAGTTGATATGTTGCTTTTATTAGCTCCTTGCTCAATATTATTCCGATCTCTATTTCAGTCTTTCCAATTGAATCATAAGTCTTCGCTTCAACATGAGCCGCATCATTACCGAGAATTCTCAGTTGATCCATTGCTTCGACGAGCGCGCCCGGAACAATTATAGTGCTCGAAAGAGATTCGATGCGCTTTTTGAGATTCTCCCCCGAGACATTTTTGTCCTGACAGATTTCTTCGAGTGTCCGCCTGATCAAAAGCGCCGAGGCCCGAAAGCAGCCAACGGCGTGGCATAGGATCGCTTCTTTCAGCGATTCGGAAATCTTCGCCGGCACATTCGAAGAGTCAAAATCCAACGCTTGAGGTGGCGCAGAATACGCTACTCGCCCGTTTTGCTCGACAATGAAGACGGGCCTCGAGCAGCTTGGGCTTGGACAAAGACGAGATCCAAATGCCAAATTGAGAGTGTAATTCTGCCCAGAGAAATCGATCGTAAATTGGTACCCAACTGACGGACTCTGCCCAAAAAATGTCCCTACTGACCCGCAATGAGGGCAGCGCAACACAACTGGCTTAGTATTTATTTGTACAAACTGTGCTGGACCGAGATCGGCGAATGTTTTTGGATAGTCTTTGTCGAGGTGAAAGAGGTTTAACAACTCCATCTTACATTCTCCTACGCCCTAGGCGCGACCCGACGATAGCTGAGCGCCTCAGCCACGTGAATACGCCCGATCCCTTCACTCCCCGACATATCCGCAATCGTCCGCGCTACGCGGAGCATCCGGGTGTAGCCGCGCGCGGAGAGGCGCATCGCTTCGGCGGCTTGCAGCAGGAGCTTGCGGCCGGGCTCGTCCGGGGTGGCGTGGAGTTCGAGCAGGTCGCCGGTCAGGTCGGCATTGCTACGCATCTTGGTGCCCGCGAGCCGCGCGGTCTGGACCGCGCGCGCGGCGGCGACCCGCGCGGCGACTTCGGCGCTGCCTTCGGCGGGGGGCGGCAGGCCGAGGTCGGCGGCGCTGACCGGGTCGACGTCGACGTGGAGATCGATCCGGTCGAGCAAAGGCCCTGAGACCTTGCCCTGATAGTCCGCCGCGCACTTTGGCGCGCGGCTGCAGGCCAGCGCGGGATCGCCGAGATGCCCGCAGCGGCACGGGTTCATCGCCGCGACCAGCTGCACTCTTGCAGGAAAGGTTACATGGGCATTGGCCCGCGCGACATCGACCACCCCGGTTTCGAGCGGCTGGCGCAGCGAATCGAGCACCGCGCGTTGAAACTCGGGCAGCTCGTCGAGGAACAGCACTCCCAGATGCGCGAGGCTGACCTCACCCGGGCGCACCCGCAGGCCGCCCCCGGTCAGCGCCGCCATCGAGGCCGAATGGTGCGGGGTGCGGAACGGGCGGACCTGGCTGATCCGCCCTTCGATCAGCGTTCCCGCCACTGATGACACCATCGAAGTTTCAAGCGCCTCGGCCGAAGTCAGTCGCGGCAGGATGCCGGGCAGGCAGCTCGCCAGCAGCGACTTGCCAGCGCCCGGCGGCCCGATCATCAGCAGGTTGTGGCCCCCCGCCGCGGCGATTTCGAGCGCGCGTTTTGCGCTTTCCTGGCCTTTAACCTGTTTCAGGTCTGGCCCGAAGCCCGGCTCCTCGGCCACGCCGGGCACGGGTTCGGGCAGTTGCTGGGTGCCCTTGAGGTGGTTGAGCAGACTGACCAGATTGGGCGCGGCGAGGATCGGGATGCCGCTCGCCCAGCGCGCCTCGCTCCCTAGTGCAGCTGGGCAGATCAGCCCCTTGTCCTGCCCGCTGGCATGGAGCGCGGCGAGCAGCACGCCGGGGCTGGCGATGATCCGCCCGTCGAGCGCCAGTTCGCCCACCGCGATAAAGTCATGCAGCTGCTCGGCATCGGTAACCCCCATCGCCGCAAGCAAAGCCAGCGCGATCGGCAAATCGTAGTGCGAGCCTTCCTTGGGCAGATCGGCCGGGGACAAGTTGATCGTGATCCGTTTGGGCGGGAGTGACAGCCCCATTGCCGAAAGCGCGGCGTGGACTCGTTCCTGGCTTTCCTTGACCGCCTTGTCGGGCAGGCCGACCACGTTGAAACGCGGCAGGCCGGGCGCGATCTGGCACTGCACATCGACGCCGCGCGCCTCCAACCCCAAATAGGCGACGGTCTGAACCAGCGCGACCAAGTAATGCCCCCCAGTGTTACTGCGTAATACTTGCGTGATGGCGCAGCTTTGTCGGCCTGTCGAGCCAATAGCACCGGTCTGGTTGCGCTTATGGGAAAGGCGATCTTAACCCTTGGCATTGGCAAGCCGGTAAGGCGTTGGGGCCGAAAGAGGCCGCATGCACCGTTTTGCCGCCCTTACCCTGGCTCTCACCGCTCTGATCGGAGCGCCGGCGGTTGCGCAGGTGGTGACTGAGACGGTTACGGTGAGCTACGCGATCGAGGTCAGCGAACCGGCGGACGATAGCGCCATGCCCGCCGATACCGGTTCCGACCGCTTTGTCGCCGCGGCGCCCACAC
>JANLYR010000411.1:0-1773 GCA_031365765.1 Hyphomicrobiales bacterium | reverse complement strand
GGCGACGAGCAGATGGGGCGGTTCGTGCTGGAGCAGATGGGGCGCGAGGGCGTCTCCATCACCGGTATAAAAGTGGACAAGGAGCGGCTGACCGCGCTCGTTCTTTTATCGGTGGAGAACGAGAAGACGTTTCCGCTCATCTTCTACCGCGAGAATTGCGCCGATATGGCGTTGACGGAGGATGATGTCAGCGAGGACTTTATCAAATCCGCCGGGGCGATCTGCGTCACGGGCACGCATTTTTCCACGGCCAGCACGGCGGCGGCGCAGAAAAAGGCCATGCGCATCGCTAAGGCCAACGGCGGAAAGATCGCGTTCGATATCGACTACCGGCCCAACCTGTGGGGGCTAGCCGGCCACGCGGCGGGCGAAGAGCGCTACATCGCGTCGGAGCGGGTGTCGACGCATCTGTCGGCCATCCTGCCCGATTGCGATCTGATCGTTGGCACCGAAGAGGAAATCCGCGCCGCCTCGGGCAAAGAGGACGTGTACGAAGCGTTGCTGGCGATCCGCGCGGTATCGGCGGCGACCATCGTGCTCAAGCGCGGGCCGATGGGCTGCGTGGTGTTCGAGGGGCCGATCCCCAAGACCATCGACGACGGCATCATCGGAAAAGGCTTTCCGATCGAAGTCTATAATGTGCTGGGCGCGGGCGACGGTTTTATGGCCGGGTTTTTGCGTGGCTGGCTGCGCGGAGAACCGTCCCAGACCTCGGCGACCTATGCCAACGCCTGCGGGGCGTTCGCGGTGTCGCGGCTGCTCTGCTCGCCGGAATATGCGACGTGGACGGAGCTGCAGAAATTTCTCGCCGAGGGCAGCACGCATCACGCACTGCGCAAGGACGAGGCCATCAATCACGTACACTGGGCCACCACGCGCCGCCCGCAGGCCGAGACCATGATGGCCTTCGCCATCGATCACCGCTCGCAGCTGGAGGCGATGGCCGATAAGGCAGGGGCGCCGCGTGAGAAAATTTCCAAGCTGAAGGTATTGGCGGTACAGGCCGCCGCAAAAGTCGCGGGCGGAAAATCCGGCTACGGTATGTTACTGGATGAGAAGTACGGGCGCGAAGCGTTCTTTGCAGCCGCGAAGGAAAAATTCTGGATCGGCCGCCCCGTGGAGCTGCCGGGATCGCGCCCGTTGCGCTTCGAATTCTCCAACGACATCGGCTCGCAGCTGGTCGATTGGCCGGTAACGCATACCATCAAGGCGCTGAGCTTCTATCACCCCGAAGATCCGGTGGAGATGAAGAAGGATCAGCAGGCGACCTTGCGCGGGCTGTTCGACGCCTCGCGCCGGGTGGGCCGCGAGCTGTTGATAGAAATCATCGCCGGCAAGAATGGGCCGCTCAAGGACGATACCATCGCGCGGGCGATGACCGAGCTCTACGCGCTCGGCATCAAGCCAGATTGGTGGAAGCTGGAGCCGCAGACGTCGGTGGCGGCGTGGGCGAACGTCGCTGGCGTGATTGAGAAGAACGATGAGTTCTGCCGCGGCATTGTCATGCTTGGGCTGGATGCGCCGGAAGCGGAGTTGGCGAAGGCCTTCAAGCTCGCGGCGGGCGTGCCGATGGTGAAGGGCTTTGCGGTTGGGCGCACGCTATTCGGCGAGGTGGCGCAAGCTTGGCTGGCCGGCGAGTTGACCGACGATGCGGCGGTGGTCGATATGGCGAGCCGCTTCCAACGGTTGTGCGATCTGTGGCAGAGTGTGCACAAGGGTTTGTAGACATTTGACGGCGAGTGCGGCTGAATCCCTTCTCCCATAGGGAGAAGG
>JANLYR010000393.1:0-5710 GCA_031365765.1 Hyphomicrobiales bacterium | reverse complement strand
AGGCAAGACGGTGGTGGTGACGGGAGGCGTCACGGGGATCGGCGGAGCCGCGTCCAAGGCGTTCGCGGCTGCCGGTGCGCGCGTGCTAGCGCAGTATCTGGGCGGCGTGGCGGAGGCGAAAGTAATGGAGGCGGCCGGTATCGCCACGCTGCAGATCGATCTCACGGCGGAAGGTGCGCCCGATGCGCTGATGCGGGCAGCGGTGACGCAACTGGGCCGCATCGATGTTCTCATCAACAATGCGGGCAGCCTCGTGGCGCGCACGGTGCTGGCCGAAGTCGACGACCCGTTCATCGACCTGGTGTTCGATCTCAATTGCCGCCAGCTCATCCATTGCTGCCGGCTGGGGGCCGAGATCATGCGCGCGCAGAAGTCCGGCTCGATCGTCAATGTGACATCGATCTCGGCCCGGGGTGGCGGCAGTGCGGGCTCGGCCGTCTATTCGGGCGCCAAGGGCTTTGTCTCCGCTTTCTCGAAGTCGATCGCCAAGGAACTGGTGGCGCATGGCATTCGCGTCAACTGCGTATCGCCGGGCACAATCCACACGTCATTCCACGACCGCTTCTCGGATGAGGCCAAGCGCGAGGCGGCGCGCAAAACGATTCCCATGCAGCGCCTCGGATTGGCGGAAGACTGCGCCGGAACCTTCCTCTATCTCGCCAGCGATAAAGCCTCGGGCTACATCACGGGCCAGGTGATCGAGGTCAATGGCGGCCAGCTGATGCCGTGAGCCCTACCAGCTCCCGGTATTCTGCATGCTGGTCCATGGCTCCTGCAGCGGCAGCGCATCATCCTTCTGCAGCAGTTCAATCGAGATGCCGTCGGGGGTGCGGATGAAGGCCATGCGGCCGTCGCGCGGCGGCCGGTTGATGACGATGCCCTGTCTCTGCAGCTTGGCGCAATAATCGTAGATATTTTCAACCTCGATTGCCAGATGGCCGAAATTGCGCCCGCCCGAGTATGTTTCGGGATCCCAGTTGTAGGTGAGCTCCACGGGTGCGTCGGGGCTTTCGGGTGCGGCGACGAAGACCAGCGTGAAGCGGCCCTTGTCGTTGACATGGCGGCGCTGTTCGACGAAGCCCAGCTTGTTCACGAAAAAGTCGAGGGACTGGTCAAGGTCGGTGACGCGTATCATGGTGTGGAGATATTTCATGGATCAATCCTTTTGCTGAACGAACACATAGAAGAACTGGCCGCGCTGGTAAAGCGCTCACGCCGGGCCGTGGCGTTCACCGGGGCCGGCCTCTCCACCGAATGCGGCATTCCCGATTTCCGTTCGCCCGGCGGCTTCTGGACCAGGCACAAACCGATCGCATTCAGTGCCTTCCTGAACTCCGAAGACAAGCGGCTCGAGGCCTGGCGGCGCATGTTCTCGATCAGGGCGGAGGTCGGCCATGCCGAGCCGGGCTCCGGCCATCGCGCCATCGCGGAACTGATGGCACTTGGTCATGTCAGTCATGTCATCACCCAGAATATCGACGATCTTCACCGGCGCTCGGGCGTGGCGCAAGACCGCGTCATCGAGCTGCACGGCAACGGCACCTATGCGGGGTGCCTGGATTGCGGTCTCCGTCATGAATTCGACTGGGCCGAGGCTCAGATCGCCGCGAGCGGGCGGCCCCCAACTTGCGTCTCGTGCGGCGGCGTGGTGAAGCCCGCGACGATTTCCTTCGGCCAGCCGATGCCGGAACAGAAAATGGCGGATGCGAAAGCTGCGACCCTCGATGCCGATCTGTTCCTCGCCATCGGGTCTTCATTGCAGGTGCTGCCTGCCGCCGGCCTGCCGGTGCTGGCAAAACAGAATCGCTCGACCCTGGTCATCATCAACCGCGAGCCGACGGGCCTCGATGGCCTGGCCGATCTTGTCATCAACGGCGAGGCCGGCCCCGTGCTGCGGGCCGTGGTGACAGAAATCCGCGAATCAGTGTGCTGACGAACGGCCGCGAGGACCAACCGCCGGGTGTTGGGAAAATTTGTGGTCCCGCATTGCTCTCCCTGGCGCTATCCCCGCAAAAATCTGAATACATTTACGATTTCGCGATTTCGGGCGCGCGCTGATGGCATTCCGGATGATTCTTTCCGCGCTATCCACACATGACGCTGTGCATTGCGCTGTACAAATGATGACAATTTGATCATCTTGTAAGCGGGCGGGGGAAGTCGAGGCAAATCGACGCGCCTGGGGTAGGTCAGGTATGGTGGTGAGTGACACCCGCAAGGGTGAGGCTGGCGAGGTTCTTCGCGAACACGAGCCGAATGTCCGGATCATCGAGGTCAGTGGCCTCGTCAAATGGTTCGATGTGGGGCGGGGCTACGGCTTCATCATTCCAGACAACGGCATGGAAGACATCCTGGTCCATCTTTCCTGCCTCAAGCGCGATGGATTTGACGTGCCGCTGGAAGGCACGCGCATCACCTGCGAGGCGGTGGCGCGGCAAAAGGGCTATCAGTGCCTCAAGGTGCTGGCGGTCGATCTGTCAACGGCGATCCATCCGGTCGAGCGCAAAAGCCGGGCTCATAGCAGTGTCGCGGCGTCGAGCGGATGGGTGCGGGCCAAGGTCAAGTGGTTCAACCGGGCGCGGGGCTTCGGCTTTGTCTCGGAGGGCGAAGGCAAGGCCGATATTTTCGTCCACATGGAAACGCTGCGCAAAACCGGGATCGCCGAACTCGAGCCCGATTCGTGGGTCTTTGTGCGCTTCGGCGATGGACCCAAGGGCCATATGGCGGCCGAGGTCCGGCTGTCGCTCGAAGGTGGACCGGCGCACACCAATTGAATCATCGTTCCGCTGCAATTGGCGGTAAAACAATCTGCATGCGCACTATAATTTCCAGTTTGTTTTTTTGTTTCCTGGCCTTCTCCGCGGCGGCCAAGGAAACTTTGCCCCGCACCGAGACGGTGGTGGTCCAAACGGCGTCGGGCGCCACCCAGTTCCAGGCTGAAATCGCCGACACCGCGGCGCTGCGCGAGCGCGGCCTGATGTTCCGGCGGAGCCTTGATGCCGACCGGGCCATGCTGTTCAATTTCGGCGAGCCCCGGCCGGTCGCGATGTGGATGAAGGACACTTATATTCCGCTCGACATGCTGTTCATCAGGAAGGACGGCACGGTTGCGGGATTCGCCACCGACACGGTGCCGCAATCGCTCGACGTGATCAGTGTCGAGGAGGCGGTGCTGGGCGTTCTCGAGGTTCCGGCAGGAACGGCAAAGCGGATCGGGCTGAAACCCGGCGACAAGGTCCGCCATCCGATGTTCGGACCTGGCGAATAAGGCCGGCCTTGCCCGCCTCCGCCCTTATCGGATAAGGACGAGGCCCATGACAGTCGGGGTGTAGCGCAGTCTGGTAGCGCACCTGCCTTGGGCGCAGGGGGTCGTCAGTTCGAATCTGGCCACCCCGACCATCATGCGGCAATTTTGGAGCAAGACGATGCCCGTCAGGATTTACCGGCCCGCCCGCAACGCCATGCAATCGGGCCGCGGCAACACCGAGGAATGGCTGCTCGAATTCGAGCCGGAGCAGCGGCGTGAAGCCGATCCGCTGATGGGCTGGACCTCGTCGGCCGACACCAAGCAGCAGCTTCGCCTGGTGTTTCCCACGAGCGAGGAGGCGATCGCCTATGCGGTGCGCGAAGGCCTGGCCTACACCGTCTATCCCGAGACGAAAGAGCGGATCATCCGCAAGTCCTATTCCGACAATTTCAAGTGGGGACGGAGCGATAACTGGACCCATTGAGCCAGGCGGCGCGGCGGCGGCCGGGCAAGGCAAAACGTAATGCTAATATGGAATCAGTTTTTCGAACCGTAACCTGACTATTCGTGGCCCCGTAGCTCAACTGGATAGAGCACCAGCCTTCTAAGTTGGATGTTGCGTGTTCGAGCCACGCCGGGGTCGCCAACTTTGCGAACGACGCTACAAGCGGGGAGGGGACTGACATGGCAGAAACACACACAAACAATCCGATTCACGGGCTGACCATCGGCGCGATCGAGACCTCGCTCCGAAACATGGCGCAGATCATGGACAAGGCCGAACGTCATGCGGCGAAAAACAATGTCGGACTGGAGGTGTATCTGCAGTCGCGCCTTCACCCCGACATGTACAATCTGCTGCAGCAGATCCAGTATGTCAGCTACATCGCGGTCGATTTCGCGCGACACGTTTCCGATGCGCCTGCGCCCCATGTGGGTTACGACGAGTCGACATGGCCAGAGTTGCGCCAGAGCCTCTACACCGCGGCGGACTATCTTCATGCAATTCCGGCGTCGGGGATGGGCGAGCAGAAAGCGAAAATCGTGCCGCTGTTCTACGATGAAGCCCAGGGCATGACGGCCGCAGACTATGCCGCGGCCGTGGCCATGCCGAATTTGCATTTCCACATGGCAATTGCCTACGCCATCTTGCGGCACAACGGCGTTCCCCTTGGTAAGGCGGATTTCCTTGGCAAGCTGGATACGGTCGCGATGACAAGCCAGCAGCGCTGAGAAGAATTCGCGCGGGCTCAGCCGCAGGCGAAGAAGGTCGCGTAGGCCCCCACCCGGGTCATGCCAGCGTAGCGGATCCGGCTGTTGAGCAAGTTTGCGTTGTGGCCCGGCGATGACTTCCAACCGCCCACCAGCACGGCGGGGGTCTGGTAGTTCCAAGCGACGTTCTCCACGCAAGTGCCAAAACCGGAGAGCAGGTAGCGGTTGTAAAAACCGTCATGACCGAGCCGGTGCGTGGCGAACATGTAGCGGCTGTGCTGCTGGCTGAGAAGATAGAGCTTTTGGTGAACGACAAGTGCGCGCAATCCCCGTTGCGTGCGATAGGCGTTGATCAGCTTCAAGGTCGCGGCTTCAAACGCGGTGGGCGTGACTGCTCTTTCTGCCGCTGCAGCGGGCGAACCGGCGCTCGCACTTGCGGGGAATTGGGAAATTGTGCCCGATGCCGCCACAGTGACGGAAATCGTTAGGACACATAAAACCGCTAGTACGGTTGAGACGATTGACTTGACGCCTAAACAGTTCATTTTTCTCTCCTCCGAACCCTCAAGCCGCTGGCTCGATTTGTATTCGCCGTCGCTTTGAAAGTGACCAAAAGTTTGAAATGCGAGCGGGGACCGTGAGCATTAGGCAATCCAGCCTGGGACAGGAACACAAACTTATAAGAATTTATCAACCCCTACGGTACCTTTCGTGATATACTTTCCTTTGCCTTGTGGCATTTGTAGGAGAAATTGTGGCTAAGGGGAGGCCTCAACTCCATTATGTTAAGGCGGGGCCATCTACCTAATATTAACTCTGCAGGCTTACCGTCACCGTCGCCGGGATAGGTGGCGTGTTTTGATTCCGGATGTGACAGTCGGGCAGGCCTCCACGTTCTCCTGTCGTGGGGGCCTGTTTCGCTCTCCCCATTTCCCTTCGCTAAATTTAACCGCCTTAATTCACCGTTTTGTTACCTTAATTTCATCTTAATTCGTCCGAATTGTCAAAGTTTTGTCACAATTTAAACTCAAATCGTAAGTGCTCGCCGCGAAATGCGTTTTCGTGTCGTGCAGTAGAAAAATATGGGTAACAGGAGAGAGACAAATGAAATCGTTTACAAAAACATTGTTCCACACCCTTATTTTGGGTGGCGGAATGGCACTCGCGCTCAGCGCTGGATCGGCGCTGGCGGCACAGAACGTCGCAAACACCTCGCAAAAGGGAAGCCTGCTGGTTTGGCCACTCATCACT
>JANLYR010000392.1:0-6166 GCA_031365765.1 Hyphomicrobiales bacterium | reverse complement strand
GTCGCCAACCGCATGAGCCCCAAGGAATGGCTCGAGGCGGGCAAGCCCGACCTGATCGAGCGTGCGGCGGCGAAAAAGCGCGAAATCCTGTCGACCTATTATCCCCAATACCTGCCGCGCGAGATCGACGATGTGTTGCGTTTGAACCACGACATCAAGCTTGACCGCGCCATGATGGAACCAGGCGATCCGCGCTGGATGAAGTAGATGGAGCATCCGGTGCTGGGTGCCATCCGGCGCGCCAGCTTCATGCCGCTGGGCTGGTTCGAGCCGGGGCCGGATGATGGAGTTCCGGTGGACGCGCGGTTCGTCATTCTGATCGGCAATGCCGGGCCCGACATGTTCCGGAGATTCGCGCGCGAGCGAAACGCGCGCAGCCTCGATCAATGGACCAGGGCGGTGGTGGACGAGCTTGCCGGCGATTTCGACGCGCGCGCGATCTACCCGTTTGACCGGCCGTTCCCGCCGATCCTGACCTGGGCGAGACGGGGCGGGGGAGGACATGTGTCACCGCTTGGCCTCAACATCCATCCCGCCTATGGGCTGTGGCATGCCTACCGCGCGGCGCTGCTGTTTCCCGTAGCCTTCGATCTGCCGCGAAACCACCCAGGTTCCCACCCTTGCGATGCCTGTGAGGCCAAGCCGTGTCTGGGCGCCTGCCCGGTCAAGGCGTTTACCGGAACGGTCTATGACGTGCCTGTATGCGCCTCCTACCTGTCAAGCGAGGATGGCGCCGCTTGCATGGAGGGCGGCTGCCTTGCACGGCGCGCCTGTCCCGTGGGACAAGCCTATGCCTATGCGCCCGAGCAGGCGCGGTTTCACATGCGGGCTTTTCTGGCCGCGCGACACATGACGGGGGCATAAGTGTACCAGCAAATTGCGCGAAAGCTCGAGCGGGGCGAGGCGGTCATCATCGATGGCGGTACCGGCACCGATATCCAGAAGCGCGGCGCACCCATGGACGGCGCCACCTGGTGCGCCGAAGTAAACCTGACCCATCCCGCCATCGTCGAAGCGGTGCACCGCGACTATATCGCGGCCGGTGCCGAGGTTATTATCGCCAATACCTTTGCCACGAGCCCGCTGCTGTTCAACGCGCTGGCGCGCGACGGGGATGTCGCGGTGATCGACAGAGCCGCAGTGGCGATCGCGCGGAAAGCGGCGGAGGGCTCGACGGCGGCGGTAGCAGGATCGGTCTCCACCATGCGGCCACTGGTCGAGGGATCGGACCGCAACAACCTCACGCGCGACTGGCCCGAAGCCGAAGCCCGCCGCCTGTTTCAACGGAAAGCGCAGAACCTGGCGGATGCGGGCGTCGACCTGCTCGCCATGGAAATGCTGCGCGATGGCGACTACGCGGTGTGGGCGACGGAGGCGGCCATCGCCACGGGCCTTCCGGTGTGGGCCGGGCTCTCGGCCGAGCGGGGAAGCACGGGCGAACTGCAAGGCTGGGGCAGGGCAGACTGGCGGTTTGAGGATGTGGTGAAGCGCCTCGTTGCCACGGGCCCCGCCGTCATCACCGTCATGCACACTTCGCCCAATGACACCGGAGAAGCGCTTGATATTGTGCGGCGGCACTGGGACGGGCCGCTCGGCGTCTATCCCGAGAGCGGCTATTTCACCATGCCCGACTGGCAGTTCATCGATATCATCGAGCCGGCCGATTTGGTTAGGCGGTCGAGGGCGTGGAAAGCCCAGGGCGCGTCGATTTTCGGCGGCTGCTGCGGCATTGGGCCGGAGCATATCCGGGCGCTGGCGAAGGAGTTTGCAGGATGAAGACCGGATCGTGCCTGTGCGGGGCGGTGAAATATGAGGTACACGGACCATTGCGCGACGTGATCGCCTGCCATTGCATCCAGTGCAGGAAGCAGACGGGCAGTTACATGTCTTCGACGGCGGCTGCGGACAGCGATTTCAGAATCGTCGAGGACCGCGGCCTCAAATGGTATCGCTCCAGCGACAAGGCAAAGCGCGGCTTCTGCGGCGAATGCGGCTCGGTGCTGTTCTGGAAGGGCGACGGGCGCGATTACACCTCGATCACGGCGGGATCGGTCGATGGCGCGACCGGTGTCAAACTCGCGGGCCATATTTTCTGCGACGACGCCGGAGACTATTATGTGATTGCCGGCGGGGAATATCGGCGGGGGCAGTAAAATGCCAAGATCTCATCATGACTGGGCGCGACCCGGTCATCTTCTGCCACTGTGGCGATGCCCGCGTCGAGCGCGGGCATGATGAGAATTTGAAGATTTACGCGGAATTCAATTTCCCCATATCCCGCTCCAACTCGCCATAACCGGTGAACCGGTATTCATAGTCCAGCCCCAGTCTCTTGGCCGCCGCCATCGCCTTCTTCGCCAGATCCTCGTCGCGGGTTTGCGCCAGATAGACGATCTTTTTATAATTGCCGAAATACATCGGCAGAAGCTCGGGATGGCGGTCCATGCCAAGCCCCGCCCAGATCAGCTTGTCAAAATGGCGCGCCAGATAATCGGTGAGGAAGAAGCTGGTGATGTCGTCATCGGCGCGCGCCGCGAAGGCGTCGTTTCCCGAATAGAACGCATAGCAGTGCGGGCCGTCGATGCGCTCGATACCTTCTTCGGCCAGCAGTTTGTCCAACATGCCGCCGGTGCCGCAATCGCCGTAGAGCACGAAGATCGACGTGTAGCGTCCGCGGCCTCCCCGGATTTTCTCGGCGACGCCGGGAACGATCTTCTCCGGCGTGTTGTGCCATTTGGCGGGGAGGCACTGAACATCGAAATGGGCCCAGCGGTTGCGCTCGATCAAGTCCACGATCTCACGCGCCAGTGCCCCGCAGGCAATCAGCAAAACGGAGCCCTGGCCCGCAGTGAAGGCGAACTCGTCGGACGGTTTGAGGTTGACCACGGTCATGGGGCGGAGACTACCACGAATGCCTTCGCAGGAAACGCGTTGATGCGGACAGTTTCGCGTGGCCGGGATGACGAATTAGGACAGATGGAAACATGCTTTAGCCACGCCGTCTCCGCCGCCTCTCGCCACCCCCATCTTCCGGCAACTGCGCTTCCCGCGGTTCTGGCAGCTTCACCAGTTTTTCCAGATTGGGAAACCGCGCTGTCTTGTGGGGAAACGCCATGGCTTCGACGAAGTGTTGCTGGAACTTGGGCTCGACTGCCGTTTCGATCTTCTCAATGCGCCGCACCACCGCTTCGATCTCGTCGCGGGCGGCGGCGTTGAGGAGTGCTATGCGGGCGCCGGTGCCCGCCGCGTTTCCGGCCGACTGCACGAAGTTGAGATCGCAATCGGGGATGAGGCCGAGGATCATGGCGTATTTGACGTCGATATGGCTGCCGAAGGCGCCGGCCAGCCTGATCTTGCCGATGGTCTCGATGCCGAGTCTGTCCATCAGCAGGCGGACGCCCGCATAGAGGGCCGCCTTGGCGAGCTGGATGGCGCGGACGTCGTTCTGGGTCACCATGATCCGGGGGCTGCCGTCGCGCACCACATAGTTGAAGGTGCGCTTGTAGGCCTCGATGCGGGGCGACCTGGCGGCCAGCGCGCCATCGGCCAGCCCGTCCTGGTTGATGATGCCGGCGAGATACATCTCCGCCACCACCTCGATGATGCCGGAGCCGCATATGCCGGTGACGCCCGTTGCCGCCACGGCCTCCTCGAAACCCGGCTCGTCCGACCACAGATCGCAGCCGATCACTCTGTAGCGGGGCTCGAGCGTTTGGGGATCGATGCGGATGCGCTCGATGGCGCCGGGTGCGGCGCGCTGGCCGGAGGAAATCTGGGCACCCTCGAAGGCGGGACCGGTGGGGGACGAACAGGCGAGCAGCCGTTGCCTGGAGCCCAGCACGATCTCGGCATTGGTGCCGACATCGACCGCCAGCATGATCTCGTCCTGTTCATGTGGTGCTTCCGACAGCACCATGCCCGCTGTGTCGGCACCCACATGGCCCGCGATGCAGGGCAGCACATAGCACCAGGCGCCGGGATTGAGCCTTATATCAAGTTCGCGGGCGGGAAGGGTGAGCGCCAGGCCGGTGGCCAGCGCGAAGGGGGCACCACCAAGCTCGGTCGGATCGATGCCGAGAAACAGGTGGTGCATGACCGGATTGCCGACGAGGACCACTTCCAGGATGTCGGTGAGCTCAATCCCCGCCTGCTGGGCGACATTGACGGCGAGCGTGTTGAGCGCGTCCCGTACCGCCGTCGTCATCTCCCTGTCGCCGCCCGGATTCATCATCACATAGGAGACGCGGCTCATCAGGTCCTCGCCGAAGCGAATCTGCGGGTTCATCAGGCCGGCGGAGGCCGCGACCTCGCCGGTCGAGAGATTGGTGAGATGCGCGGCGATGGTGGTCGAGCCGACATCGATAGCGATGCCGAACAGCCTGTCATGGAAGCCGGGCCAGATGGCGGCGAGGCGATTTCCCCCGCCGGGAGCCCGAGAATAGATTGCCGCGGTGATTTTCCACTCGCCCTTGCGCAGCGTTTTCTGGAGGTTCGCGATGATTGACAGATCGCATGAGAGTTGATCGATATCCCATTGATCTTTGAGGGCTTTGTACACCCGCTCCAGGTCGGACGAGGGCTTGTGCATGTCGGGTTCTTCAACCTCAATGAAGCACAACCTGGTGACCGGATCGAGTTCGATGGCCCGGGTGTCGGCCTCCTTGCGCACAACCTGTTTGTGGACCTGCGATTCGGGCGGCACGTCGATGACGAGATCGCCCTTGATCTGCGTCTGGCACGAGAGCCTGCGGCCGGAGGGAAGGCCGCGCAGCCGGTCGTAGCGTTCTTCCGTTTTGGAAAATGCCGAGACATGATCGGCCCGCGACACGATGCCGTGCTTGGCGAATTCTCCGTCGCCCACGATGATCTGGCAGCGCCCGCAGATGGCGCGTCCGCCGCAGACGCTGTCAATATCGACACCGAGTTGCCGCGCCGCGGTGAGCACCGGCGTGCCAAGGGGAAAGCGCCCGCGCTTGCCGGATGGGGTGAAGACGATGAGGGGGTTGGTGGTGGGCATGGGGGCCAGATTATAAGGTGCGAATAGCGAATGGCGAATGGCGAATGGGGAAAAGGGCCTTGCTAACCATGCGCCACTCGCCATTCGCCATTCGCACTTTCAGCTTCTCCGCCGTCTCTCTTCTCTTGCCTTCCGCCGCGCTTCGATCTCGGCATTCGACGAGATTTCTCCCGCCGCCTGTGCCGCCTTCGAGGGGGCCGCCGTCATTTCCCGGAACCTGTTCGTCCAGAATTTGCAGTGGCGGTCGGTGCCGTTCAGCACGTTCGCTCCGTAGATGGCGTGCATGTCCTCGTCGTGCAGCGGGTTCATGATGGCCGACGTCATGCCGTGGCTGGCCGCCATGGCGAGGAAATAGCCGGTCAGCGCCCGCCGGTTGGGCATGCCGAAGGAGACGTTGGAGGCCCCGCAGGTGGTGTTGACCTTGAGCTCCTCGCGCAGGCGCCGCACCAGGCGGAACACCTGCTGGCCGGCCGTGCCCATGGCGCCGATCGGCATGACCAGGGGATCGACCACGATATCTTCCGGCTTGATGCCGAAATCGGCGGCGCGGTTGACGATCTTGCGGGCGACCTCGAAACGCACGTCCGGGTCTTCGGAAATGCCGGTCTCGTCGTTGGAAATGGCGACGACCGCCACGTTGTATTTGGCGATGAGCGGCAGGATCGCTTCAAGCTTTTCCTCTTCGCCCGTTACCGAATTGACCAGCGGCCGGCCCTTGGCCGTCTCGAGGCCGGCCTTCAGCGCCGAGGTGACGGAACTGTCGATGCACAGCGGGAGATCGATCAGCGACTGGACGATTTCCAGCGTCTGCCGCATCAGCGGCGGCTCGGTCTCGTTGGGATTGACGGCGGTGACCCCCGCATTGACGTCGAGGATATGGGCGCCGGCGGCGACCTGGGCCAGCGCATCGCGGATCACGCCTTCAAAGTTACCGGCCTGCATCTCGGCGGCGAGCTTCTTGCGCCCCGTGGGATTGATCCGCTCGCCGATCACCGTGAACGGCCGGTCGAAGCCGATGATATGCTGGCGCGTGGCGGAAGCGACAAGCGTGTGGGTCATGCGGATTTGCCTCCATTGGCGATGAGCGCCTTGAGTCTTTCCTTGTCATGGGACGATTCGAGTTGGGCCACGGCTTCTTCGGCCTCGGCC
>JANLYR010000032.1:0-3775 GCA_031365765.1 Hyphomicrobiales bacterium | reverse complement strand
GGATGGGGGCGTCAAGGCGGGGAGGTCATTCGCGTCCGCGACGCCTGTTGGGGTCCGCCCGCCGGATCGCGCGCGTCCCCGCGGTTTCCGCCACGCCGGGGGGACCATGCCGATGGCCGTCGCCGTGCCCTCAAGCCACGGTCGGCGGGGATTGATTGGCCCACTCCACGATGCGGGACTCATGCCCCGCCGGAATTGATCCGGGCGGCGTCCAGGAGCGTGGTTTGTATTGCATCCGCCTCGGCGGGCGCGGCGCCAACCCGGATCGGGAATTCCCAGTCCGGGAGTTCGCGACGGGTTTCCCGTATGCAGCGGCAGAGGATGAGCAATTCGTGCCTCGTCAGGGTGATCCTGAAGGCATCCGCGCCGATCTTGAGAGAGTTCATCGCCGAAGTTCCTTTCTCGTCAAAAGCGTCATGGCCCCGTTGTCAATGACATGTCGCGTCGGATCGCCCTTCCCCAGAGGGAAGCGTATATCCGGAGGACCAAATCCCGAGCGGTTCGACATGGCGCCACCGGCGTCATGGAGCCTCGTCCGCATCTTTCCAGGCGGAATGGAAAAGTATGTCAAGCATCGCTCTGGTTTCGTCGCGTTCGGCGCCAATCCTTTCGGCGAAATTCAAAAGCTTGAATCCGTTGCAGATCTCGTTCATGCATCCGCAAATGATGCTCAATTCATCCTCGTTGAGGGTTATTTCGAATTCCGTGGGTGCAAGTTCCACTACTTTCATCAGCGTGCCTCTCTTCTCAGTTTATTAAGCATCATCGGTCCATTTTCAGGTCGAAAGGCGGTTCCGGGATCATAGGAGTTTGGATCTACAATTACAATTACGTTCCTGATTACCCATAAACCTCAGCCAACTTCAAAAGCCGGTAGGGCATGGGCGGCGTCCGGACGCCGGCCCAGCACAAACGGGGGATCATGGCGGCGAGATCGTATCGCCGGTTGAACCGGTATTCGAACTCGGCGAGGTAGCGGGGGACATGCTTGCTGCCGATGGAGCGGTAGGTGCCGGTGATCGCGGCCTTGATGTTCCCGAGGGCGGTGTTGACCCATTTGAAGGCCGGTATTTTCGCCGAGGCGGGGCCGGATCCCGTCCGTATGGCCTGATGGGTGCATCCGGCCTCGGTCACGGCACCGAAGCATTTCAACCCGTCACTGACGACGGCGCAGGCCGGATTGAGGTTCCGGCGGGCGAACACGGCGATCGCCTTGCTGGAAAACCCCTCCACGCGGCCCAGCTTGACGCGGACCGGCTTGCCCTCCGGCGTCGTCTCGACGGCCGCGACGAACGGCGTCTTCCCCGGTGCGCCCCGCCCGCGTTTGCCGCCGGTGCGCTCGCCACCCATATAGGCATCGTCCATCTCGACCCGCCCGGTCAGCGGCTTGACGGCATCCCGCTCCATCATGACCTGCTTGAGCTTGTGCCGGATGGTCCAGGCCGTGTTCTGCCTCACGCCGAGGCGGCGGCCCAGCTCGATGCTGGAGATGCCCTGCTTCGTCTGGGTCATGTGGTAGAGCGCGCGAAACCAGGTGCGCAGCGGCAGCTTGGTGGACGCGAAGATCGTCCCGGCGATGGGCGAGGTCTGCCGGCGGCAGGCGGAACATTGGAACAGGTCACGTGTCTTCACCAAGCTGTACCGCCGTTCCCCGCATTCGGGGCAGACGAACCCATCCGGCCATCGCGACGCGACGACCGCCGCCCGGCATTGCTCCTCGGTGCCGTACTGGCGTTCGAATTCGGGTTCGCTGAGCCCCTTCTGGAACTGGACCGCGTTGCGGGCCATCGCATCCTCCATCAAAACGCCAATGTTCGTGGTTTGTACCAGATGTCAGATGGCTGAGGAAGAGGGGTAATCAGGAAACCAATTGCAACTTCCCTGTGCCAAATGGCATCAAGAGCAGACACACTGCCAATGTGATTATGAAGCAGGCTGGAATTCCCAAAGCATTGTAACTGCCCAGGTCCCTCGACGACGCTCACGCCAATCGTAATCGGCCAATCAGGCTGAACGGATTGCTCATCAGGGTCTCGAGCAAGCTCCAACCTTGCTTCCTGGCAGTGGAGAGGACGGAGCGGATCGTGGCGAATTCCCGAGCGCCGTCCTCGGATCGAAAGCCTCCCGAGACCTTCCGCTGAACTTTCATCATCCTGGCATCTTGTTCGGCCAGATTGTTGGTGAAGGGGACGGTCGGGTCGGTGAGGAAGCGAAGTACGTCGTGCTTGCGGGTGAGAAGGCGCAGCAGCAGGTTATGGCCCACCCGTCGCGGCGCTCGCCCGCGTTTGCCGCGCTTTCCCAGCGCGGGTTGCGCCTCATGGAATGCCATGCCGCCCGCGACGATCACGTCGCAGCGCCGCTCGATCAGGGCGATCAGCGCCGGTTTGAGCGGCTTGTCCGCCTCGCGCGCCGGGTTCGCCGCGTGGCAGGCAAGCCGCAGAAGCCGTTGCATCTGGCGTGCCCACTCCTCCTTCTCGATCTCGACCAGGGCCTTCAACTCACGCAGGTGATGTGCGTTGCACAGCGCGTGAAGCACGCCGCTCATCGTGTAGTACGGCTGCCAATGGTCGTGCACGACAATGCCAGAGACGTTCTCCATCAGGCTGCCGCGCTTTGCCGAGACGCGATAGAACGTCAGCAGGAAGGTCGAGGCGATGTGCAGCCATTGCGTCTTGCCACCGACGCGAAATCCGGTTTCGTCCATGTGCTTGACGGGCGCATTGGCCACCTGCTCGCGCAGTGCATCGACAAAGGCCCGGCACCGTGCGGCATAGTCCTGGCTGATCCGGGCGATGGTCGCGGTGGTCAGGTGAACGCCGAAGAGATCCGCCATCAGCATGGCCAGGCGTTTCTCGGGCAGCAACTGGTGATTTTGCAGGTAGAGGACGAATGCCTCGATCCGTGGGCCGTACTGCGCCGGGGCAGTGACGTCTTTCGGGAAAGCCGCCTTCGTATGCGTGCCGCAATTCTGGCATCGGCAGGTGTGGGCGCGATGCTCGGTCACCAGCAGGGGCTTGGGATCGGGGACGTCGAACACCTGCCTGGCGGCATGGCCCGTGACCATGGTCTCGTTCAAGGCCGCGCCGCAGTTGGCGCAGATATCGGGGAAATGGTCGATGGCGGCATCGGGGGTTGCGGTCTGGCGTAGCGTCTTGCCGGGATGGCCAGGCTGTCCGCCGGATTTCCTGTCGGACTTCTCGCGCAGGCTGGAGATGCGAACCGGCTTCTTCGGCCCGTCACTGGATGGGGGCTTGCCGCTATTGCCGCTGTTCAGGCCAAGCCGGCGTTCCAATTCGGCGATGCGCTCGCCCTGCGCCAAAAGCAGCGCGATAAGGTCGTCCTTCGAGAGTTGGCTGAGGGCCGCGTGATCCACCGACTCCTTCGAATCTGAAACCTACCCCGTTGTCAACTGGAAATTGTGCTGCCGCCAGATGAAAATCGGCCGCTCGCCTCGTGGACCGAGGTACCGACCAAGCGAGGGGTACCTGGGCAGTTACCTGCATTGCTGCAAATCGGCTTTTCGTTCAAGCGGAACCACGCCCCTCGCAACGCGGCCTGTGCCTTGCCCCGTTCCCCACCCCTCCCTAAAACCCTCGCCACAACCCTCCTTCCGAGCATCCCCGATCCCCGACCCTTCCTCCGCCCGCCCCCGCTTCCTCGGCTCGTGCGCCGAGGGCCTGTGCCTCGTCCTGTTCACCGCGTGCAGTTGGGGCGCGAGCTGGCCGCAGACCAAGTATCTTCTGGGTCAGTTGCCGCCCTTCACCATGCGGACCGC
>JANLYR010000263.1:0-20712 GCA_031365765.1 Hyphomicrobiales bacterium | reverse complement strand
CGATTTCGGTCACCACCAATCCCTCGGGGGACAACTTCAGCACGCAGCGCTCCGTGACATATGTGACGTCCTGGCCGTGCTGGACGGCGCGGCGACCGGAAAAGGAAACCTGTTCCACTTCCGAAACGATTTTCCGGACCTTGCCTTCCTTTTCGATCCGGAGCTTTCCATCGACCACGTCCATCTTGGCACCCGCATTGAAGAAACCCGAGAAAACGAGCTTTCTGCCTCGTGCGGTAATGTCGACGAAACCGCCTGCACCCGCCGTCACATGCGGCCTGACACCCAACTTCGAGACATTGACCGAGCCATCGGCGCCGATCTGCAGGAACGACAGCAGCGAACAGTGAAAGGCACCAGACTGGAAATAGGTAAATTGATACGGTGACGGAACGATCGCTTCGGCATTGGAGGAACAGCCGAACTGGAAGTCCAGCAATGGCACGCCGCCGACCGCGCCCTGCTCGATCACCCAGGTGACCTTGCCGTGCAGACCCTCCTCCAGAAAAATGCGTGGCACGTTGGCGGAGACGCCAAAGCCCAGATTGACCGCCCAGCCGGCGCGCAGTTCCTGGGCGACGCGGCGCGCAATCGCCTTCGAGGGGCTGAACTCCATCAGGCTGAAGGCCGAGAGCGGCTTGAAAACCTCACCCGAAATCGCCGGATCGTATGGCGTCTGCGTCGTCTGCCACTGGTCCGGGGCTTCCACGACATAATCGATGAGGATGCCGGGGATCCGCACATTGTGCGGCTTCTGCGTCTCGTTCTCGACAATGAATTTGACTTGCGCGATAACGATGCCGCCATTGTTGTGGGCCGCCATGGCAAGGTCGAGGGCGCCCAGATAGGCGCCTTCGTGTTCAAAAGAGAGATTGCCGCGATGGTCCGACGCGGTGGCGCGGATGATTGCCACACCGGGAACGATAGCGGGGAAGTACAACCACTCCTCGCCCTCGAAGGTGATCTTTTTCACGACCGGAGCCGCGGCGGCTTTGGCATTCATGGCGCAGCCCTCGCGTGCGGGATCGACGAAGGTGTCAAGGCCGACCTTGGTCAACACACCGGGGCGCTTGGCGGCGGCCTCGCGGTGCATGTCGAACATGATGCCGGAAGGAATGTTGTAGGCCGGAATTTCATTGCCGCTGACCATGCGCCAGATCAGCGGCGGCTCGGCCGAGGATGGGCCCGAGGGATAGGAGCCGCCGATGATGCGGCCGATCAGGCCTCTTTTCGCAACGTGATCGACGCCCTTGATGCCGTAGAAATCACCGGCCGCGATTGGATGCAGCATGGTGAGGTTGCGGGGATGCCCTTCGCGCTCGAAGCGCTCGCCTAACGCTTTCAGCGTGGCATCCGGACAACCCAGCCCCGAAGAGGAATTGACCGTGACGATGGCGTCATCGGGAATGGATTTGACCGCCTCGGCGGCCGTAACGATCTGCGGCATGGGGTTTCACCTGTTGCCGCGGATCAGGTCCGCGGCTTTTTCTGCAATGGCGATGCTTGGCGCATTGGTGTTAGCGGAGATGATGCGGGGCATGATCGAACTGTCGCACACACGAAGATTGCCGATGCCGCGCACCCGCAATTCGAGATCGACGACCGCATCGCGCCCGGCGCCCATCTTGCAGGTTCCAACCGGGTGATAGGACGAGCGCGCATTGGCACGCGCCGCGTCCTCGTAGTCCTGCCTGGATTTGCAGGCCGGTCCGGGAAAATGCTCGCGCGCCACATAGCGCGACAGGGAGCGGGTGCGGCCAACGTCCTGCGTGATCTTGATCGCCTCGATGTGGCGATCGAGATCGTAGGGTTCGGCGAAGGAATTGGGATCAACGATGGGCGGATCGGCCGGGTTGCCGGAGCGGAGCGTCACCTGGCCGCGCGACCTCGGGCGGACCTGATAGGAATTGCAGGTGGCGCCGTTGCCGCCGGGCACCGTTCCCACCCCTTCCTCGACGCCCGCGCCGGCGAGGAAATGAAACTGCAGGTCGGGCGTTTTCTCGGCCCGGTCGCTCCACCAGAAGGCGCCGGCCTCGACGATGTTGGAGGCGACTGGGCCGGACTTGAACATCACATATTGCAGCCCCGCCCAGGCCTGCCAGCGCTTCTTCTTGTAGCGATCATAGGAATGGGCGCCGTTCAATTCCCAGATCACGTCGGTGGAGAAATGGTCGTGCAGATTCTGGCCGACGCCGGGAAGATCGTGGACAACGCTCACGTTGTTGTCGCGAAGATGCGCCGCGGGTCCAACGCCCGACAGCATCAGGAGTTTGGGTGAGCCGATGGCGCCCGCGGTGACGATCACCTCGCTTGCCGCATCGATGCGTTTGAGCGCGCCGTTGTCGATCACTTCGATTCCCAACGCGCGGCCGTTCCCGATGACGATGCGCTGGACGAAAAGTCCGGTTTTAACCGTGAGGCCGGGACGATGGCTGGCGGGGCGCAGATAAGCCACGGCGGCGCTGCAACGCCTGCCGCCGCGAATCGTCATCTGGTAGAGCCCCGTGCCTTCCTGCCGTCCCGAATTGAAATCGGCATTGAGCGGCATGCCGTAATCCATACAGCCCTGGACATAGGCCAGCGACACAGGGCTTGGGCTGCCCAGCGTCGAGACGCCGAGGGGACCATCCACGCCATGCTCGCTGCCGCCCAGACTGGCATTGCCTTCGGACTTGATGAAATAGGGCTTGAGATCGCTCCAGCCCCAGCCTTTGCAATTTTCATCGTTGGCCCATCCGTCATAATCTTCGGGACAGCCGCGATTATAAATCTCGGCGTTGATCGAACTGCCGCCGCCCAGCACCCGGGCCTGCGGATAGACCGCGACCCGGTTGTTGGCATGGCGGAGCGGCGCTGTTTCGTAACCCCATGTCAACGGACCACCAGTCATCTTGAAGAAGCCGACCGGCAGGTGGATATAGGGATTGGTGTCCCGCGGGCCCGCCTCGCACAGCAGCACGGTGGCGCCTGGTATTTCGCTGAGGCGCGCCGCCAGAACGCAGCCTGCGGTGCCGCCGCCGACGATCACATAATCATACATCGAGGCTCATTCGCGCGCTTGCCAGACCCTATGCGTTGCCGTAGTTATAATTAACTGTCTGGTTATTACAAGGTGCCACGGGGGCGCGGGCAATGGCGGCCAAGAAAGTGGTTCAAATTCGCGATCCGCAGGCGACGCGCAAGCGCATCCTGTCGGCGGCCAAGACGGAATTCGCGCGAAAGGGTCTGGCGGGAGCGCGAGTCGATGACATCGCGGCGCGGGCGCGCAGCAACAAGCGCATGATGTATCATTACTTTGGCAACAAGGAGGAGCTGTTCCGCCTGGTGCTCGAAGACGCATATGGCGGCATTCGCCTCGCCGAGGCAAAGCTCGATCTGGACACTCTCGATCCGGTCGTGGCCATGCGGGCCATCGTCGCCTTCACCTGGAATTATTACCTGGAGAATCCCGAATTTCTCACCTTGGTCAACAGCGAGAACCTGCACAAGGCGCGTCACATCCGCAATTCGCAACGGATCAGGGAGATGAGCCGGCCGTTCGTCGGGCGGATGCGCCATCTGCTGGAACGCGGCGCCAGCGCCGGGGTGTTTCGCAGCGGACTCGATCCGGTGCAGGTCAACATCACCATCGCCGGCATCGGTTATTATTACCTGACCAACCGGTTCACCGGTTCGATCGTGTTCGAGCGCGCGCTGATGAGCGAAGCAGCACTTGACGCGCGGCTGGCCTTCAACATCAGCACCATCCTGCGGCTGGTCTGCGTACCCGCAGCACTGGCAAGGATCGAGGCTTCGCCATGACGGCGGGGGCGTTCGTCACGGGAGCCCGGCGCGGCATCGGCAAGGCCATCGCGATCGCGCTCGCTCAGGCCGGTTTCAATGTCGCGGTGAACGATGCGGCGCCATCGCCTGAACTCGATGCGGTGGCCGAGACGATACGGGCCCTGGGATGCAAGGCGGTTGCGGTTCCGGGCGATATCGCGGCGAGGGACGGACATGACGCGCTGTTCGGCATGGCGGAGGCGGCGATCGGGCCCCTCTCCACACTGGTCAACAATGCCGGGGTTTCAGTGCTTAATCGCGGCGATCTGCTCGACGTTACCGAGGACAGTTACGACCACTGCCTCGATATCAATGCGCGGGGCACGTTTTTTCTGACACAGGCCTTCGCGCGGCGCCTGCTGACGCTTGAGACGGAGGCGCATCGCAGCATCATCACGATTTCGTCGGCCAATGCGGTGGCGGTCTCGATCACGCGCGGGGAGTACTGCATGTCGAAGGCAGCGCTTTCGATGATGTCGAAACTATTTGCCGCACGCCTTTCGGACGAGGGCATCGGCGTCTATGAAATCCAGCCCGGTTTCATCGAGACCGACATGACGGCACCGGCGAAAGCGAAGTACGATCGGATGATCGGCGAGGGACTGACGGTGATCAAGCGTTTCGGCAGTCCGGAAGAGATCGGGCGCATCGCGGTGACGCTGGCTTCGGGGCTTCTTCCCTATACGACGGGCCAGATCATCCAGGCCGATGCCGGACTGCTGTCAGTGAGATATTGAAATGAAGATCAAGCTTCCCGGCGCCAACCGCACAATCGAGACCTATCACCTGCAGGGTGAACCCATCCCTGTGCGCAAACCGCGCGCGCCGTTCAATCGCGTTGCCTATGCGGCGGCCCATGTGGTCGCCGACCCTCGCAGCGGCGGTGATCCCTCCGGTGCCGCAGCCATCGACTGGGAGGCGACGCTCGCCTATCGGCGCCATCTGCTCGATCTCGGCTTCGGCATCGCCGAGGCGATGGATACCTCGCAGCGCGGCATGGGACTCGACTGGCCGGCGGCGCTTGAACTCATCACGCGCTCTCTCGATGCGGCGGGACCGCGCGCGAGCCAGGTCTATTCAGGGTGCGGCACGGACCAGCTCAATGCCACCGATGCGCGTTCGCTCGACGATGTGACGGGGGCCTATCTCGAACAGCTTCATGCCATCCAGAAATTGAATGGCCGCATCATCGCGATGGCCAGCAGGGCGTTGGTGAAGGTGGCGAAATCGCCGGACGATTACGTCAAGGTATATTCCCGCGTTCTGTCGGAGGCCGATCATCCGGTGATCCTGCACTGGCTGGGCGCAATGTTCGATCCGGCGCTGAAGGGCTACTGGGGCGGCGATGATTTCGCCCACACGATGGAGACCTGCCTTGCCGTCATCGCCGCCAATCCATCGAAGGTCGATGGCATCAAGATATCGCTGCTCGACGCCAAGAAGGAAATCGACATGCGGCGGCGCCTACCCGCCGGCGTCAAGATGTATACGGGCGACGATTTCAACTATCCGGCGCTGATCGAGGGGGATGCGGAAGGCCATTCGCACGCGCTGCTCGGTATCTTCGATGCCATTGCCCCCGCCGCCTCCGTTGCGCTTGCGGCACTGGCGAAGGGCAGCAACAAAAAATATCATGCGCTGCTGGACCCGACTGTGCCGCTGTCGCGTCTCATCTTTCGCAGCCCCACGCACTATTACAAGACCGGCATCGTGTTTCTCGCCTGGATCAACGGACATCAGGATCATTTTGTCATGGTGAATGGCGCGCAAGCGATGCGGCCGATCACGGATTTCGCCGGTATATTCCGGCTGGCGGACCAGGCGGGGCTGCTCCGCGATCCAGGCCTCGCGGTGAAACGGATGAAGCAGTTGCTTGCCGTCCATGGATTGTGATGCGCGATCTTGGGGACACGAGGCTCTGCGCCATCAACACCGCGACCCTTGGCTTTCAGGAACCGATCGGGGCGGTGATCGAAGCGGTGGCAGGCGCGGGATTTGGCGGCATTGCACCGTGGCGGCGCGAGATCGAGGGCGGCGATGTCGTGGGCATTGCAAAGCAAATTCGCGATGCGGGCTTGCGTGTCGGCGGATACTGCCGGAGTACTTCTATTCCCGCGACCACGCGGGCGGGATTTCTGGCCAATGTCGAGGCCAACAGGCGGGCCATCGACGATGCGGCGACACTGGGCGCGCGGTCTTTCGTGATGGTGGTTGGCGGATTACCGGATGGATCGCGCGATATTGCGGGAGCGCGCGCGCAGGTGGCGGAGGCGACTGGCCTTCTGCTCGAACATGGGCGCAGTGCCGGAGTGCGGATTGCGCTTGAGCCGCTGCATCCCGTCTATGCGGCGGACCGCAGTTGCCTCACAGGACTGGCGGAAGCCCTGGACCTGTGCGACGCGATCGAGGGGGCGAGAGACGATCCATGGCTTGGCGTGTGTCTCGACGTCTATCATGTGTGGTGGGATCCGTTTCTCAAGCGAGAGATCGCGCGGGCCGGCGCATCGAACCGAATCCTGGGCTTTCATGTCTGCGACTGGCTGGTGCCGACGCTGGACGTGTTGAACGATCGCGGCATGATGGGCGACGGCGTGATCGATGTCCGGTCGATCCGGGGCGATGTCGAGGCGGCGGGCTACGATGGGCTGGTCGAAGTTGAAATCTTCTCGGCGGCGAATTGGTGGAAGCGTCCGATCACGGAAACGCTCCTTGTGTGCAAGGAACGGCTGGCGACGGCGACCTGATCAGGCGGCCGCTGTTTCCCTGATCGCTCCTGGCCCGGGAATGGCGCCCGGTGGGCATTTGCCGAGAATGATCATGCCCAGCACCTCGTCTTTCGTCACATCGGTGACGCTGGCGCTGCCGACGACGCGGCCGTTCTTCATCACACTCACGCGGTCGGCCAGATCGAACACGTCGTGAATGTCGTGGCTGATCAGGAAGATGCCGATGCCGTCCGCCTTGAGCTGCTTGATCAGTTCTCCGACCTGGGCGGTTTCCTGCGGGCCCAATGCCGCCGTGGGCTCGTCCATGATGAGGATGCGGGCGTCGAAATGGATGGCACGCGCGATCGCCACCGACTGGCGCTGGCCGCCGGAGAGCGATTTCACCGGTTCCTTGAAGCGGCGGAAATTCGGATTGAGGCGGCCCATGACCTTGCGCGCTTCCGATTCCATGGCGATGTCGTCGAGCGTGTTCCAACGGGTGCGGAGTTCGCGGCCGAGATAGAGATTGGCGGCGGCGTCGACGTTGTCGGCCAAAGCGAGCGTCTGATAGATGGTCTCGATGCCATATTTCTTGGCGTCGCGCGGATTGTGGATTTCGGCCTTCTCGCCCATGACGAAGATGTCGCCCGAGTCGCGCTTGTAGGCGCCCGAGAGAATCTTGATCAGCGTCGATTTGCCGGCGCCGTTGTGGCCGAGCAGAGCCACGACCTCTCCGGGATAGAGATCGATGCTGGCATGGTCCACCGCCTTGACACCGCCGAAGGCGATCGACATGTCGCGCATCTCGACCAGCGGCGTACCGCGATTGACCGGGGCGCGGGGCGGCATGCCGGCTGGTTTCGACATCGGCGGCGACGCTTTGACTGCCGGAGGCTTTACTGCTTTTGCCATGACAGCTCCTATTTCACCCGCCTGCGATAAACCTGATCGACGAAGACGGCGATGACCAGCACCGCACCCACGACGATGTTGGTGTAAGCCGAGTCGAGGTTGAGAAGAGCCATGCCCGACTGTAGCGATTGCATCAGCAGCGCTCCGAGAATGGCACCGTAAATCGTTCCCACGCCCCCCGCGAGCGACGTGCCCCCGATCACCGCCGCGGCGATGACATAGAGTTCACTCAAGGTGCCAAGGGCCGTGGTGGCAGCGTCGAGGCGAGCCGATGCGATGATGGCGGAAACACCCACCAGCGCGCCCATCAGCGTGAACACCATCACCGTCAATCGCTTGGTATTGATGCCGGCGAGTTCGGCCGCTTCCGGATTGCCGCCGGTTGCGAACACGTATCGGCCGAAGCGCGTTCGGGTGGCCAGAAAGGTCATGACGAAACCGATGGCGAGGGCAATCAACACCGGGATGGGATAACCGGTCTGGTAGCTCAAGCCGTCCATGCAACGGACGACCTTTTCGGCGGCCATGCAGATGTCCGAGCCGTCTTTGTTCTCGATGCCCGCCGGGATCGCGATATGGTTGTCGATGGCATATTGCTCCGCTACCTTGGGCGGCCACAGATAAGCATTGACCAGCGCCGTCGTCCCCAGCGCCACAAGACTGCCGATGACCGCGATAAGACACTCCGCCCAAACGGGCCGCAGCGGAAATTTGAAGCGGATGCGCTGCTTCCGCCCATTGAGGATCGCCAGCACGATGAGGGCGCAAGCCGAAATCCCCAAAACCCAGCTCCACAACGGACCGATCGAGGCCAGCGGCCCATTGCCGCCGATGATCTTGAAGGTCTTATCCATGGGGGCCACGGTGACCCCCTTGGCAATCAGGAACGCCGCACCGTTAAAAGCGATCAAGCCGCCCAGAGTGACGATAAACGAGGGGATTTGGCCATAAGCGATGAGGGCGCCATTGAAGCAGCCGATCGCCGCTCCCAGCAACACCGCGAAAATCACCGCCATGATCCAGATCGCGGGGTGGCCCACGCCGAGTGCGGGACCGAGATTGTAAACCTGCAGAACGCCGGTCGCCACGGCGACGATGCTGAGCATGGAGCCAACCGAAAGGTCGATCTGGCGGAGAACAATCACCAGCACCATTCCGGTGGTCATCACGGCGATGGTCGACGTTTGAACCATCAGGATCCAGATATTGCGGGCGGTGAGGAAAGAGCCTCCCAAAATACCGTCACCAGGACGGAGGATGCCGCTGTAAATATCGAAGCCCGCCCAGATAATGAGCAGCGCCGCGATCATTCCGAGCATGCGCGTATCGACTTCGGTCGCGCGCAGGATCCTGACCATCGCGCTCTCGTCATGGACGACCGGTTTATTCACGGTGTTCACTGACATTGACAGCTCCGCCCCCATCGCTGGCTGTTGCAGAACAGCTCTTCTAACAATAAAAAACCGCGCCACCCTCCCAGGCGGCGCGGCCGATTGTGTTGCAACCTCGCGGTTTGCGCAAGTCGATTACTTGCAGGCGTCCACAGCTCCGGCAGCAACGCCGGCGCAGGCTTCTTCCTTGCTGATCCATCCCGCGTCGATCACGTCGTTCAGGTTCTTCTTGGTGATGGGGTTCGGCGCCAGCAGAATGGCATTGACCTCAACACCCTTGGCGCCGCCGGAGAATTTTCCGGCACCCTTCAAGGTCGTCGGATCGGTTCCTTCGGCGATGGCAACCGCCGCTTCCGCCGCGACCTTGCCCAAGGCGCGAGCATCTTTCCAGACCGACACGGTCTGCGTACCAAGTGCCACGCGGTTCAGAGCCGCCTTGTCACCGTCCTGGCCCGACACCGGCACGGAACCGGCGAGGCCCTGCGCATCCAGTGCCGCCACGACGCCCGAGGCCATGCCGTCATTTTCCGACACGACCGCGTCAACCTTGTTGCCGGTGGACGTCAGGCACTGCTCCATGTTTTTCTGGGCATTGTCGGGCTTCCAGCCGTCGGTAAAGGTTTCGCAGACATTCTTGATCTTGCCCGCGTCCATGTTTTCCTTGAGCACTTCCGTGATGCCCTGGAACAGGAAGGTGGCATTCGGATCGCCCTTGTCACCCTTGATGAAGGCGTAGTTGCCTTCGGGCTTGGCGGCCAGAATTTCCTTGGCCATCAGGCGGCCCACCCCGACATTGTCGAAGGTGACATAAAGCGCGTTCGGATCCTCGACCAGCACATCGTAAGACAGCATCTTCACACCGGCATCGCTGGCCGCCTTGAAAGACGGCAGGATGGCATCGCTGTCGAAAGCCACGACCATGATGACGTCGACCTTCTGCGAAATCAGGCCCTCGATGTCAGCCGCCTGCTTTTGCGCCGAACCCTGAGCGTCGGTGGAAATATACTTGTCGCCGGCGGCTTCGACCACCGCCTTGATCGCGGCTTCGTCGGTTTTCCAGCGCTCTTCCTGGAAGGTCTTCCAGGAGACGGCAATGGTCTTGCCCGCTGCCATAGCGGAAAGCGACGACATGCCCAGCATCAGGGCGCCTGTCATCAGGGTGAAAATCGTGCGGTTCATTCAAGTCCTCCTCAGCAGCCTTGATCCCACGGGACGCCATGTATTGGCCGGTTTTCGCGAGTTCCTGGGCTCTGGACGTTTGTTATTCTGTGTTTCGGCGTCCAAAATTCGTTTGCAGCAAAGAGACTTCCGAGTCAACGGGCGTGCAATTGCGCTCACGCCGGGGATCACGCGAAACTGATGCCAGGGATGTGGGTGAGTGATTTCAATTCTCTCCGCGAAATCCTATGAATGGACATGTCCCTGACGCGCCGCAGCCTGCTTGCAACTTCCCTCATGCTGCCGTTCACGTCTCGCGGCATGGCCGGTGACTGGTTCTCAATCGAGGCTGAGGCGCGGGGTCAGACGGTTTATTTCAACGCCTGGGCGGGTTCGGCGGCGATCAATGACTACATCGCCTGGGCCGGTTCGGAATTGCAGGTCCGGTACGGTATCACGCTCGTCCATGTGAAGATCGCCGATGCGGCGGAAGTGGTGCGCCGCGTGCGCGATGAAGCGGCAGCGAAGGCTGAGGGGGCCGTCGATCTCGTGTGGATCAATGGCGAGAATTTCGTGGCGATGAAAAAGGCGGCGCTGCTGTTCGGGCCCTTTGCCGAAACGCTGCCCAATTTCCGCTTTGTCGATACGCAAGGGAAACCGACCACGCGGATCGATTTCGCCGAGCCGGTCGAAGGCTACGAAAGTCCCTGGGGCATGGCGCAACTTACCTTCTTCGGCGATGGCACGAAGATCGCTGCGCCGCCGCGCGACATCGCCGGACTTGTTGAACTGGCGCGCGCTCACCCCGGGCGCGTCAGTTATCCGGCGCCTCCCGATTTTCATGGCACGACCTTTGTCAAACAGGTGCTGGCGGAAACCATCGGCACAAGGGAGCTGCTGAGGCGCGAAATCAGCGAAACGGATTTCGACGGCGCCGCCAAACCGATGTGGGCCCTGCTCGATTCTCTCCATCCCCTGATGTGGCGCAAGGGCCATCAGTTTCCGCAGACCCAGGCGGAACTCCGGCAGATGTATGCCGACGGCGAACTCATCATGGCGCTGACATTCAATCCGAGCGAGCCCGCCAATCTCATCGCCGAGGGACAGATTTCCGCCTCGACCATCGCCTGGCAACATGCGGGAGGCACCATCGGCAACACGCATTTCGTCGCCATTCCGGTCAATGCCAAGGCGAAGGCGGCAGCTCAGGTGACGGCGAATTTTCTGCTTTCGCCCGAGGCCCAGGCGCGCAAGGCCGATCCCAAGGTGTGGGGCGACCCGACCGTGCTGCGGAGCGGAAGCTTTCCGGCGCCGGAGGGTGCGGGAGGTGGGATTAAATATCCCGGGCCGGCGATGCCCGAACCGCATGCCAGCTGGGTTCCGATCATCGAGGCCAAATGGCTGTTGCGCTACGGGCTCTGACGCCACTTGCCGGGTTTGCGCCGGTTGCCGTGCTGTGGGGCCTGCCGCTGGCTGGAGGGGTGGCGGGCGCAATCGTGGTGCTGGGCGACGAGCCCGCATGGACGGCGCTTTTGGCACATCCGCAAGTGTGGCCCGCGCTCATCCTCTCTTTGTGGACAGGGACGGCGGCCCTGATCGCCTCGCTCGCCGGCGCGATCCTGGTTCTTGTCTCCCTGCAGGGACGACGTTCAATTCCCGCATCGGCAGGCTGGGCCCTGGCCATCCCGCATCTGGCCTTCGCCATCGGCTTTGGTTTTCTCATCATGCCGAGCGGCTTGATCGCGCGCCTGTTCTACGCCACGCCGCCGGACTGGGTAACCGTCTCCGATCCCATGGGATGGACGCTGATCGCCAGCCTCGTGCTCAAGGAAACGCCGTTTCTGATATGGATCGGATCCGCATTGCTGCCGCGCCCTGGCACCGCGGGGCAGTGGCGCACCGCACGGAGCCTAGGCCATGGCAATGGCTCGATCTGGCTTCGCGTCGTGCTGCCGCAGCTTCTGCCGCGTCTCGCGTGGCCCGCCATCGCGGTTTGGGTCTACGGCGCCACAGTTGTCGACATGGCTCTGGTGCTGGGACCGACCGAACCGCCCACACTCGCCGTGCTGGTGTGGTCCGATCTCAACGACGCCGATGCGCTCGCCAACAGCCGCGGTGCCGCTGGCGCCCTGCTGCTGAGTTTGACGCTTTTTTTTGCGGGGGCCGCAGCATACCTCCTTGTCGCAGCAAGCAGGCCGATGCTCCGGCGTTTTCTCTGCGCTGGACCGACCCGGTGGAAGGCACCGCGCATTCCCGGCTTTTTGCTGACGCTGTTATTCGCGGTGATCTACGCTGGCGTAATTGTCATGCTCGGGGTTCTGTCGATTTCAGGTCACTGGCCCTTCCCCCTCGTATTTCCCCAATCCTACAGCCTCGATGCAGTGAAGCAGCTGGCTTTTGACGTTCGACCGCTGGCCACCAGCCTCGGCCTTGCTTTCCTGACCGCGATCACGGCGCTGACGCTGGCGGTACTTTGGCTCGAATGCGTGGCGGGGCGGTTCGACCGCACCGTGACCCTAGCCTGCGTGGCAGCGCTTGGTCTTCCCGCGCTTCTGATCGCTGCCGGACAATACCAGGCGTTTCTCCGGGCCGGCCTGACCGGCACCCTGACCGGCCTGTTCCTGGTGCATCTGACAGCCGGCTTCGCCTATGTGTTCATCGTGCTCCGTGCTCCCTTCCGGGCCTTCGACCCGCGCCTTCGGTCGGCGGCATACGGACTCAGCAGCAGTGGCTGGCATTTCTGGTTAAAGGTGAAGGCGCCGATGCTCCGCGCCGCACTCTGGCAGGCAGGCGCCATCGGCTTTGCGGTGAGCATGGGCCAGTTCGTTGCCGCCCAACTCATCGCCGCCGGGCGCCATACGACGCTTCCGATGGAGGCGGTGACGCTATCCTCGGGCGGCAACCGCAGTGTGACCGCCGCTTATGCGCTGGCGATGGCGCTGCCGCCCGCACTGGTGTTCACCATAGCCTCCCTGGCCGGGAGGCCCCGATGGCGCTGAGCCTTGCGGGAGTGGAAATTCTCCTCCATGGAAAAACCTTGCTGCGCGCATTCACGCTCACGGCGGAGCCCGGCGAAATCGTGACCGTGATGGGACCGAGCGGCTCGGGAAAATCATCGCTGCTGGCCTATGTCGCGGGCGATCTCGAACCACCGTTGCGGGGCCAGGGCGTGGTCCGCCTGGACGGAAAGATTTTGAACGCGGTGCCGCCGGAACGCCGCAGGGTGGGACGCCTGTTCCAGGACGATCTGCTGTTCCCGCATCTGACGGTCGCGGAAAACCTACTGTTCGGAATTCCCCGGGGTTGGCGCGCGCAACGCCTGGCGAGGATGCGCGACGGTTTGGCCCAGGCTGGACTTTCGGGTTTCGAAGAGCGGGCACCGCATACCTTGTCGGGCGGTGAGCGCGCAAGGATTGCCCTATTCCGGGCCATCCTCGCCGAGCCGCGCGCCATGCTTCTGGACGAGCCGTTTTCCAGGCTCGACAGCGACCTCCGCCAGACCATGCGGGACTATGTCTTCGCCCATCTCCTCCAACGGCGCATTCCAACCCTGCTGGTTACCCATGACCGCGCCGATGCACCGTCCGGAGGGCAAATCGCCGTCATCGGCCGCGACGGAGAGATCAGCCATGTTTGACCGTCAGCTCCTGTCGCTCCTCAAAGGCCCCGCCGACGCGATGGCGAGGCGCATGCTGGCACTCGGAGTCAGCGCCAACCAGATCACCTTCGCCGGTTTTGTCATCGGCCTCGGCGCTGGCGCGCTGATCGCCTTCGGCTTCACGCTGCTGGCGATCGTGCCGCTGCTGCTGTCGCGCTTGTTCGACGGGCTGGATGGGGCGATGGCGCGGCTCACGCACACCACCGATCGGGGCGCCTTTCTCGATATCAGCCTCGACTTCATTTTCTACGCTCTCATTCCGGTGGCCTTCGTACTCCTTGCCCCGCAAGAAAACGCGCTGGCCGGTGTCCTGCTGCTGGCGGCCTTCGTGGGCACGGGCACGAGTTTCCTCGCTTATGCCGCCGTCGCCGAGAAGCGCGGCCTCAAGAGCGCGGCATATCCGATGAAGTCGTTCTACTATATCGGCGGGCTTACCGAAGGCACCGAGACCATCGCGTGCTTCCTGCTGATGTGTCTGTGGTCATCGCAATTCGCCATTTTCGCCACCATCTACGCCGCCTTGTGCGTGGTGACGACAGTGTCGCGCATCGTCTCCGGCTACCAGCTTTTCGGGGGAACGAATTCTTAAGCCTGACCATCAAAATTATTTTGCCGCAGGCCACATTTATTCTTGATTGCGACACACGAATCCATCATATCGGTCGCGCCCAAAGTCGCACGTGCCCCAAGGACTTCCCCAAAGCAACGACGGTGCGGGCTTTTTGGTCTCAACCGGCTCCTCCAAAGGCCGGGGTTACTGAGAGGCACCACTATCATTGCCAGCAGTGCGATCGGATCTCCCGATCAAGCCAAGGCGAAACACCGGTCTCTGAAGCGCTTCCACGTCTCCATCGCGTGGGGCCGCCAAGCTGAACCGGCGCTGGCAACCTTTTGTTCTGGGGAGTTTCCACCATGGCCGCCACCGCCCGCATTCTCGACTTTCTCCGCGACCGACGCCCCGAGGGCCCCTGCCTCATCCTCGACCTCGACGTCGTGGCGCAGAATTTCCGCGCTTTCACCCGCGCCATGCCCGACACCCGCATCTTCTATGCGGTGAAGGCCAACCCGGCGCCGGAGATCCTGGCGCTGCTGGCCTCGATGGGCTCGTGCTTCGACACGGCCGGAGTAGCCGAGATCGACATGGCGCTGGCGGCCGGTGCCAGCCCCGACCGCATCTCTTTCGGCAACACGATCAAGAAAGAGCGTGACATCGCCGCCGCCCACCAGCGGGGCATCGCGCTGTTCGCTGTCGACTGCGTCGAGGAAGTGGAAAAGGTGGCGCGTGCCGCTCCGGGGGCGAAAGTGTTCTGCCGCATCCTGACCGACGGTGCCGGAGCCGAATGGCCGCTGTCGCGCAAATTCGGCTGCGATCCCGAGATGGCCGTCGATGTGCTGCTGCGTGCCCGGGCACTGGGCCTCAAGCCCTATGGCATCTCGTTTCATGTCGGCTCGCAGCAGACGAGGCTCGAAGCCTGGGATGCAGCACTTGGAGAAGCCAAGGCGATCTTCGATGCGCTTGTGCCGCACGGCATCACGCTGTCGATGGTCAACCTCGGCGGCGGCTTCCCCACCCGCTACCTCAAACAGGTTCCGGCCACCGGCGCCTATGCCAATTCGATCCACGAGGCGCTGACCAAGCATTTCGGCAACGCCATCCCGGAGACCATCATCGAGCCGGGGCGTGGCATGGTCGGCAATGCCGGCGTGATCAAGGCTGAGGTCGTGCTGGTGTCGAAGAAGCATGCCAACGACAACCAGCGCTGGGTCTATCTCGACATCGGCAAGTTCGGCGGTTTGGCGGAAACCATGGACGAGGCGATCCGCTATCCGATCGTGACAGCGAAGGACGGCGATGCCAAGGGGCCGTGCGTGGTGGCGGGGCCGACGTGTGATTCAGCCGATGTGCTGTACGAGAAGGTGCCGTATGACCTGCCGGTGACGCTTACCGTGGGCGATGAGGTGCTGATCGAGGCGACAGGGGCCTATACCACGACCTATGCGTCGGTCGCTTTCAACGGCTTCGAGCCGTTGCAGTCCTACGTCATCTGAACCTTTCAACCAGTAACCTGTGGAGGCCACCATGGTCACCATTCGTGAAGAGAACCCGCGCGACATCGCGCAACGTGAAAACCTGCTCGACCTCGCCTTCGGCCGCAACCGGCGGCGCAAGACCTCGGAGCGTCTGCGCCGTGGCCGGCTGCCGTCGGACGGTCTGGCGTTCACCGCGACCGATGACGAGGGCCTCCTCGCAGGCACCGTCCGGCTGTGGGATGTGATTGCCGGATCGGCGGGACCGGCCCTGCTGCTGGGGCCGCTGGCCGTCGATTGCGCCCATCAGAAAAACGGGATCGGCAAGGCATTGATGGAGCACGCCATCGGCAAAGCGCTGGCGCGTGGCCATGGCGCCATCATTCTGGTGGGTGACGAACCCTATTACGGGCGCTTCGGGTTTGCCCGCGCGAGCGTCGCCGATCTTCATCTGCCGGGTCCAGTCGAGCGCGGGCGTTTTCTCGGTCTGGAACTTGTTCCCGGTGCGCTCGATGGTGCCGAGGGTCTCGTGATGGCGAGCGGCATTGCGCTGCCCGCGGCCGCCAAGGCGGCATAAAAAAGGGCGGCCCGAAAGCCGCCCTTCACCTCATTCCGCTGTTCCTACGCTTCGCCGAACGCTGCTTCCTTCTTGGCGATTTCGGCCTGGCGGCGCTTGATTTCATCGCCAACCGGCGGTCCCTTGAAGCGCTTGTCTTCGACCGCGAACCACAGCACGGCGGTCAGCACGAGGAAGCCGATGACGATCCACAGAACCTTGTCGTTGGGCGGCTGGATGGCGATGAAGAGGATGACCGCCATACCGACAATTGACAGGATGCAGACCAGCTTGAACAATCCCGCACCCAGATCCCACGGCCCGGGTTTGGGCCATTTGGCGGTGCCAAACGAAACCATGCCGAGCGCAATCGGAATAACGAACGACAGGAACAGGAATACCAAAGTGGAATTCACCACGATGGTGTAGATGTTCGTACCACCGACCGAGAGGAACTGCGCCAGGAAGACGTAGACGATGCACAGCACCGTGACCGTCCAGATGGCGTTGACCGGTGTGCGGTAGGTTTTGGACACCGTCGACAGCGCTTTTGAGCCCACTGGCATTCCACCGTCACGCGAGAACGCGAACAGCATGCGCGAGGCGGATGTCACGGTGGCCAGACCGCAGAGGAACTGGGTGATCAGGATGCCCAGATAGATCAGAGTCTTGAGCCAGCCGGGCAGGATGGCATTCATGGTTTCGAAGAACACCGTCCAGCCCTGCTTGGCGCCCACGGCCAGATCGGGAATGGCCAGTGTGATGGCGCACAGCATGACCCAGCCGGCCAGCGACGACCAGACGACCGAGGACACCATGCCCCTCGGCACCGACATTGCGGCATCGACCGTTTCTTCCGAGGTGTGGGCCGACGCATCGTAACCGGTGATGGTGTAAACCGGCAGCAGCAGGCACAGCAGGAAGAGGTAGAACATCGAGTCCGACTGGGGGAAGACGTTGCCGCCCGCTTCGCCGGAATAGTTGGTGAATGTCCACAGGCGCGAAAAATCCAACGAGGGCGCAAGGAACAGGCAGGCCAGGATCAGGGCCGCCGTGGTGGCCAGGATGATATAGCCCGAGATGTCCGTCAGCATTGTGGTGAGCTTGATGCCGAAATGGTTCAACAGCGCCTGCGCGATGGTGACCACCGCCACGAAGCCGACGATCTGGCCGGGCGTTCCGCCATCAAAGCCGATGGAACTGCCAAAGGTGCCGGCAAAGTAGAAGGCCGTGCCGATGTTGATGGCGCCCAGCACGGTAATCAGCCCCAACAAATTAAGCCAGGCCGTCAGCCAGCCCCAGAAGCGATTGCCGAGGATCGAGGCCCAATGATAGAGGCCACCCGCGGTTGGAAAAGCAGACGAGATTTGCGCCATCGCCAAGGCGAACATGCCCGACAGGATGCAGCCGACGATCCAGCCAATGCCAGCGCCCGCGCCGCCAATCGATGAGGTTGCCTGGGCGAAGGAATTGATGCCGCCCGACAGGATGCAGATGATCGAAAACGAAATTGCGAAGTTGGAAAACCGGCTCATGCTGCGCTGTAGTTCCTGCGCGTAGCCCATGCCGTGGAGGACTTTCTTGTCCTCGGTCAGTGTATGATGTTCAGCCATGATGGCTCCCCTTCGGCGCCGAGGGGACCCGACGGCCCTGCGTTGTTGTGTTGATTTGCCCCGCTCCGGTGCCCCGCCGCCCCGAAAGTCAAGAACTCCCCTGGCACGCAGTGTGGGCCTTTCGCGGCAGATTCGTCAACTCATCCCCCACCCAGCCGCCAGAGTGAAATTTCCTCAATCGATCATTTTATGCTAGTTCTGCATTCCACCATGGTCCGACGCCACTACAGCCTTCCCTCGCTCAATGCGCTAGCCGCGTTCGAGGCATCCGCGCGTCACCTCAGCCTCACGCGCGCGGCTGGCGAGCTCAACGTGACACCGGGTGCCGTTTCCAAACAGGTGAAGTTGCTGGAGGACGAAATCGGCAGGCCGTTGTTCCTCAGGCTGCACCGCGCCATGCAGCTCACGGCCGAGGGAGAGATGGTCTATCGGAGCCTGCGCGAGGCTTTCGAACGGATATCAACCAGCCTGCTTTCGGTACGGGGGGCGCATGCGGTGCGCATCGTGTCGATCGGCATGACAAACGCCATCGCGCAGCTTTGGCTCATGCCGCGGATCGGAAAATTCTGGGATGCACACGCGGACATCATCATCGATCACATGATCTCGGACCGGGTGCAGGATTTCAGCCGTCCCGATGTCGATCTGCGCATCCGCTATGGTGACGGCAATTGGCCGGAAGAAAGCTCGGTCAAGCTTTTCGATGACACGATCGTGGCGGTGGCCAGTCCCAAATTCATCAAACGGCACCGTATCTCGAAACCCGGGGACCTCGCTGGCCTCCCCCTGCTGGCGATCGAAGGCATCGACTGGCCGTGGACCACATGGGCCGATTTTCTGCGCGACGTCGGCGTGCCTCACCGGAAACTCGGCGTTCACCGGTTCAACAGCTATGTCATCGCCCTGCAAGCCGCCCAAAGCGGCCAAGGCGTGGCGCTGGGCTGGTGCTCGCTGGTGAAGCCCCTGCTGGCGCAACGCAAGCTGGCGCAGGTTACAGACGCGATGCTGCCCGCGCCGCATTCGTTTTATGTGACCTGGAGTCTGAGGCGCCCGCTGTCACCCGAGGCAGTCATCCTTCGCGACTGGCTGATGACGCAGACCGCTTGAGTTCCTCTCAACCGGCACCGCGCAAACTGTTCTGTTGATCGCGATTGCGGATGGATGTGTAACGCCGGCGCGAAGGAGAATATTGCATGACGAATGAGGCCATCTCCCACGCTCCAGCTACGGGTCGCCGCGCCGGTGGCCGCGAAGGACGCCGCATCCTGCGATCCGCGCCGGTCACCTCGTTTCCCACCCTGGTGCGCAATATTCCGGTCTATCAGATGGTGCCGGACGAGGCGGTGGAACTGATCCACCAGGAGTCGCTTGCCATTCTCGAAGAGGTCGGGTGCGAATTTCGCGACGCCGAAGCCATCTCGATGTGGCGCGCTGCCGGTGCCAAGGTCGAGGGTACACGCGTTCATATTGACCGCGCGCTGTTGATGAACCTGATCGCCAAGGTGCCGGCGCAATTTACCCTCAACGCGCGCAATCCTCAGCGTACGGTGCAAATCGGTGGAAACAACACCGTGTTCGTGCCGATGTATGGGGCTCCTTACGTCCGCGACCTCGACAACAAGAGGCGTTACGGCTCGCTTGCCGATCTCAACAATTTCCACAAACTCGCTTACATGTCGCCGGCGCTGCATTCGTCCAGTTCGATCATCTGCGAGCCGATGGAAGTTCCGGTGCCCAAGCGCCACCTCCACATCATCCACTCGGCGCTGCGGTTTTCGGACAAGCCGTTCATGGGAATCGTCACCTCGAAGGAGCGCGCCGAGGATGTGATGAAGATGGCGGGCATCGTGTTCGGGGAAGATTATGTAAGGGACAATCCCGTCGTTGTGTCGATCACCAACAGCAATTCGCCGCTTGTCTGGGACGCGACGATGCTGGATGCGATGAAGGTTTATGCGCGGCACAACCAGCCGCTGATCCTCGCGCCGTTTGCCCTGTGCGGGGCCTCGACACCGGCCTCGGCCGTGGGTGCGGTGGCCCAGGTCAATGCCGAGGCGCTGGCGGGGGTTGCCTTCACCCAGCTGATCCGGCCCGGAAGCCCGCAGATCTATGGCCAGTTCATGGTGACCG
Organism: Hyphomicrobiales bacterium; assembly: GCA_031365765.1. Lineage (GTDB taxonomy): Bacteria > Pseudomonadota > Alphaproteobacteria > Rhizobiales > Aestuariivirgaceae > Aestuariivirga. The sequence goes on along the minus strand of JANLYR010000263.1, from coordinate 739 downwards.
TCGACATGAAGACGGGAGCGCCCATGGGAGGCACGCCCGAAGCGGCGCAGATGATGTATCTGATGGGGGCGCTGGCGCGGAAATACAATTTGCCGTGGCGCACTTCGGGCTTTCATGTCGGCTCCAAACTCAACGACGCGCAGGCGGGATATGAAGCCAACATGCTGATGCACGCGGCCATCCTGTCGGGGGCCAATTACATCTGGCATGTGGCGGGCTGGCTCGAAGCGGGCCTGTGCTGCGGCTACTCCAAATTCGTGACCGACGCCGAACAGCTCGTCGGCTGGTACAAATATGCGGGCGGGTTGTCGTTCGACGATTTCAAGGACGCGATGGCGGCGGTGCGGGAAGTTGGCCCCGCCGGACATTTTCTCGGCACCAAACATACGCTCGACCATTTCGAGAGCGCGTTCTTCATTCCAACCGTGATGGATTTCAATTCCTTCGAACAGTGGTCGGCGGAAGGTGCGAAGGACCATGACACGCGCGGACGCGAAAAGGCCGCGCAAATGCTGGCGTCCTACGAGGAGCCGAAACTCGATCAAGGCGTGGCGCAGGGATTGAACGAATTTATCTCGATGCGGGAAAGGGAGTTGCCCGACACCGTGAGTTGAGCACAAAAAAAGGGGTGAACAGGCTTTCGCCGTTCACCCCGATATTGACGGAGGAAAATACTCATCCGCCGTCAACCCGCCACGAGGACTCTGCAACATGAGAATGGGAGGACCCAAGACAGACG
>JANLYR010000249.1:0-2877 GCA_031365765.1 Hyphomicrobiales bacterium | reverse complement strand
CGAGGGACCGCAGGTGGAAATCCCACCGTGCAACTCCTCCACAAACGGCGGTAATCCGCCATTAGGCCCGATGGCGGAGTGGTTACGCAGAGGACTGCAAATCCTTGCACGCCGGTTCGATTCCGGCTCGGGCCTCCACTTGCAACTTCGAGACTTGTCTCTGGTTCTTTCGCAAAAAATGGCGCGGGTCCGCGCCCTTCCGACGCCGGATCCCCAGCTGGGACGGTCCGTGGACCCGAAAGATCAGGGCCAGAACCGGGTTCGCCCTTCACGGTTGGCGAGAAAGCCCCTTGCTATGGCCGCGGGAACCGGATGCCTGCTGGGCTGACCACGTCCGAGGTGCACAATGGCCGCCGTCCGCGCCCAAAGCCAATCGAGACTTCGGCCGAACCGTCCTTCAGATCGAAACTGTTGACGATTACGTGAAACAGGACGCCTCCAGCACCCGTAATAAGCAATCGTCCACAGGGAGTCAGCGCTCCTCTAACCGGGTTTCCGCCACTCAGCAGCACTGACAATTTGGTCGTATTCGGGTTCCATTGGTGGACGAGTACCACCCCGCCGTCCGACAGAACCGCTGGCGGCACGTTCAAACTCCGAAACGATGCATCCCATCCATCGCTTTGCCTGAACTCGACGGTGATGATGCCACTTGACGTTGGCGTCGCACCTACGTCCAGCGAAACCATCAACGGGTCCGTACCGTGGGGATGGCTTAAAGCGCGGATCCGGAAAATTTGCTCGCCGCCTTCGTAATCGAACTTGCGTGCATTGGCGCTGGGCATCCACCCCATCGCCAGCAGGCCGGGCACGCTTAGTCCCGGACCATTTAGATGAGCGGCAGAGACAGTCCAGTTTGTATCGGGAAACTGGTACGTGCCGAGTGCACTCATGATGTCCCACGGGTCGCAATATTCCGGCCCAAACTGCGATGGCTGGCTGTTGCAAATGCCTGGCGGTTCATCGTCATACGAATGTCCTAGCCCGATTGCGTGACCCAGTTCATGGGCCGCAAAGGCGGTGAACAGGCTGTTCGGATCGAACCACACGCAAGCCAGGCTGAATGTCTTGTTGCCAACCGTGATCGGCGTCGGTCCGACAGTACAAGCTCCACCGTCCTGGATCACGTTGGTCACGACCGCGACACCGTAATATTCCGAAAGATCGGGCAGCTGGTCGGCAGGGACGGAATTGAGACAGAGCGAGACGCGTTGAGCTCTCGCCGTCGCTGGTGCCAGCGGGCCCGCCCGCAGCGCAGCCGTGCCAAACGGCGCCATCGTCCAGCCCAGGAATGTGTCTGCTATGACGGACGCATGGTTATAAGAAACGTCGTGGAAATAATCGACCAGATTACCGTAGCCAGTACCGGCAATTCCGAAGTACTGCGGAATTTCCGTGTCCATCCCTGCAGGAATTGTCGTGACATCCGACAGTCGGCATTTGAGCACAAGCCATCGGTAGGTTCTGGTCGATTGTGTCAGCGCGGGATAACTCACCCAGCGTACACCGGCACCCGGACCCTTTGTGCAGCTAGCCAAGGTTGGCAAAACTACAATCGCCATGCACATGATCAGGAACAGGAATCTGCCGGCAGCGCAGAACGATCTCCAACCGTTTGCAAATAAACTGGGGAGTACCTGACGGAAATTTTTATCCTCGACGTCCTGCAGAGGGTTCATCATTCCATCCTTCTTCCCGAGGCGCGTAAGTCGGATCAGCAGGGACTGCGTCCTGCCCAGACAGCGTCAGCCAGCACCGCTCCCGTTCGCCTGCATCGCTCTGCCCGGAGCGTGGGCCTTGATGGGAAGATCACAATCCGGCGAAAAACAGTTGGCGGGCACAGCAATTCGCCCATCGCCAATGCCTCCGACTGGAATGGGCGGACTTGTCTCTTGTGCGGTGAATGGCGGCGCGTTCAAGCCATCCACGCTAATGGAATCGGACAGTTGAAACGGTGGTGATTTGCTCGCGTAAAATCGTTCGTTCCTCACTTGGAGGGATCACCGAGCTGTGCATGGAATATACCCAATAGCTTACTCAGCAAAGCTGAAACTGGCGCTACGCCGCGCCCCCCAGCGACAGTCCCGCACTAAAATCCTCGAGGCCGCGGGGGCCTTGGCGGCCTCCGACGATGTCGATGGCGAAGCCGGCGACCCACATCGCGGAGATGATCGGCTGGGCCGCCTCGGGGTGCGCGCGGAGGCGGTGGATTTGATAGCCGCTGTGGCCCATTCCGCCGACGCGGTAGGTGATTTTGACCTGCCATCCGGCGGTCGCGAAGGCGTCGGCGAAATCGCGCGCAAAACTCCGCTCATCCTCCGACGCCCAGATCATCACCTTGCCGCTGCCGCCGCACAATTCGGTCACCAGGCTGCGGCGTTGGGCGTCGGTCAGCCGGCGCTCGTCGCCCGCGACGGCCGGCCGCGCGCCGATCGTGCCGGGATGGCCGAGCGGCGGTGAATCGTCCGCCCGGTCGGCGCGAAAGCCGTCGGCGAAGATCCGCCGCACCGCCAAGCCGGCGAGGCCCACGGCCAGCCCGATCACGCCGACCATCACCAGCACGCGATTGAACGACGCCCCTTGGCGCAGCGCCAGGCCGGCGATGATCGCGACCAGGCCGGCGGCGGCGAGCGTGATCAGCGCGGCTTTGGTTTTAGATCGGTCCATGGGGACCTGTTATCATATCCCGCCGCCAAGTCAGGCCCCGCCCGAGCTGTTGCGCGGATGCCAGTCGCGCCGTCTTGGCTGGCGGGCATCGGCGCGACCGCCAAGCGTCGGTCAGGCGACCGCCGCCATCAGCAATTCGTACGAGCGCCGGCGCGCGGCGTGGTCGTAGATTTGCGCGGTGACCATCAGTTCGTCGGCGCCGGTGCGCGC
>JANLYR010000222.1:0-5508 GCA_031365765.1 Hyphomicrobiales bacterium | reverse complement strand
GCCGGTACAGCAGAAGCGGTTTGTCTGCCTGGCGCTCGATGACAATTCGATCAATGCACCGATGATCTACCACGAGGAACCGATCTACCGCGACGGCGTCATCGTGGGCTCGACGACATCCGGAGCCTGGGGCCATCGGGTCGGCCTTTCGCTGGGGATGGGTTATGTAAAAAACGAGGAAGGGGTCAGCGCCGAGTGGCTCGCCTCCGGTGAATGGCAGGTGGAACTGGCGTGGAAACGGACCCCGGCACGGGCACAATTCGACGCGTTCTATGATCCCAAAGGGACACGTATCAAGATTTAACGGTGTCCAGCGAAAACTGCCTCACCCGCAAAGATCTGTTTCGTTACGCTTCCAAACCGGCTTATTGAAGGGTGGCTTACCAAAGGAGATATCAATGAACCTATTCGTTTTATTGTGCATGACCTTCGCCTTCTCGCTGTTGTCCATCACCCATCTGGCACAAGCCCAGGCCACCCGGACCTGGGTGTCGGGTGTCGGCGATGATGCCAATCCGTGTAGCCGGACGGCACCCTGCAAGACCTTCGCGGGTGCCATTTCAAAGACGGCAGCGCGGGGAGAGATCAACGTGCTTGATCCGGGCGGATTTGGCGCCGTGACGATCACCAAATCGATCAACATCATCTCGGATGGTAGCATCGCGGGCGTTCTCACCAATGTGAACAGCGGTATTCTGGTGAACCTGCCGGCTGCCACCGATAATGTGTTGATCAAGGGTCTTGACATCGAAGGTCTTGGTACCGCGGGCGCCGGGATCAGGATGATAGGCAACGGCAACCTGACCGTGATCGACTGCCTGATAACCGACTTCGCAATCGCGGGCATCGATATTGAAAGTACCACAGGCGCGCGTGTCGTGGTCGATCGCACGACGTTAAGCGGAAGCGTCGGCGGCGTCCTGTTGCGTAGCACCAGCGTCCCCGGGACGTTGATCGTCGCTAACAGCCAGATCGACCGAAACACCAGTTTCGCGATCAAGGTCGACAACATTAACCAGGCCTTTATCGGAAGCTCTCTGGTGGCGGGAACCCTCAACGGGTTCCAGACGACAGCCGGCGGCGTTATCACGTCATTCGGCAACAACATATTGCGGAACGCTACGCCAACGAATACGACTCCGCTTCAATAGGACGTTTGCGGGGCCCTTATCCCGCAAATTCCCGCATCCGTCCCGCCTGCAATTCGAAAGGATCGCGGGGACGGAGCTTGCGGGCCTGGTTTGCGGTCACGACGGCGAAATGCGGCGAGGCGTCGAGTTCGCCCGCCATATCCCAGCAGTCGTCCTCCGCCGTCACCCAGGTCGAGGGATCGTAGCGTCCGATGTCGAACGGTTTCGACACGCGCCGGAGACTCTTTCGCCCCTCTTTCACATATTCGTGGAAATAACTCATCGCCAGTTCGCGGGGGCCCGCATAAACCGGATCGCGCCAGCGCAGCCAGATGGAATTGCTTTTTGAGATGGCGCCCCAGTGGCCGCCGCTGCGAAACAGCGTTACAACATGGTCGTCATCGCCCGCCGCCTGAAAATCCATAAGCAGTGCCGGGCGCCCATGCAGCATGTGGGCGCAAGCGGCGATGAAGGCCGCCTCGATGCAATGACACATGCCGGACCTGAGGGCGACGCGAACGGACCAGCAGGTGGGGCGCTGCGCCTCGGGGTTGCTCGGCATCGCGGTGAGAAAATTCTGGATACTGTGCGGCGTAGAGAGATGGCGGAATAAATCGGTCTCCTCCGCCGTCAGCCCCATGTCCCGGGCCAGCGCCACACGAAAGGCCACCGGCGTCAGCCGGTATGCATGTTGAGGTCGCGGCGCGCCGTGAAGATCGAAACGGAAAAGCCCGCGATCACATCGATAAGAGTCATCGTGGTCAGGATGAAGAAGGTGCCCGTGCCGCAATAATCGATCAGCAGGAAGCAAAGCAGCGCCGCGACAAGCGTCAATGTCGAGAGGATATGATCGACCACCGCGCTGGTTGACGATCGCGCCGCCTTCAGCATTTCTATGAACAGCGCCACAAGCCCGGCGAGTGTGAAGAAATCCCCGGCCCGCAGCGCAAATACGGCGGTTGACGGCAATGTCGCGGTATAGGCGTCGCCGTCGAGCATCAAGCTACCACTCAGCCCCATGAGCAGATAGGCGGCGATGACGATGGCCAGGACCGGTATGGCGCGTATGATAAACATGTGCGACTCCCTCCGTGCGATGCAAACCCGGACGCCGTCCCTTTGTCAAACCTGTTGTTTACGGCGAAGGTGCCGGACTATAATCGCGGCTAACAAAAAAGGAGGCTCCCATGACACTTCAGCTTGGCGACATCGCGCCCGATTTCGAGGCCGACACCACCGAAGGCCGCATCAAATTCCACGATTATATCAATGGCTCCTGGGCGGTGCTTGTCTCACACCCCAAGGACTTCACGCCCGTCTGCACAACCGAACTCGGCTCCATGGCGAAGATGAAGCACGAATTCGACAAGCGCGGCGTGAAGCTGATCGGCATTTCCGTCGATTCAGTCGATGACCACCAGCGCTGGAAACAGGATATCAAGGATGTCACCGGCGCGACCGTCAACTATCCCATGATCGGTGACAACGACATGTCGGTGGCGAAGCTCTACGGCATGATCCATCCCAATGCGAGCGGAGAGGCGAAGGGCCGCACCGCCGCCGACAACGCCACGGTGCGCAATGTTCTGATCATCGGCCCCGACAAGAAGATCAAGCTGATCCTCACCTACCCCATGAGCACCGGTCGGAATTTCGACGAGGTGCTGCGAGTGATCGACTCGTTGCAGCTGACCGCCACGAAATCGGTAGCAACGCCGGCTAACTGGAAACAGGGCGAGGACGTCATCATCCTGGGTTCGGTTTCTGACGAAGCAGCGAAGGAAAAATTTCCCGGCGGCTGGAAAACCTTGAAGCCCTATCTGAGGATGGTGCCGCAACCCGGCGGAGACTGAAACCCTACCACCAGGGCGCCGCGGTGAAATGCCCCGCGGCGCGCTCGATCGCCGAGGCTGTCTGGAACAGCGTTTCCTCGTCGAACGGCTTGCCGATGAGCTGCAGTCCAAGCGGCAGTCCCTCCGCGCTGATACCGGCAGGCACGGCGATACCCGGCAGACCCGCCATGTTCACTGTCACCGTGAAAATATCGTTCAGATACATCTGCACGGGATCGGTGATCTCTCCCGGCGCGAAAGCCGGGCTCGGCGTCGCAGGTGTGAGCACCACATCGACCCGTCCCCAGGCCTCGTCGAAATCGCGCTTGATCAGCGTACGGACCTTCTGGGCGCGCACATAATAGGCGTCGTAATATCCGGCCGACAACACATAGGTGCCGATCAGGATGCGCCGCTGCACTTCGCGCCCGAAGCCTTCGGCACGGGTGTTCTCATACATCGCCACGATTTCGTTCGCGGCTTTGGCGCGAAGCCCGTAGCGCACGCCGTCATAACGCGCCAGATTGGACGAAGCTTCCGCTGGGGCCACGATATAGTACGCCGGCAGCGCATATTTCGTATGGGGCAGCGAGATGTCGATGATCTCGGCCCCCTGCTCTTTCAGCCACCGGGCACCCTTGGCCCACAGCGCATCGATCTCGGCCGGCATCGGATCGATGCGGTATTCCTTGGGGATGCCAACACGAAGTCCCTTGATGGAGCGGCCGATCGCGGCTTCGTAGTCGGGCACGTCCACTTCGGCCGAGGTGGTGTCCTTGGCATCGATGGAAGCCATCGACTTCAGCAGGATCGCGGCGTCCCGCACATCGCGCGCGATAGGGCCCGCCTGGTCAAGCGAGGATGCAAAGGCGACGACACCCCAGCGCGAGCAGCGGCCATAGGTCGGCTTGATGCCGACGGTCCCGGTGAAGGCGGCGGGCTGTCGGATTGATCCGCCGGTGTCGGTGGCGGTCGCTCCCGCGCAGATATGGGCGGCAACGGCACTTGCCGATCCGCCGGAAGAACCGCCGGGCACCAGGGCCGCGTTGGAGTTCCGGCGCCGCCACGGATTGATGACATTGCCGTAGTAGCTCGTCTCGTTGGACGAGCCCATGGCGAACTCGTCCATATTGAGTTTGCCGAGCATCACCGCGCCGTCGCGCCAGAGGTTCGAGGTAACGGTTGACTCGTAAGTCGGCTTGAAGCCGTCCAGCACATGGCTTGCCGCCTGGGTATGAACGCCGTTGGTGGCGAACAGATCTTTGATCCCGAGCGGAATGCCCTCGAGTGGACCGGCCGTTCCGCGCGCCAGACGTTCATCGGATGTTTTCGCCATGGCGCGCGCCTGGTCGGGGGTCTCGACAATATACGCATTGAGCACCCGCGCCCGCTCCATCGCACGGAGATAGGCGTCGGTCAGTTCCAGCGCGGTAAACGCTTTGCCGCGCAGCCCGTCTCGCGCGGCCGAAATCGTAAGGGCGGTCAGCGAGGTCATGCCGCCAACTCTTTTTTCCATGGCCGGCGTATCATTCGACCACCTTGGGTACGATGAAGAAATTGTCGTCCTGCGCTGGCGCATTTGCGATGATGTCGCCGGCCCGGTTGCCGTCGGTGACCACATCGCTTCGCTTTTTCATTTTCATGGAGACAACCGAGGTGAGCGGTTCGACATTCGCCACGTCGACCTCATTCAGTTGTTCGATCCAGTGCAGTATCGAATTGAGCTCGCCGGCCAGCGTCGGCACGTCTTCATCTCGCACCTTGATGCGCGCCAGGCGGGCCACGCGGCGCACCGTCTCGTGATCGACTGACATTTAGTGTTCCTGAGTTTCGGCGCGCTGAATAGCATCGGCGCTCGCCACCTGCAACTTGCGCAACTGCCGGCCCTGAGCATCGAAATTCGTTTCGGCAAGCCAGTCCTCGAAACCGCTGCGCACCGTCGGCCAGTCCCGGTCGAGCATGGAAAACCAGGCCGTATCGCGATTTCGCCCCTTGATGATCATGTGCTGGCGAAACACGCCCTCGAAAGCAAAGCCGAACCGCAGCGCGGCCCGCCGCGACGGCGCATTCAGGGCATCGCATTTCCATTCGAGGCGGCGCACGCCCAGATCGTCGAAACAGTGGCGGACCATCAGATAGATCGTCTCGGTCGCTTCGCGCGTCCGCTGGAGCGTATGTGCCATCCAGATGTGGCCAATCTCGATCACGCCATTTTGGGCATCAGCCCGCATGAACGCGCCCATGCCGAGAGGCACTGCCCCCTGCCGCCGCACAAACGCGTAGAACCACGGATCGCGCGCGGCCTCACGCTCCTTGAGCCAGAGTGCGAAGGATTCGAAATCGGCGAATGGGCCGTAACCCATGTAGGTCCAGAGCTGGGATTGCCCCGGATCATCATGGAACGAGGCATGAAGCGCCGGTCCATGTTTGGCCGCATTGAGTGGTTCGAGTCGCATCCAGCGTCCGTGCAGAGGGCGGCGATCGGGAACATTGCCCGGGGGAAGAGGATCGACGACGGCGCCGACAGGGCCACCGGTCATAATTCG
>JANLYR010000220.1:0-3105 GCA_031365765.1 Hyphomicrobiales bacterium | reverse complement strand
CTTTGCCATGCAGGACGAAATCGTGGCCGCCATCATTTCCACTCTGGGTATCAAGCCGACCGATGCCGAAGCCGAAGGGCTGGCCCGCCTGCCGACCGGCAACCTCGAAGCCTATGACTATTACCTGCGTGGCGAACAGGCGGCGCGCAGCGGATATTCGCCACAGCTTCGCAGTGCACTGGATTTATATGCCAAGGCCGAAACTCTCGATCCGTCCTTCGCCGATGCCTTCGCGGCCGATGCGCGAACCTCCGTTTTCATTTGGCGCAACACCTATGACGACGTCCTGCAGACTCCCGTCGCTAAAAAGCGCGCCTACGAAATGGCCAGCCGCGCCCTGAGTCTCAATCCGCGCGCCTCCGGGCCTTACGCTGCCCTCGCGATGCTTCAGGCCGTCGATGGCCAGTTTGTGCAGGCGCTCGCCTCGGCGCGGCGCAGCGCGGTGTTGGAACCCAATAGCGTCGACGCCAACATCGCTCTCGGTTTTGTTCTGAGCGCCGCCGGACAACATGAGGAAGCCCAGGCGGCGATTGTCACGGCGCAGCGGCTCGATCCCAACTTGACGGCGGCCGACAGGCTAGTCGCTGGGCAGGTCTTTCTGCTGGGTGGCAATACCACCGAGGCAATCAAGACCCTTGAGCAAGCCCGCGCCGATGCGCCCCGGCTGGACGACATTCAGTTGTTGCTTGCCGCCGCCTATGCCCAAGCCGGCCGCATGGACGAAGCCCGCGCGGCGGCCAAGTCATACCTCGCCGCCGACCGGTTCGCTTCCATTGCCTTTCAAAAATTGAATTTCTCGTATTTGCGCATAGACGCGGACCGCGAGAGGCTCCTCGGTCTGTTCTCCAAGGCCGGCTTCCCCGACTGGCCGCTTGACTTCCACGGCGACGAACGCAACCGTCTGAATGGCCCGGAGATATCGCGCCTGGTGCTGGGGCATATCTTGCGGGGCAAGATGCATTCGGGATCCCCGGCCATCATGCAAATCGGCAAGGACGGTAAATGGGCCTTCCGTTCCGCGACCCTGTTGGTGACAGGCACAGTCTTTGTCAGCGACAACAAGCTTTGCCAGCTAAGCGACAGCCTGGTAGCTCTCGGGCGCTCCGACTGTGGACCGGTCTTCAGGCTCAATCCCGGCGAAAGCACACCGGCATACGCCTATGTCAACGCCACCAACATTTTTTACTTCTCTTCGGCAGATTGATCCCGGCGTCAGTAAAACTTGTCCTTCTCCAAATTGGCCTCAAGCTTGGGCCAATAGGCTTCGGCCTTCGGCAGGTCGTCTCTCGCATAGGCCTCCCACTCGGCGTCGGTGGGCTTGTTGTAACTCAGATAGAGCTTGCCATCGATGATCCGCCACGCCTCGGGGTCTATGTTGACGGTGATCCCATCGCCAGCAACTTCGCCGGCGCAGTAGCCGCCGAATTGCGGCGCGTATTTCACCGGTTCGCTCTTGAAAAGCTCCCGGTGCTCACGGCTGGCAAAATGCCATGGCGTTCCCAGCCAGTCATAGCTGAACTCCTCGCTGCCCTGCACCGGCTTGCTGTCGGTGAAATAAGCGACCGGATCATAACCCATGATGGCAACGCCGCCGAAATAGCCGGTGTTCACGGAACCGTCCGCAAATGCTGGCGAAAACCCCAACATGAACGCGGCAAAACCGGTTACTGCCGAAAGAAGAGTTTTTCTCATGATCAATCCTCCGATCATTCTGTGATTGCAAGACATTGGGCATACCAGTCGGCTGTCAGTTTATCCTGCTGGCAGGTCAGTCCATGGCGCTTGAGCAGCCGCATCATATCTTTGTGGCCCTTCCAGAAGGCGCGCGACATTGCCGTATAACCATGAACCTCCGGCTGGCTCACATCGGCGCCCTGGGCGATCAGAAACTCGACCACTTCGGGGTGATCCATTTCAGCCGCAACGAACACCGGCGGCGTACCGGCCTTGTTCTTGTTGTCGTCGCGGGCGGCACCGCTATCCAACAGCAAGGCGGCAATTGGCGCGCTACCTGAGTAAGCGGCCGCATGCAGCGCTGTGAAGCCGCCGGAATTCCGCGCCATAACGTCAGCGCCTTTGGAAAGCAGCAATTTGGCCACCGCCTCCTGGCCATGGAGTGCAGCGGTGATGAGGGGTGTTGCCTGGTCGGGGGCTCGGGCATCGACTATGGCTCCAGTGGCCAGTAAATGCTCTATAGCGACCGTGTCGCCAGTTGTCGCAGCGTCAAACAGGGGCTCCCCGGCGGCGACAACAAGTGTCGGCGTCACGATGAAAATTAGCACCAAGAGGGCTCGAAACATGGCCGCATCTCCGCTCTAGAAAGTTAAATATAGGCCTATAATTTCATTTGTCAAAACCGACGGATGCCGGAGCCGCTGCTTGCGATGAGCGCTTCTTACCGCAGCAATGACCAGTTGAGATCACTGCCCAAAGCGGATATTCAAGCTGAGACGCTACTTGAATAGCTAGGCTGCTCGTGTCTTGGCAGCAACAGGTGCAAGGGCGCCACTCGCCATCACCAGTCCTTCAGCCCCATCAAGAGCTCCTGGCATGAGTTCAAGTGCCAAGAAACGGTTGCGGTCAACCGGGCCTGGCAGATGCAAATCCGCAACGAGATTTCGCGTGAAGCCGAAACGGCTGTAGTAGGGTTCATCACCCACCAGCAACACCGATGCGTGGCCGAGAACTTTCGCCATGTTAAGGGCATGGGTCATCAGCTCCCGTCCAATGCCACGCCGCAGATAGCGGCCATCCACCGCAAGCGGCCCAAGCAGAAGTGCTGGCCCGGCAGAACCGGCAATCACATCCCACATACGCAGCGTGCCGATCACCCGGCCCGATTTGCTCAAGGCCGTGAAAGCCAATCCCTCGGCGGGAAGGCGGCCGTCACGGAAGCGCTGCGAGGTCTTGCGCTGGCGCGCCCGCCCAAAGGCCCGGTCAAGTAATGCCTCGCGGGCGGTAACGTCAGCCGAAGTTTCAGCGCGAATGGTGACCATGACAGCCTCCAGCAAATTGACAGGGGTGAGGTGAACTAGATGATGTAGGCCTGAAGCGGCGTGAAGCCGTTGAAAGCCACCGACGCATAGGTCGTCGTGTAGGCTCCCG
>JANLYR010000210.1:0-17734 GCA_031365765.1 Hyphomicrobiales bacterium | reverse complement strand
GACTTCCGCATCGCCATCAGGGCCGCGACATCGGCATCGGATTCGTCGGCAAGCAGCGCCCGCTGGCCGCGCAGCCGCCACAGCACCGTGTACAATAGGGCGAAGCGGCCCGGATCGCGGTGACAGATCGCCAGTTCGCAGAGATCGAGAAACGCCTGGGGCACCGCGGCGCCAACCTTTTGCTCGAGGCCCGGCATTTCCGTTTCCGCGAACAGGGCCGCATTGTCGTTGGCCGTGGTCCAGAAAATCTGGTCGGGCGGAATGCCGCCGGCAAGGCCGGCCCGCGCCGCGGCGCGCCAGGCCGCGTAGGTGTCACTCGGAGGCAATGAGACGACGTGCCTCATAGCAGCCGGAGTTGCTCGGGCGCAGGCGTCATGCGCTGACGCAGGGCGGCACTGTCGAGCAGCGAGCCTGGCCGCCAGTCGGCGGTTACGATGAACGCCTTCGCCTTCGACAGCACCGCGCCCAATCGCGCCACGTCGTCGTAGCGCAGCGTCTTGTGACGCCTGGCGTCGAGAATGCGGCGCACCGTCTTGACGCCGAAGCCCGGCACACGCAGCAGCATTTCCTTCTGCGCCCGGTTCACATCCACCGGATAGCGCGCGCGCTCCGACAGCGCCCAGGCAAGCTTCGGATCGATGGCGAGATCGAGCATGCCATCCTGGGTGACGCCGGTGATTTCACTCACGGCGAAACCGTAGAAGCGCATCAGCCAGTCGGCCTGATACAGGCGGTGCTCGCGCATGAGCGGCGGCTTGATCAGCGGCAGCATGCTGGAGGCGTCGGGAATGGGACTGAAGGCGGAATAATACACGCGCTTCAGCCGGTAATTCGCATAGAGCGAATTGCTGCGCCCGAGGATGCCCGCGTCGCTGGTTTGATCGGCGCCCACCATCATCTGCGTGCTTTGTCCGGCAGGCGAAAAGCGCTTGGTCAGCTTGCGGATGAGGGTTGGCTCCTTGCTCTCATCGATCTGCAGGCGGATCGCCGCCATGCCGGTGCGGATGGTGGCGGGATTTTTCTCCGGCGCAAACCGCCTGACCGATGCATCGTCGGGCAGTTCGATGTTGAGCGACAGGCGATCGGCATGAAGCCCCGCCTCCTCGATCAATCGCGGATCGGCATCGGGGATCGTTTTCAGATGGATGTAACCGCGGAAATTATGGAGCGTCCGCAGCTCGCGCACGATCCGCACCATGTCGCCCATCGTCTCGTCCGGCGAGCGGATGATGCCGGAAGAGAGAAACAGCCCCTCGATATAATTGCGGCGGTAGAATTCCAGCGTGAGCGAGATGACTTCCTCGGGCTTGAAGCGGGCCCGCGCCACATTGCTCGATACGCGGTTGATGCAGTAGGCGCAGTCATAGATGCAGAAATTGGTCATCAGGATCTTGAGCAGCGAGATACAGCGGCCATCCGGCGCATAGGCATGACAGATGCCATGGCCCTCGGTCGAGCCAAGCCCCTTGCCATCGGCCGAATTGCGCTTCACCGTGCCGCTCGAGGCACAGGATGCGTCATATTTGGCGGCATCGCTGAGGATCGCCAGCTTCTGGATGAGGGTGTGGGTTGCCATGAGTTCACTATATGTTCCAGCCGCCCAACGTGCAAATTAAATTACGTTATCGGGCATGACCTTCATGCGGAGCGAGGCATTGGAGGCGCCGGAGGCGGTGGCGCGGTTTCTCACGATCAATCAGGCAGCACTGGAGGAACTGGGGGCGAGGCTAAGGCTGGCGCCGCCCCCGGCCGTGCTCACCTCGGCGCGCGGCAGTTCCGATCACGCGGCGGGATATTTCAAGTATCTGACGGAAATTCTCGCCGGAATCCCCTGCGCGTCGATCGGCGCCTCGGTGGTCTCGGTCTATGGCGCAAGGCTGCAGGCCAAGGGCTGCGTGGCGGTGACCATCTCACAGTCGGGACAAAGCCCGGACATCGTAGCGCTTCAGCACGCGCTGCGTGAGGCGGGGGCGCTGACCGTGGCGCTGGTCAATGACGACAGCTCGCCCGTCGCCGTGAACGCCGATATCTGCCTGGCGCTCAATGCGGGAGCGGAGGTGAGCGTTGCCGCCACCAAATCCTTCATCGTCTCGCTAGCCGCGGGTGCCGCCATCGTGGCGCACTGGACGGGCGAGCCCGGATTGATCGCCGCGGTGCAGGATCTGCCGGAGCGTCTTTCCGCCGCATCGCGGATCGCCTGGCCGGACTTCACGCGCCTGGCGAGGACGGCGGAGTCGTTCTACGTTTTGGGGCGCGGGCCATCGCTGCCGATCGCCGGCGAGATGGCGCTCAAGCTCAAGGAGACCTGCGCCATTCACGCCGAAGCCTATTCGCTGGCCGAGGTCATGCACGGTCCGCTCGAACTCATGGGCCAGGATTTTCCGGTCTTCGCTTTCACGCCTGGCGACCGTTCACTGGAATCAAACAGGCTGGCGCTCGCACGGTTGCGAAAGACCGGTGCCAGCATCCTGAATGCCGGCCCCGATGGCTTGGCCTTTGCCGCGACCGGCGATCCGATGCTTGATCCCATTTCCATGATCCAGACCGCCTATCTTGCCATCGAAAGTCTGGCGCTAAGCCGGGGCCGCGATCCCGACCGGCCGCGCCATCTGAAGAAGGTGACGCATACGCTGTAACCCGCCGCTTCTCGCAAGTGCGAAGCGACCCCCTTGCCGTGTTTAGTGATTTTGTGTTTACTAAACAAAATAACTTAACAAGAATTCCCGCGCCATCGTGGTTCGGGAGACTCTCGGCGGGCCGCTCCCACCGAGCGAGTGATGGGAGAAACACCGAGATGAAGACGTTCCTCAAGACCGCGACGGCGCTTGCCGCCGCAAGCTTTATGTTTACCGCGGGCTACACCAAGGCTGAAGCCGCCGAACTGACGCTGTGCTGGGCGGCGTGGGATCCGGCGAACGCGCTGGTCGAGCTTTCCAAGGATTTCGAGAAGCAGTCCGGCATCACGATGAAATACGAATTCGTGCCGTGGCCGAACTTTGCCGACCGGGTTCTCAACGAGCTCAATTCCGGCGGCAAGCTGTGCGACCTGCTGATCGGCGACTCGCAGTGGATCGGCGGCTCGGCCGAGAACGGCTACTACGTGAAGCTCAACGATTTCTTCGAAAAGGAAGGAATCAAGATGTCGGACTTCGCGCCGGCCACCGTCTATGCCTATTCGACCTGGCCCAAGGGCTCGGAGAATTACTGGGCGCTGCCGGCGATGGGCGACGCCAATGGCTGGTTCTATCGCAAGGACTGGTTCGCCAAGCCGGAACTCCAGGCCGAATACAAGGCCAAGTACAATCGCGACCTCGCTCCGCCCAAGACCTGGGAGGAACTCCGCGACACAGCCACCTTCTTCCAGAACCGCGAGATCGACGGCAAGAAGGTCTATGGCGCGGCGATCTTCACCGAGCGCGCCTCGGAAGGCATCACCATGGGCGCCACCTCGGCGCTCTATCCTTACGGCTTCAAATACGAAATGACGCCCGGCAAATACGACATGGAAGGCGCCGTCAATTCCGCCGATGCCGTCAAGGGCCTCGAAATGTACAAGGAAATATACAAGTGCTGCACGCCGCCCGGCTATACCGACAGCTATATGGGCGAAGGATTGGACGCGTTCAAATCGGGCCAGGTCGCCATGATGATGAACTGGTTCGCCTTCATGCCGGGCATGGCCAAGGATGAGACCGTTGGTTCCAAGACCGGCTATTTCGTCAATCCCGGCCAGAAGGTCCAGGCTTCGACGCTGGGCGGACAGGGTATCTCGGTCATCGCCAATACCGACAACATGGACGGCGCGCTGGCCTATATCAAATGGTTCGCGCAGCCCGAGGTGCAGAAGAAGTGGTGGGCGCTCGGCGGCTACTCGGCGCACAATGCCGTGTTGAACGATCCCAGCTTCAAGGACTCGCAGCCCTTCGCCGGCCAGTTTCTCGAAGCCATGGCGAACGTTCAGGACTTCTGGCAGGAGCCATCCTACGCCTCGCTGCTGCAGGCGATGCAGAAGCGGCTGCACGACTATGTCGTGGCCGACAAGGGCACCGCCAAGGAAGCGCTTGACGGTTTGATCGTCGACTGGACCGCGATCTTCAAGGAAGAAGGCAAGCTCTAAGTCGCAACCCCTGCATGTCATCCCCGGGCTAGGCCCGGGGATGTTCGCCGGACGAAAGACCCAATGTCCAATCTCGACACCATCGCCGCGCGCGCCGCCACGATAACGCCTCCTCGACTGGGCAGGGCGGTGCGCGGGCTGTCCGACCGGGCCATCGCCTGGACCTTCATCGCACCCACTATGCTCCTGCTGTTGGCGATCAACATCTTTCCGCTGTTCTGGACGATCTATCTCTCCTTCACCAATTACGCCTCGAACCGGCCCAACCGCCCCGTTGTCAATGTCGGGCTCAAATGGTACCGCGAGATTCTCACCTCGCCCGAAGTGTGGGCGGCGATGCAGACCACCGCGCATTTCGTATTCTGGACCATCGTGTTCCAGACGCTGATCGGCTTCGGGCTGGCCTACCTGATCGACCGCAAGTTTCGCGGCCACGCCTTCTGGACGACCATCATTCTCATTCCGATGATGCTGTCGCCGGCGGTGGTGGGCAATTTCTGGAAGTTTCTCTATCAGCCGCAGATCGGCCTGTTCAACTATGTCATCTCGTTCTTCACCGGCATTCCGGCGTCGTCCTTCGAGATGCTGGGCTCGGTGACATTGGCGCCATGGGCCATCGTCATCGTCGATACCTGGATGTGGACGCCCTATGTGATGCTGATCTGTCTTGCGGGTCTGCGCTCCATTCCCGACTATATTTATGAAGCGGCCGAAGTCGACCGCGCTTCGCCGTTCCGCCAGTTCTGGTCGATCACGTTGCCCATGGCGCTGCCCTTCATCATGCTGGCGGTGCTGTTTCGCGGCATCGAGAATTTCAAGATGTTCGACATGGTGACGCTGCTGACCGGCGGCGGCCCGGGCTCGACCACCGAACTTGCCTCGATCACGCTGAAGCGCCAAGCCTTCGAAGCCTATCGCACCGGCTATTCCTCGGCCTTCGCCATCATCCTGTTTGTCGCCGTCTTTGGTTTGGCCAATATCTATGTGAAGGCCCTCAACCGGGTGAAACAGCGATGAGCGTCACCACCGCCCACTCCGTCGTCGAGCCCTCGCCCACCGCAAAGCGCGTGGCCGCCACATTGGTTGTGCTGTACGCGCTCATTTCCATGGTGCCGCTGTTCTGGATCTTCGCTACCGGCTGGAAGACCCCACCCGATTCAATTTCCTATCCGCCGAAGATCGTGTTCAGCCCGTCGCTCGAAGGCTATTGCAACCTGTTCACCACGCGCACCCGCCAGACGGCGGAGTATATCCAGGCGCTGGGACCGCCCGCCGGCACCTGCGACCGGGTCACCCGCCAGCGCGAAATGGTGATCGCCGGCCAATCGAACTACATGCCGCGTTTCGTCAATTCGCTCATCATCGCGTTCGGCTCGACTTTTCTCGCGGTGACGCTGGGCGTGCTCGCGGCTTACGCTTTCTCGCGCTTCAAGATACCGCTTGCCGACGATCTCCTGTTCTTCATTTTGTCCACCCGCATGATGCCGCCCATTGCCGTCGCCATCCCGATCTATCTGATGTACCGTGAATTGGGCCTCTCCGACACGGCGCTCGGCATGATCCTGCTCTATACCGCGGTCAATGTATCGCTCGCGGTGTGGCTGCTCAAAGGCTTCATCGATGAAATTCCGCGCGAGTATGAAGAGGCCGCGATGATCGACGGCTATACCCGCCTCCAGGCCTTCTTCAAGGTGGTGCTGCCGCAGGCCGCCACCGGCATCGCCGCCACCGGCATATTCTGTCTCATTTTCGCCTGGAACGAATATGCCTTCGCGGTGCTGTTGACCTCGGGCTCGGCCCAGACGGCACCACCCTTCATTCCGACCATCATCGGGGAAGGCGGCATGGACTGGCCCGCCGTGGGCGCCGGCACGACCCTGTTTCTCATCCCGATCCTCATCTTCACGGTGTTGCTCCGCAAACACCTGCTGCGCGGCATCACCTTCGGCGCGGTACGGAAATGACGGGCTTCCTCAATGGACTGATGCGGCTCCGGCGCGGGCCCTGGGAAAATCTGGCCACCGTCGTCATCGCGCTGGGCGTGCTCATGCTGTTGCAGCCGCTGTCACTGGCGCTCTATACCTATTCGTTCGTGACCACGCTCATCGGCACGGTGATGTTCATCATCGTCACCAAGTTTCCGGAGTGAGGTGATGGCCGAAATCCGGGTACAGAATCTGCAGAAGCGGTTTGGCGACTTCACCGCCGTCAAGGACCTGTCCTTCACCATTCCAGACGGATCGTTCTTCTGCCTGCTGGGTCCCTCGGGCTGCGGCAAGACCACGACGCTCCGCATGATCGCCGGACTGGAACTGCCAACCTCCGGCAGCATTTTCCTAGGCGGCGAGGACGTCGCCTTCCGCCGCGCCTCGGCCCGCGACATCGCCTTCGTGTTCCAGTTGTTCGCGCTCTATCCGCACATGAATGTCCGCCGCAACATCGGTTTTCCGCTGCTGTGCCAGGGCGTCGCTGCTTCCGAGATTCGTACGCGGGTCGAAGAGACCGCCAAGCTTTTGCGCATCGCCCATCTTCTTGACAAGCCGGTGTCGGGTCTGGCCGGCGGCGACCGGCAGCGCGTGGCGCTGGGCCGCGCCATCGTGCGCCGTCCGCTGGCCTTCCTGATGGACGAGCCGCTCGGCACGCTCGACACCGAATTCCGCGACCTGATGTGCGAGGAGCTTCGCCATCTGCACGACCGCATCAAGGCGACGACGGTTTATGTCACCCACGACCAGCTCGAAGCCATGTCGATGGCCGACTATATCGCCATCATGAATCGCGGCCTCATCGAACAGTTGGGCACGCCACAGGCGATCTACGACCGGCCAGCCACGCTGTTCGTTGCCGAATTCGTAGGCTCGCCCGCCATGAACCTGATCCATGTTCCAGCCGCGCTCCCCAAGGGCGCCACCTCGATCGAAGTGTCGGGTGCGAGGATCGTCATTCCTGAAACGCGCGAACCGGCGCTCAACGGGCATTTCGTATTGGGCGCCAGGCCCGAACATATCCGCTTCGACGACGCCTCGAAATTCCGGGGCGAAGTGTTCGGCACCGAATATCTCGGCACCACGCAGATCGTCACCGTCACCATCGCCGGCGGCGTGGTCAAGGCGCGGGTGCCGGCAAATGTGCGTGTGAACACCGGCGATCATGTGGGCCTCACCTTCCTGGGCGACCGCCTGTCGCTGTTCGACAAGGCGACGGGCGCGGCGATCAAGACGGCGCTGCATGAGGGAAACGTTCATGGCTGACGTCTCTCTCGACGGTATCGGCAAGAGTTTCGGCGCGGTCGCGGCGGTGATCGATCTGACGCTGCACATCGCCGACGGCGAATTCGTGGTGCTGCTCGGGCCAACCGGAGCTGGCAAGACGACGACGCTCCGTCTCGTGGCGGGCCTGGAAAAACCCGATGCCGGCAGCGTCTCGATCGCGGGCTCGAAGGTGGATGGACTGGCGCCGGCGGAGCGCGATGTCGCTTTCGTATTCCAGCAGTTTTCGCTCTATCCGCATCTGAGCGTGTTCGACAATCTTGCTTTTCCCCTGCGCTCGCCGGCGCGCAAGATGCCGCCGGCAGAAGTTCGCGAACGGGTGAACAGGGTTGCCGAACTGCTCCGCATCCCGCACAAGCTCGCCAACAAGCCGACGCAGCTTTCGGGCGGCGAGATGCAGCGTGTCGCCATCGGCCGCGCACTGGTGCGCCAGCCCTCGATCTATCTGATGGACGAGCCGCTGTCCTCGCTCGATGCGAAACTGCGCGCCGATCTCCGGCTTGAACTCAAGCGCATCCAGCAGGAACTGGGTGCCACCGTTCTTTATGTGACGCATGACCAGATCGAGGCCATGACGCTCGCCAACCGCATCGGTGTCATCGACCGGGGACGGCTGATCCAGCTTGGCAGCCCCCGCGACGTTTATGAAAATCCGCGCTCGGTCTATGTCGCCCAGCGCCTCGGCCAGCCCCAGATCAACCTCCTGCCCGCGGGCCTCCTGCCCGACGGTGGATTGCCGGCGGGCACGCATACGATCGGCGCGCGTACCGAACATCTGAACATCGCGCCGAAACTGCAGGGCAACGGTACGGTCGACTGGATCGAGCATCTGGGCGACCAGAACCGCTTGCATGTTCTGGTCGGTGAACGGAAAATCGCCAGTCTCGTCGATCCCGATTCGGACCTGAAGCCCGGCGATCGCGTCGAAGTGGGATTGGTCGCCCCACTGTGCTTCAGCGCGTCCGGCGAACGCATCATTTGAGGGCAGTCATGACGCAATTCATCAATGCCAGAGAAACACTCGTCACCGAAGCGCTCGACGGCGGGTTGCGCGCGAGCGGCAATGCGGCGCTGGCGAGGCTCGACGGCTTTCCCGCGATCAAGGTGGTGTTCGATACTACGCATAAACCGTCGCGCGTCGCCGTCATTTCCGGCGGTGGCTCGGGCCATGAACCGGCGCATGCGGGATTTGTCGGCAAAGGCATGCTGACGGCGGCGGTGTGCGGCGAGGTGTTTGCTTCACCCAGCGTCGATGCGGTGCTAGCCGCGATCCTCGGCGTGACGGGCAAAGGCGGCTGCCTGCTGATCGTCAAGAACTATACCGGCGACAGGCTCAATTTCGGACTGGCGGCGGAACGCGCCCGCGCCCTTGGCAGGCGCGTCGAGATGGTGATCGTCGGCGATGACATCGCACTACCCGACCTGGCACAGCCGCGGGGCCTTGCGGGAACGCTCTTTGTCCACAAGATCGCGGGCTATCACGCCGCCCGGGGCGACAGCCTCGTGCGTGTGGCGAAGATCGCACGGAAGGCGGCCAAATCGGTGGTGTCGCTGGGCATTTCGCTTGGGTCCTGCACCATTCCGGGCACTGTCCGCGAGGAGCGCGTGCCGCCGGGCAAGGCGGAACTGGGCCTTGGCATTCACGGCGAGCCGGGAGCCGAGCTTATCGATTTCGAAGGCGCGCGGCAGACCGCCGAAATACTCGGCCGGAAACTGTTCGAACGCGTGTCGCCGGCGCGGGGCTATGCGCTCCTGCTCAACAATCTCGGAGGCTCGACACCACTTGAACTGGGCGTGATCGCCAATGAATTTCTGACCGGCCCGTTCGGCAAGAAGATCAAGCTCGTGTCCGGCCCCGCAGCCCTCATGACGTCGCTCGACATGCATGGTTTGTCGGCCAGTCTGTTGCCGCTGACGCCCGATATCGAGAAGGCGCTCAAGGCACCGGTTGGCCCCAAGGCATGGCCGGGCATTGCCGCGCCGGCCAAACCCGTGACGCGCAAGCTGGCAAAGGAAATGCGCGCCGCCCGCAGCAAGGCCAGCGCCAATGCGGCGCTGCGCAGCCTTGCGGAAAAAGCCTGCGACGCATTGATCGCGGCTGAACCCGCTCTCAACACGCTCGACAGCAAGATCGGCGATGGCGACACGGGGACGACAGTGGCCAGTGCGGCGCGCAGCGTCAGGAACGCGTTGCCGGGCATGCCCCTGGCGCGGCTGGATATGTTTTTGGGCGCGGTGAGCGAGTGCCTGACCAAGACCATGGGCGGGTCCAGCGGCGTGCTGCTCGCCATCTTTTTCGCCGCTGCCGGAACGTCCGTAGCGAAGGGCGAGGCCTGGCCCGTGGCGCTGCAGTCGGGTCTCCGCAAGATGAAGGATTACGGCGGCGCCAAAGCCGGCGACCGCACCATGATCGACGCCCTGGAACCGGCGCTTGAGGCGCTGACCGGTGGCGCCAGCCTGATGCAGGCGGCGGCGGCGGCGCGGGACGGCGCTGATCGAACCGCGTCGATGCAGCGCGCCCGTGCGGGCCGCGCCAGTTACGTTTCCACCAGCCATCTTGAAGGCGTGACCGATCCCGGCGCCGAAGCGGTTGCAACGCTGTTTGAAGCCCTGGCCCGCCCAGGGCTTCCGGTTTAGTGCATGACGAAGTCATGACGCTGGACCTTGCAGCCTTGGTGGAGGCCGTAGCCCGGACGATCATCGCCAGTACCGAGGAACTGACGGCGCTCGATTCGGCCATCGGCGACGGCGATCACGGCCTCAACCTCAAACGCGGTTTCGAGGCGGTGCTGGCTGACAAAGACAGCATTGCCGCCCAATCCCTGCCCGATGCGCTCAAGGCCGTCGGCACGATTCTGGTGATGAGAGTGGGCGGCGCGTCAGGCCCGCTTTACGGCACGTTGTTCCTGGCGCTCGGCAAGGAATTGCCGGCCAATCCCTCGCGCGCCGATCTGGCGCGTGCCTTCGCGGCCGCGCTCGATGCCGTGCAGGCGCGGGGCAAGTCGGCCCCCGGGGCAAAAACCATGCTCGACGTATTGGGACCGGTCGCCGCCGCATTGCATTCGGACACCGCTTCGTTCGACAGCATCCGGAAGGTTACGGCGGAGGCCGCCGCAGCCACCGTTCCCATGCAGGCGCTCCGCGGCCGCGCATCGTTTCTGGGCGAGCGATCGATTGGCCACATGGACCCCGGCGCGCGGTCGAGCCAGATCATGATCGAAACCATAGCCGATGTTCTGGAGGGGCGCGCGTGAGCGGCAACGTCGGCATCGTCATCGTGTCGCATTCGCGCGACATCGCGCGGGGTGCCGCCGACATGGTGCGCCAGATGGTGGGGGACGACGTGCCGCTGGGCTTTTGCGGCGGCAATCCCGATGGCGGCCTGGGCACCAGTGTCGAAAAAATTCTCGCCGCCATCGAGCAAGGCTGGTCGGAAAGCGGTGTCGCCATTCTGGTCGATCTCGGCGGGGCCGAAACCAACAGCGAGATGGCGATTGAAATGCTGCCGCCGGAACGGCGCGACAGGGTGGTGATCTGCAACGCACCCATCGTCGAAGGCGCCATCATGGCGGCGACCGAGGCCTGGGGTGGAGCATCGCTCGACGCGGTGCGCCGCACCGCCGAGGAACTGTCGCCGCGATGAGCTGGATTTCAAACAGCACGGTGGTGACCCATGATGTCGGATTGCATGCAAGGCCGTCGGTCAAGCTCACCAAGCTCGCCAAGGGTTTTGCGGCGTCGATCGAGGTCGCCGGCGATGCGGGAGGCCCCTGGATCGATGCCAAAAGCATCGTCAAGGTGATGTCGCTGAAACTGAGACAGCATTCGACTCTGCATGTGCGAGCCAGCGGTGCCGACGCCTCAGGAGCGGTGGCGGCGCTCGTCGATCTGGTGCGGCGGGATTTCGAGGAGGCGGTGGCGGATGCGGCCCGTCCTTGAACTTCACGGCCGCGCCGCCTCCGATGGCCTGTTCGCGGGCCCGCTTCATTGCATCGACCGGAAGACCGTTGCACGCAGGCATTCGGGATCGGTTGAGGAGGAGTGCAGCACGCTGAAAGCGGCGATTGCCGCAGGCCTCGCCGATCTGTCGGGGCTGATGGCAAAAGCGGCAGGGGAAGCGGCCGACCTGCTCGCCTTCCAGCTTGCTGTGCTCGAGGATAATGCGCTGAGCGACCCGGCGTATGCTTCGATTTCTCTTACGCTGTCGGCGGAGGATGCATGGCGTTCGGCGCTCGATCGGGAAATCGCCGGATATGAGATGTCGCGGGAGGATTCGTTCCGGGCCCGGGCCGCCGACTTTCGCGATATTCGCGACCGCGTGCTGCGCCATCTGTCCGGTTCGGTGGACCTGCCGCACTTCTCCGGGGGCGTGCTCTGCGGCGAGGACATGGGGCCGAGCCTGTTTCTTGAAACCGACTGGTCGCGTGGCGGCGCCATAGCACTCAACGCCGGAAGTCCCGCGAGCCATGTGGCGATACTGGCCAGGGCGCGCGGCGTGCCGATGGTGGTGGGCCTTCGAAACGGCGACTTCGCGGCGCATTCGGACGTGATTGTCGATGGCGGCAGCGGCATTGTGATCTTCGATCCGGGACCGGGCATCAGACGCCGCTACGTCGAGCGCCATGCCACGCACGCGAGCGCGCAGTCGCGCGATGCCGGATTCCTGTTGCGCGAGGCCCGCCGCAAGGACGGATCGCGGATCGAAGTGCTGATCAATGTGGCGGGCGTCGCGGACCTCGATCGCATCGATCCCCGCTGCTGCGACGGAATCGGCCTCATGCGGTCCGAGTTTCTGTTTCGCGATGGCGCCCCGTGGCCCGACGAAGAACAGCAGTACCAAGCCTACTGCCGTTTCTTAGCATGGGCGGAGGGCCGCCCGGTCACCATCCGCACCCTCGACGTTGGCGGCGACAAGCCCCTTCGCGGACTGACCCGCGAGGGCGAGAAAAACCCGTTTCTGGGACTGCGTGGCGTGCGTCTCACGCTGGCCCGGCCCGATATATTCCGCACCCAGCTCCGCGCACTCGCGCGTGCCGCCATGCATGGCCCGCTGAACGTCATGATCCCGATGGTGACGGTGCCGCGGGAATTGGCCGGCAGTGCCGCCCTGCTGGCCGAATGCATCGATGACCTTCGTCGCGCGCATATTCCCTGTGCCACACCGCCGCTCGGCATCATGATCGAGGTGCCGGCCGCCGCCATCGCGCCGGAACTGTTCACGGATGCCGCGTTCTTTTCGATCGGCTCGAACGATCTCACGCAATATGTGACGGCGACCGCACGCGATGAAAGCGCGCTCACCGATCTGCAGGACCCGGCCCATCCGGCGGTCAGCCGCCTCATCGCATCGGTCGTGGCGTTCGGCCGCTCGCATGACATTCCGGTCAGCCTGTGCGGCGACATGGCGGGCGATCCCGCCCATCTGGCATCCTTGCTGCGGGCCGGGCTCACCGCGTTGTCCGTGGCTCCGGCACGCGTGGGGCGCGTCAAGGCCACGCTGGCGGAGCTTTGATCATGGCAGAGGATGGTTCCGCCCTCGAATCGGTTGCCGCTTACAAGCGCATCCTGGCGACCGTGATCGACCGCCGGCCATCCGGCACGCGCCAGCGGCTCGCCACCGCGCTGACCAAGAACCGCAGCTTCATCAGCCAGATCGCCAACGCCTCCTATCCAACCCCAATTCCGGCCAGCCATCTCGACGTCATTTTTGAAATCTGCCATTTTTCCGCCGCCGAGCGCCGCCAGTTTCTTGAAGCCTACCGGCTGGCGCATCCCAAACGGCTCGCCTCGCGGCAAGGCCAGCATCGGCTGAAAGCCCACACCATCTATCTGCCGGACCTCGGCGAGGATCACCGCAACGACGCGCTGCATGCGATGATCGCCGAATTTGTCGGTCATGTCGTGAGGCTCCTCGCCGACGCGCCCAAGAAGGGAAAGAGCGGATGAAAAAGCTGATCAACGGGGTGGATTCGATCCTGATCGAAAGCCTCGATGGTTTTGCCGCTGCGCATTCCGATCTCGTAATTCTGGGCCTCGGCCATAAATTCGTGCGGCGTCGCGTGCTTAAACCCGGGAAAGTGGCGCTGATGTCCGGCGGCGGCGCCGGTCATGAGCCCCTGCATGCGGGCTTCGTCGGTCACGGCATGCTCGATGCCGCCTGCCCGGGGCAGGTTTTCACCTCACCCACCCCCGACCAGATGCTCGCCGCAGCCGAGGAGATAAAAAGCGACGCCGGCCTGTTGTTCATCGTCAAGAACTACGAGGGCGACCTGATGAATTTCGACATGGCGCGTGAACTATGCAAGGGCCCCGTCGAAACGCTCATCATCGCCGACGACGTCGGCGTCGAGAACTCGCTCTTTACAGCGGGGCGGCGCGGTGTCGCTGGAACGCTGGTGGCCGAGAAGATCGTGGGGGCCGCGGCCGAGACGGGCGCCGATCTCGCCACGCTCGTGACCATCGGCGCGAAAGTGAACAATGCGACACGCTCGATGGGTGTGGCGCTCACAAGCTGTACCGTGCCGGCCGCCGGCAAGCCTACATTCCTGATCGGTGAGGACGAAATGGAGATGGGTGCGGGCATTCACGGCGAGCCGGGGCGGCGCCGCGTGAAGCGTGGCAGCGCAAATGAAATCGCCGAGGAACTGGTTTCGGCCATTGCCGGAGATCTGGGCAGGACCGGCGAAGCATTGCTGTTCGTCAACGGCTTTGGCGCGACGCCGCTGATGGAACTCTATCTGATGTTCAACGCGGCACGGACGCATCTCGCCCCGCATGGCATTACGGTGGCGCGCGCTCTGGTGGGCAACTACGTCACCTCGCTCGACATGGCGGGCTGCTCGATTACCGTCACGCTGCTCGACGACGAGATCGCGCGCCATTGGGACGCGCCCGTCCATACCCCGGCGCTGCGCTGGGGCATGTAAGCCCTATTGCGCGAGGAAGCCGCCATCCACGGGCAGCGTGTGACCGGTAATCATCGCCGCGGCGGGACCGGCGAGAAAGAGAATGGCGGCGGCCACCTCTTCCGGCTCGGCCAGCCGCCCCAGGGGCGTCATGCCCACGATCTTCGCTACCAGATCGGGCTGCGCCAGGATCGGCGCGATGAGTTGCGTTCGGACATAAGTCGGCGCCACGGCGTTGACGCGGATCGTATGCCCCGCCCATTCGACGGCAAGGGCGCGCGTCATGTTGACCACCGCGCCTTTTGTTGCCTGATAGGAAATGTTGGGATAGAGCCCGCCGCCCGACAGGCCCATGATCGAGGCGGTGTTGACGATGGCGCCACCCTGGCCCGCCGCTATCATGTGCCGAGCGGCACTCCGTGCACAGAGGAAAATGCCGGTCATGTTGACCTGGACCACGCGCTCCCAGTCGGCAAGCGCCAGTTCGGTCGATGGCCGCCGGATGGCGATCCCGGCATTGTTGACCAGGATATCGATGCGGCCATGCCGCTCCAGGGTGATGGCGAAGAGGCGCTCGACCGCCGCTTCATCACCGACGTCGCAGGCGACGGCAAGTGCCGCGCCGCCGATGTCCACCGCCGTCTCCCCGGCCGCCGCTTCATCCCGGTCGGCCACGACAACACGGGCACCGGCTTGCGCCAGCAGCAGCGATGCGGCCCTGCCGATGCCGCTTCCGCCGCCGGTCACGACCGCGACCGCACCAGCGATGCCAAACAATTTCTCGAGCGCTGGCATCACGCCGGCGTCCAGGGGAAGCGCTTGTTGCGTGTGCCGAATGTGAAGTGGACCATGTTCCGATGAAACTCCGTGCGCGCCGAGGTCATTCATTATAGGGGGCGCGTGGCGCGCGGGGAACCGCCGCCGGTCAACTGCCTTGCGTATCGAGTTTGGCCAGCCGCTCCGCCAGTTGCTTCAATCCCCATTCGGCGGCAAGTGCCGATCCGGCCGGCCATTGCGGCACCATGTCGGGCAGATTGGGAATGGGCGCCGCATCATCCATCGTTGCAATTTTCCGGTACAGCCTAAGCTCCTCCGCCTGCGCCGCAAACCGCCCTTCGGAGAGGATCGCCTCCAGGGTCTGGTGTTTCCTGAGCAGGCTGGCGGCGGTGACCGCGCCAATGCCTTTCGCACCGGGAATCCTGTCCGACGGGTCGCCCCGCAGTGCGATGAAATCCGGCACCTGGCGCGGCTCGACTTCGTAGCGCGCCCTGACTTCGGCGGGGCCGATGCGCGCCATCTCGCCCGCCCGCTCCGGATAGAGGATGGTGGTTTTCTCCGAGGCGAGCTGGAAACTGTCGCGGTCGCCGCTGGCGACCAGAACCGTGCCGCCGTGCTTTTCCTCGACCCTAACCGCCGAAGCCAGAAAATCGTCGGCCTCGTACCCCGCAACCTTGGCGTTGGCGAAGCCGCAGGCGGCAAGAAACTTCGGCAACAATGCGAGCTGGGTCAGGAGTTCCGCGTCAAACGCGCGGCCGGACTGGTATGGCGCAAACATCTGCTGGCGGTGATTGGGCCGGTCGAGCGTGTCCCACCCCGCGAAAACGGCGCGGGGGCGCTCCGCCAGATAAAGTCTGGTCAGCATATTGGCAAATCCGACGATGGCGCCGGCCGGCATCCCGTCCTTTCCGCGGATCGACTTGGGCAGGGCGTGATAGGAACGGTGCGCGAAGGAATCGCCGTCGATGACCAGAAGCGGCCGTTTCTCCTTCTTTTCGCCCACCCGCCGCGGTGCCAATATCCTACCGGTTGATGTCGTAGGCCGCGATCGCCGCGAGGTTGACGATGTCCGTGGTGGTGGCCGACATCGAGGCGATCTGCACCGGCTTGTCTAGACCGGTGAGCAGCGGCCCGACCACGGTGACGCCGCCCAGTTGCTGCAGCATCTTGGTCGAGATCGACGCCGAGTGCGCCGCGGGCATCACCAGCACATTGGCCGTGCCCGTCAACCGGCAGAACGGATAGAGCGCCATGGCTTCGCGCGACAGAGCGACATCGGCACCCATCTCGCCGTCATATTCGAAATCGGCGTGACGCCGGTCGAGCACCGCCACGGCATTCCGGACATATTCCGAGCGCTCGCCGCGGGGATAGCCGAAGGTCGAATACGACAGGAACGCCACGCGCGGTTCATAGCCGAAGCGCCGCGCCACGCCCGCCGCCTCCTGCGCGATGTCGGCCAGTTCCTCGGCCGAAGGAAGTTCATGAATCGATGTGTCCGCAATGAACACGGTGCGGCCGCGCACCAATGCCATCGAGACTCCGATCGGGCGATGGCCGGGGCGATTGTCGATGGCGCGCCGCACATTGTCGAGGGCCACCGAGAAGTTCCGGGTGAGGCCCGTGACCAGGGCGTCGGCGTCGCCCAACGCCACCATGCAGGCGGCGAACACGTTGCGGTCCTGGTTGGCGAGGCGCTGGCAGTCGCGAAACAGGAAGCCGTTGCGCTGCAGGCGTTCGTAAAGATAGTTTGCATAATCGACATTGCGTTCGGAAATGCGCGCATTGAGAATCTGCACATTCTCGTTGAGTTCGAGCCCGCTGGCGGCAAGCGTTTTTTCGATCTCCGTTTCACGCCCGATCAGGATGGCCTGGCCCAGCCCCGCGCTGGCGAAACTGTTGGCGGCGCGGATCATGCGATCCTCCTCGCCCTCGGCGAACACCACGCGCTTCGGTTTGACGCGGACCTGTTCGAAAACGCTTTGCAGCGTGCCGGCGATGGGATCGAGGCGGGCCGACAGTTCGGCCGCATAGGCATCGAGGTCGGCGATGTGCTTGCGCGCGACACCGCTTTCCATCGCGGCCTTGGCCACGGCGACCGGGATGGTGGCGATGAGGCGCGGATCGAACGGCACCGGGATCATGTAGTCGGGTCCGAAGGTGAGGCGCGACCCGTGATAGGCGGCGGCCACTTCATCGGGCACGTCTTCGCGCGCCAGCTTCGCCAGTGCCTGGGCGGCGGCGATCTTCATCTCCTCGTTGATCGTGCGGGCGCGCACATCGAGGGCACCCCGGAAGATATAGGGAAAGCCCAGGACATTGTTCACCTGGTTGGGATAGTCGGAGCGCCCCGTCGCCATGATGGCGTCGGAACGGACCTTGGCCACGTCTTCCGGCGAGATTTCCGGATCGGGGTTCGCCATGGCGAAAATGATCGGGTTCTTGGCCATGCTCTTGACCATGGCGGGCGACAGGGCGCCGGCGATGGAGAGCCCGAAAAACACGTCGGCTCCTTCCATGGCGTCGGCCAGCGTGCGCGCCGTGGTCTCGACGGCGTGGGCCGACTTCCACTGGTTCATGCCCTCGGTACGGCCCTTGTAAACGACACCCTTGCTGTCGGCGAGGATGACATTGTGGTTGGGCACGCCGAGCGATTTCACCAGTTC
>JANLYR010000200.1:0-5434 GCA_031365765.1 Hyphomicrobiales bacterium | reverse complement strand
CGCCGAACCGCTGGGGGTGCCGGTTTTTCCGGTGATCGCCTACGGCATCACGCCGTATTTCCTCGCCTATCCCGGATCGGTCAGCATCCGGGTCGAGACCTATGTGGCGCTGGTCCGCGACGTTCTCGACAGCCTCTATCGCCAGGGGTTCCGGCGCATTCTTCTGGTGAATGGCCATGGTGGCAACCAACCGGCAGGCAGCCTCGCGATCGAGTGGATGGCGGACCATCCAGGCACCTCGGTCAAGTTCCACAATTGGTGGAGCGCCCCCGCCACCATGGGCAAGGTGCAATCGATCGATTCGGTTGCCTCGCACGCGTCCTGGATGGAGAACTTCCCCTGGACGCGACTTGCCAATATCGCAATGCCCCCTCAGCAAAAGCCGATGATCGACTTCGAGCGCATGCGCGCCATGGGTCCGGATGAAGTCCGCGCCTATCTCGGCGATGGCAATTTCGGCGGGTACTATCAGCGCCCCGACGACGACATGCTGGCGATCTGGTCGATCGCCGTCGATGAGACCCGTGCACTGCTCGAAGGTCCCTGGGCATGACGGCGCCGATCCTGGTCTGGGGCGCGGGCGCGATCGGTGGATCCTTGGGCGCAGCATTCATTCGCGCCGGCCGGGACGTTGTTTTCGTCGACGCGGCGCTCGATCACGTCGCAGCGCTCAACACCCGTGGCCTGACGATCACCGGGCCGGTTGCGCCCAGCCATGTCGAAGCCCGCGCCTTTGCGCCGGCCGAACTCACCGGCACCTTCGAGCAGATCGTGCTGGCGGTGAAGTCGCATCACACGCCCGAAGCCCTCGACGTGTTGGTGCCCCATCTCGCCCCGGACGGCTATGTCCTTTCGGCCCAGAACGGCCTTGAGGAACGCAGGATTGCCGCTCGCATCGGGGAATCGCGAACACTCGGCTGTTTCGTGAATTTCGGGGCCGACTATCTTGAACCCGGCGTCATACTTTATGGCGGTCGCGGCGCGGTCGTGGTCGGCGAGATCGACGGGACGATGACGCCGAGGCTCGAGGGGATACTCGAACTGTTCCGAACCTTTGAGCCGAACGCAATCAAGACGCCGAACATCTGGGGCTACCTCTGGGCCAAGCTCGTCTATGGTTCAATGTTGTTTGCCACCGCCCTCACCAATGACAGCATTGCCGATGTCCTCGCCCTCACGAAATATCGGCCGATGCTGGTCCGCCTCGCCCACGAAGTCCAGGCGGTTGCCCGTGCCGAGGGCGTGAAGCTCGAAGCCTTCAACGGTTTCGACCCCGGTTCCTTTGCCCCGGAGGCAGGATTTGCCCGGGCGGATGCCTCGTTCGACGAGATGGTGGCGTTCAATCGGCGCTCGGCGAAGTCGCATTCGGGAATTTGGCGCGACCTCGCGATCCGCAAGCGCCGGACCGAGGTCGACGCGCAGCTTGGGCCGATCGTCGAAATTGGCCGCCGCCACGCCATCCCGACGCCGATCGTCGAAGGGATCATCATCCGCATCCACGAGGTCGAGGACGGCAAGCGCGAGCTCAGCCTTGTGGCGCTGGCGGAACTCGACGCCCTGTCGGGAAAGGAAGACGGCCGATGATCATCAATCTGGCAGGCCGATCGGCAATCGTGACGGGCGCCGCGCATGGCTTTGGACGGGCCATCGCCGTCGCGCTGGCAAAGGCGGGGAGCGCGGTGATCGCCTGTGACATCCTGGCCGACGAACTCCCTGAGACCGCTGCACTTGCGGGGCCCAGCTGCGCGACCCGCGTGCTCGACGTCACCGACATAGGCGCGGTCGAACGCTTCGCCGCCGACCTTTCCAACCACGGCCGAAACATCGACATCCTCGTCAACAATGCGGGCGGCGTGCTCGGGCAAGTCGGACGGCCTTTGGAGCAAGTGAGCCTTGCCGACTGGAACGCGATCTTCGCCGTGAACGTCACCGGCGCGTTCCTGCTGTCGCAAGCGGTGGCGCCGGGCATGAAGTTGCGCGGCAGCGGGCGCATCGTCAACATCTCGTCGGGGGCTGGCCTTGGCATCAGCCTCACCGGCATCCAGGCCTATGCGAGCGCCAAAGCGGCGCAGATCGGCCTTACACGTCAGCTCGCTCATGAACTCGGCCCCTTCGGGATCACCGTCAACAATGTGGCGCCGGGCTTTGTGCGCTCCAACCCGGCGACCGAGCGGCAGTGGGAAGCCATGGGCGCGGCCCGGCAGGCGCAACTTGTCGAAAGCATCGCCATGCGGCAGCTCGGCACACCCGAGGATATCGCCAATGCGGTGCTGTTCTTCGTTTCCGATATGGCGCGCTGGGTGACCGGCCAGGTGCTGAGCGTCGATGGCGGCAAATGAGCGACGAACCCGGACAAGGCGACCTCACGGCCATCGAGCGGCGCCTTGCCGCCGAGGAGGCGACCTACACCGAGAGGCTGATCAACTTCTGCCGGATTTCGAGTGTCAGCACCGATCCGTCTTACAAACCCGGCATCGCCGCCGCCGTGGTGTTTCTCATCGAACGTTTGGGGCAGGCGGGCCTCGAGAACGTAAAATCTGTCGAGACCGGCGGACACCCCTTCGTCACTGCCGATTGGCTGCACGCCGAGGGGGCACCGACCATTCTTGTCTACGGTCATTACGACGTGCAGCCGCCCGACCCTTTGGAACGCTGGACGAGCCCGCCCTTCGAGCCCACGATCCGCAACGATCGCCTCTATGCCCGCGGGGTCTCCGACGACAAAGGGCCACTGCTGATCCCCCTCTTCGCCGCGGAAGCTTTCCTGCGGACGCGAGGCGCGCTACCGGTCAACCTCAAGTTCCTGATCGAGGGCGAAGAGGAGAGCGGAAGCCCGCATTTTCAGCCGACAGTCGCGCGTCTTCGGGAGGCTCTCGCCTGCGACCTCGTGGTTTCGGCGGACGGAGCTATGTGGCGGGCGGATCTGCCTTCGGTGACGGTCGCGAGCCGCGGGATGACCGCGCTCGATGTCATCGTCCATGGCCCCGCCAAGGATCTGCATTCGGGCCGGCACGGTGGCAGCGCACCCAATCCGATCCGGGCGCTGTCGCGGCTACTGGCGAGCTTGCACGACGCAGACGGCGGCGTTTTGGTCGCTGGCTTCCACGACGGCGTACGACCGCCGGATCCGGCGATCCTCGCCGCGATCGAGCAGGCCGGATTTAACGCGGAAACGTATCTCTCCGGGATCGGCGCCAGCCTGCCGTCGACGCCGCTCGGTGGGACTGAGCTGCTCACGCGTCAATGGCTGGAACCAACGCTCGAGTTCAACGGGATCAGCGGCGGCTATGCGGGGCCTGGCACGAAAACGGTCATTCCGGCCGAGGCCATGGTCAAAATCACGTGCCGCCTGGTTGCCGGACAGGACCCTGCCGGTGTGCGGGCGGCGATCGTCCGCCACCTGAAAAGTCACCTCCCCGACGGTTTCCGGATGGAGATTGTCGAACATGGACAAGGCACACCCGCCTTCTCGCTCGATCCCAGTGGCATCGGCCTTGCGATGACGGAGGACGTGCTCGCATCAGTGCTCGGCCGCCGGCCGCTGCGGGTGGCGATGGGCGCGACGATACCGATCGGCGCTGTGTTCCAGCAAGAGCTCGGCGCGCCGACTGTCTTCTTCTCGTTCTCGACCTCCGACGAGGACTATCATGCGCCCAACGAGTTCTTGCGCCTCTCGAGTTTCCGCACCGGATTGATCGCCTGGGCGCGCCTGATCGAACGGTTGAAGGACCTGAACCCTTGAGCAAAGTACCCGCTGGCCGCGACGCGGCATTGTCCCCTTACGCGAGCGTGCCGACGCTGGCCCAAGCTTATCGCTCCGGCGTGGTCTCGCCGGTCGAGGTGGCGGAGATTTCGCTGGCGCGCCTCGAAGCGCTAGAGCCGCAGCTGAACGCTGTCATCGAACCGATGCGTGACCTCGCCCTGGCCATGGCAGGACGGCACACGAGGAATTGCGCCAGGGACTCGATCGGGGCCCGCTACACGGTGTGCCGGTGGCGATCAAGGATCTGATCGACATCGCCGGCCAGCCGACGAGCTATGCCACTCGCGCCGTCGATCCGGTGCTGGCGACGCAGGACGCCGATCTGATCATACGGCTGCGCGAAGCGGGTGCGGTGTTCCTCGGCAAGACCAATCTCCTCGAATTCGCCTATGGCATCGCTCACCCGGATGTCGGCCAGACCAACAATCCGTTCGACACCCGCCGCACTTCCGGCGGTTCGAGCGGCGGCTCGACCGCGCTGGTCGCAGCTGGCGTCGTGCCACTTTCGGTCGGGACCGACACCGGCGGCTCGATCCGCATCCCAGCGGCCTATTGTGGCATTGTCGGCCATAAGCCGACCTATGGAACCGTCTCGACCAAAGGCGTCTTTCCGCTCTCCTGGTCGCTCGATCACGCGGGTCCGCTCGCCCGCAGCGTGGCGGATGCCGCGACCTTGCTCGGCAGCATGGCCTGAGGTCCTTCGAGTTCCCGGTCCTGGCGGTCGATCACCTCCGGATCGGCCTGATGCAGCCCCATCTCGGCTCACCACTGGTGACGGCTGGCGTACGCGATTGCGTCGAGATAGCGATCCGCCGCCTTGCCGAGAGAGGGGCGCGCCTCGTGCCGGTTAGCTTTGCCGAACCGCAACAGGTTTCGAAAATTCTGATGACGGTCCTCCTGCCCGAAGCGAGCCTCGTCCACGAGCAGATTTATGCCCTGCGTCCGGGTGGCTACGCGCAGGGGACGCGGTCCCAGATCGAGGCCGGCTTCAAGGTGAAGGGCGTCGACTACGTTCGCGCTCAGCGCCAGCGGGCGGAACTCACAACAGTCATCGAGGCGCTGTTCGAGTCGGTCGACGTGCTGCTCAGCCCTTCGGTGTCGTTCGTTGCACCGGCTGAGGATCCCGCACTCGAAGGCGAGGGTGGTGACGCCGAGGGGCTGTCATCGGGCCTTGCAAATGTCACCGGCCACCCGGCAATAAGCATCCCTTGCGGATTGAGCGATGGCTTGCCGGTGGGTCTCCAGTTGATGGGGCGCTTTGGCCGTGACCCTGAACTTTTTGCCGCAGCTGCGGCGATCGAGCACGTCCTTGGTTTCAGCGCTCGGCCGGCAATTTGACCCGACCACGCCGCACGTCCAAAGCCACGCGACAATCCACGCAGTTCTGCCAGAAGGCCAAGAAAACGTGCTCGTCATAGATCAGGAATTGCACACTCCTGGCCCAGTCCGTTTTCGTTCTCCGCCATCGACAGGTTCCGCTGTACCCCTATCAACGGACTGCGCTTGGTAACCCTCCGGTGCTCACCGGGGGTTACCAAGCGAGATGCGCCAAAGTCCTAACTGTCGCCGCTTGCACTCATTCGCTCGCGCTCACGACAACTCAACTGGCGTCCGGAGCCGCTTGTCCGGCAAACACCTACCGCTTTCCCCGTGGTAGGCTTCGCAAGCCGA
>JANLYR010000192.1:0-12159 GCA_031365765.1 Hyphomicrobiales bacterium | reverse complement strand
CGGAGAAACGTGAGGGGATGGGCTTTCAGCGACAGCTTCAGCGTCTGGTAGTCGTTGACCACATGCTCGGAGAGCGGCATTTCGGGAAGCGTCACGGCGTCCTCCACGCCTTGATCCCGCGCCACGGCGAAAGCGAACAGCGGCAGAGGCTTCGCCTTGGCCAGCCCCTTCACCTCCCACAAAGCGGCGCGGCGGTCCAATCCGACCGAACGAAACGCATCGGCGGCGGCAAGTTTTTCCAGAGCGGGCACGGGGATGTCGGAGCGGTGCAAATCCTCTTGCCTCAAACCATCGACTTCGCGGAGGCCCAGGCGGAGCACCGGTTCACGTCCCCCACCCGGCGCCTGCGGCGCCACCCTCCCCGCTGAAGGGGGAGGGATAAGGAAAGACCATCCCTCCCCCTTTGCGGGGAGGGTCCGCCGCGCAGCGGCGGGGGTGGGGGACGCCTGTTCCAGAGTCGAATCCCACGCGCTGAAATTCACATCGGGCGCCCGCACCTCCACGCCATGCTCCCTGGCGTCGCGCACAATCTGCGCCGGAGCATAGAAGCCCATCGGCTGCGAATTCAGCAGCCCGCAGGCGAACACCGCCGGGTAGTGGCATTTGAGCCAGGACGACACATAAACCAGATGCGCGAAACTTGCCGCGTGGCTTTCGGGGAAGCCGTATTCGCCGAAGCCCTTGATCTGGCTGAAGCAGCGAGCCGCGAACTCTGCCTGGTAACCGCGCTCGACCATGCGGCTCACCATCTTCTGCTCAAGCCTGCCGATGGTGCCCCGCCTTCGGAACGTCGCCATGGCCTTGCGCAATTCGTTCAGTTCGCCGGGCGTGAATTCGGCCGCCACCATCGCCAGTTTCATCGCCTGCTCCTGGAACAGCGGCACGCCCTTGGTGCGCCCCAGCACCTGCTTCAATTCGTCGGGCTCGCCGAAATCGGGATGGGGTGCGGGATAGATTTCCGGTTCGATCCCGTCGCGGCGGCGCAAATAGGGATGCACCATGTCGCCCTGGATGGGGCCGGGGCGCACGATCGCCACCTCGATCACCAGGTCGTAGAAACAGCGGGGTTTGAGACGCGGCAGCATGTTCATCTGGGCCCGGCTCTCGACCTGGAATACGCCGACCGAGTCGGCCTTGCACAGCATATCGTAGACCTTCGCGTCCTCGCGCGGGACCGTCGCCAGCGAATAGTGCAGCCCGTACCACGCCTCGATCAGGTCGAAACATTTGCGGATGCAGGTCAGCATTCCAAGGCCAAGCACATCGACTTTCAGGATGCCCAGCGTGTCGATATCGTCCTTGTCCCATTCGATGACGGTGCGGTCCTCCATCGCCGCGTTGCCGATGGGCACCGTCTCGTCGAGGCGCTCGCGGGTGAGGATGAAGCCGCCGACATGCTGGGAAAGGTGACGGGGAAAACCGCCGATCTCGTCGGCTAATTCGATGACGCGCGCCAGCAGAGGATCGGTCGGATCGAGCCCCGCTTCCTTGAACATCTCGTGTTTCATGTCTTCGCGCATATGGCCCCAGACGAGGCCCGACAGTGCTGCCGTCACATCCTCGGACAGCCCCATCGCCTTGCCCACCTCGCGCGCCGCCGAGCGGCCGCGATAGGTGATGACGGTCGCCGCCAGCCCGGCGCGTTCGCGGCCGTAGCGGGCATAGAGATACTGGATCACCTCCTCGCGCCGCTCATGCTCGAAGTCGACATCGATATCGGGCGGCTCTTTCCGCTCCTCGGAAATGAAACGCTCGAACAGGAGGTCGATCTGGTTCGGATCGACAGCGGTGATGCCGATGCAATAACACACGGTGGAGTTCGCAGCCGACCCCCGGCCCTGGCACAGGATGGGTTTTTCCTGTGACCGGGCAAACGCCACGATGTCGTGGACGGTGAGGAAATACGGCGCGTAATTGAGCTTCTCGATCAGCGCCAGTTCCTTGTGGATGCCAGCCCTGACCTTGTCGGGAACACCTTGCGGATAGCGCTCGCTGGCTCCCTCCCAGGCCAGATGCGCCAGATGCGATTGCGGCGTCTTGCCCGGCGGGATCGGCTCGTCCGGATATTCGTATTTGAGTTCGTCGAGCGAGAACGTGCAAGCGTCTGCGATTTCCAGCGTGCTGGCGATGGCCTGCGGATAGTCACGGAACAGGCGGGCCATTTCGTCGGGTGGCTTCAGGTGGCGCTCGGCATTGGCTTCGAGGCGGAAGCCCGCTTCAGCCACGGTCACACCTTCGCGGATCGCCGTTACCACGTCCTGCAGTTCGCGCCGCGAGGGATGGTGGTAGAGCACGTCATTGGTGGCCAGTAGTGGGGTCTTCGCTTTATGCGCCAGGTCCGCCAGCCGGTTGAGACGGGCCCGGTCGCCTGCGCCATAGCGGCGGTTGATGGCCAGATAGAGCGGCGCTTTAATCCGTTCACGGACGGTTTCGAGATGATCGGCGCTGTCGGGCAGAAGTGCCAAGATCATCCCCTCGGAGAACTCGCGGACGTCGTCGAGGGTGAGAAGGCACGAGCCCTTTTTCGCCCGCCGCTGGCCGGTGGAGAGCAAACGGCACAAGCGGCCATAGGCGGCGCGGGTGGTGGGATAACACAACAATTCCAATTTTTCCGTCATCCCGGCGAAAGCCGGGACCCATTTATCCGCAGGCTGAATTTTTGAAGAACTGTTCCGGCCATTCCATGGGTCCCGGCTTTCGCCGGGATGACGGACCAGGGAGAGCCTCGCCCCCACCACGAATTTCAGCCCCGCGTCCTTCGCCGCGCCATGAGCCCGCACCACGCCAGCCAGCGTGTTCAGGTCGGTCACGGCGAGTGCTGCAAGCCCCAGATGCCTGGCCTGCGCCACCAGCTCTTCCGGGTGCGAGGCGCCGCGCAGGAATGAGAAATTGCTGGCGCAGTGCAGCTCGGCGTAACCGGTCATGCCGATAGTCCGTGTACGAACCATCGGGGCTGGGTTTCGCCGTAAAGTCCCTCGCGGTAGAGCCAGTAGCGCCGCCCCGCCTCGTCCTCGATCACGTAATAGTCGCGA
This sequence comes from Hyphomicrobiales bacterium, assembly GCA_031365765.1. Taxonomy (GTDB): domain Bacteria; phylum Pseudomonadota; class Alphaproteobacteria; order Rhizobiales; family Aestuariivirgaceae; genus Aestuariivirga. The sequence continues at coordinate 9,127 of JANLYR010000192.1, read as the reverse complement.
GGGCTCCCGCTTTCCGCCAGCCGCCACCATTCGGGCGCCACCCGCTCGGGGCCTTGCGATTTCACCACGCGCCGCGTCACCCGGCGCCAGGTGAAGCGCATCGGCGGCCCGTCGGGCACCGAGGCAATGACGGCGGCGGGCTCCGGGCGCTCGAAGATGAGGAGGGGACGGGAAAGGCCCTCATCCGGCCTTCGGCCACCTTCTCCCACCCTGCGGGTGGGCGAAGGCACATACTCCTCATTCTGCCTTCTCCCGTTCGAAGAATGGGAGAAGGTGCCCGAAGGGCGGACGAGGGCCCCTTCCGCGCGTTCCGGAATATGACTCTCCAGCGCCTGCAAGGCGGCGATGTCCGCTTCGTGGCGGTTCATCACGCGGTCGGTCAGCCGTTCGAGGCTGGCGGTGCTGTCTTCCTCCATGAAGCCGTGCTGGCGGACAATCGCGGACGACGTCTCGCGCGCTTCGAGCGTCATGGCGTCGATCCCCATCCCTGCGTCGATCGCTTCGAGCTTGGGCTTGAGGATGCGCAGCAGATGGCCTTGATCGCTCGAAGGCGCCGACAGCCCCGCCGGCACGCTGATCCGCGTGCCGTCGCAGCGGAACAGCTTGAGGATCAGCCGGGTCACGCCTTGCGCTTTCGCTTCGAGGTCGCGGGTCAGCGCCGTCACCAGTCCGGTCAGCACGGTTTCCAATCCGTCATGGGTGATGAGCGGCTCCATCAGTGCCCGGTGCGCCATGAAGGAGGAGGGTGGATTGACCGGGTTCAGCGGTTCGTCGCGGTGCCCCAGCGCCTGGTCGAGGCGGTGAAGCACGTTTTCGGGGATGGTTTCGCCGCGAAACCGCCGGGCTAGCGAGGCGCGGGGAATAGCCATCAGCGCGCCCACGGTCTTGAGGCCAAGCCGGCGCAGCGTCCGCGCCTGCTCAGGCCCGATCCGCAGCGCCTCGACGGGGAGACCCCTTAATCCCTCCCCCTCCGCGGGGAGGGAGGAAGCATATCGCGCCAGCGCCCAGGCGGCGCCGATGGTCGGGGCCACGGCGATCCGCGCGGTGAAGCCATGGTTCCGCAGCCTCGCCCTGATCCCCGCCAGCATGGCGTCCTCGCCGCCGAAGAGATGGGGGATTCCGCTAACGTCGAGCAGGATGCCGGCGGGATGATCGGGCGACACCCACGGGCTGTAGCGCTCCATCCAGCGGCACAGGCCGAGCAGGCTGGCCAGGTCGGCTTCGGCTTCGGCCGGCTCGGTCAGGAGTTCGGGCACGGCGGCGCGGGCATCGGCCAAACGCTGTCCGGGTCCCAGTCCAAAACGCCGCGCAATCACGTTCACGGCGGAAAGACGGAGGCCCTTCGAGCCCGCTTCAACCAGCGCGAAAGGCTGGCCCGGCAACGGCGGAGCGCGCCCGGCTTTCATCCGTCCACGGATGAATCGCTCGATCGCGTAATCCGGAAACCAGAGCGAAACGATGCGGCGCATGTTGCCATTCCACAGTCCATCGGCCAGGCCTCCCGGCCCGGGCGCGGGTGAGTTCGATTGTCCAGACGGGGTCTCCCGGGCTTTGCCCGTCATGGGGAGGAGCGCGCGACGGTGCTGCGGCCGCGGTCCAGCGCGTGAGACTTGCCGTGGCATCTGCATGGGGGCGGCAGAACACCAGAAGCCCCGCGGCTTTCCCTGCCTCGGCCGCAAGGGCCAGGCGGCGCGTCGCGGTCAGACCGGTTGCCTTTGGATCGGCATCGGCGATGACCAGAGCCAGTGCTGCCGATTTCAGCGCCTCCTCCATGGTCCACAGCAGCGCCGCCGGGTGTTTCAGCGTGACGGTCACAAAGCGCTCGCGCATCAGCCCTAGGGCTTCGAGGCCATGGCCATAAAGCCTGCCATATTCGCGTTCCTCGCGCGCCAGGCGGCACCACAGAAGCGGGCGGCGTTCGTTCCGGTCCCCCAGGCGGCGCAGCGCCAATGCCACAGCAAATCCCATGGCGGCCGGCATGTCGCCATAGGCGTGGGGTGCGATGTCATGCAGGCCGCGCGCGGAAAGCCCGGCCGGCGCCAGATGCGTGTCGATCTCGCTCAGCCCCACGCGCCAGGCTTCATTGCGCTGATGGCGGCTCGCCAGTTGCGGCTGCGCGCCCTCGATCCGATCGATATGGCGGCGCAGCGCCTCCATCAGCCGGGGGATATCCTCTCCAGGCCTTGATCGGGAGACAGCAAAGGCCTCCGCGCGCGCGACTGACGCCGGTTCGGTACGCATGACATTTTATCCGTTGTTCTAGTTTTGTTCTCTCATATGAGAAAACAAGAGTCAACCTAGGAAAATTATCAGCCTATCGCTATACAATGGAATCACTCCCATAACCGTCACCCCCACGTAGGCGGGGGCCCCGCTAACTTTTTGATAAATAGCGGGATTCCCGCTTTCGCGGGAATGACGGAATTTGGGGAATCTCTAGTTCAGCCACCACATCGAGGCGTTGAGTGCTGTCGCGAACCCTACCCAGGCCAGATAGGGCAGCAGCAGAAATCCAGCGGGTTTCGAATGCGGGAAGAACGCCGTCACGGTCAGCCCCAGAACCACAAACAGCGCCGCGATATCGACCAACGCCAATCCCGGTGACCGCCCGCCGAAAAACAGGAAGGACCACAGGCAATTGAGTGCCAGCTGGACAAAAAACAGGATCATCGCGAGGCGGATGGCGGAAAAGCGCGGATTGCTCCGCCACACGAGCCAGGCCGCTACCCCCATCATCACATAGAGCGTCGTCCACACCGGCCCGAAAATCCACGAGGGCGGATTCCACGCGGGCTTGACCAGGGCCGGGTACCAGTCCCTGACGGCGGCGGCTGTCACCCAGCCACCCACCGCGCCGACGCCCAAGCACAGCAGCACGAATCCGGCCAGAACCACCCATTGACTGCGTTTCGGCATCACATCATCCCGTTGGACGTTCCGAGCGATCCCAAGAAGAGCATGCCGCCCAACAATGCGATCGCCACGCCGCCGCCGATCCTCAGGCCCGAGGCCAGCAGTCCCGGCCAGCGGTCGCCCCGGCTGGCCAGCCGCATTGCCAGTCGCCGCGCATAGACCGCCACAGCGGCGATCGCGGTCACAGTGAGGAACGTACCCGCCGCCATGGCGAAGGTCGATGCGATGCCGGCCCAGTAAAGGCCCAGCGCATTGGCAAAGATCAGCACCAGAATGGCGCCGGTGCAGGGCCTGATGCCGACGGCTAAGGACAGCGAGAAGGCCCTGGCCAGAGACCACTCACCCTTCATCTGGCGGGCATCGGGTACATGGGCATGACCGCAATGCTCGTCGTGACGATGATGGCCGTGGTGATGATCGTGGGCCGCGTCATGCGTATACGGACGAAACGCCGTCCAGATCAGATACAATCCCATGCCTGCGATCAAAGCATAGCTAGTACTTTCAAGGTATCCCGCCACGTCGCGCGCCGCTGCTCCCGCTGCCGCCACGAGCAGCAAGAGCGCGCTGACAATGGCGATCGCGGTCAGCGCCTGGATCAGGGCGCTGAGCATCGCGATGAGGACCCCCCGGCGCAATTCGTTCTCGGTGGCCAAGAGCCAGGCCGTGATCACCGTCTTGCCATGACCAGGCCCCGCCGCATGAAACACGCCATAGCCGAAACTCAGCAGCATCAGTGTCCAGGTGGCGGCAAGCGGCGCTCCGGTCTTGATCTGCCGCAGCGCCCCCGACATCGATCCATAGAAACGCCGTTGCTGGTCCCTGACCCACAAGATGGGGTCTTCGGTGAACGCCACGATCTGGAGCGAACCATCCGGATTTCTCGGTTGCACCAGCAGTCTTCGCTTGTCGATCTTGGCCGAAGTATTTTGTTCCGTGGACTGAGCAATCGCCGGTGCGGCGATGACGGTCAGACACAGCATTAGGGCGAGCAGTAGGCGGATCAAGAGCACTGTATCGAAACAGCCTGGGCGAACATTGCGCCGAAATCCTCATTGTTCTCCGGTTGCCAGTCCTTGCCCTTGGAGGCCAACATGAGACGGGTCTGTTCGAGGTCCGCCTCTGTCGGCACAGGCTTCAGATCGAGGCGGCACCCTTCAGGAGCCTGGCCCAGGATGCTGACGGGATCGTCCTTGACATAGTCCATGGCGATGAAAAAATCGGGGTCATAGATCTTGAGCACAAATTCACCGGTCCTGGGATTCACGGGAGTTTTCAGAGGTACCTGAAAATGCATGCTGAGCTTGTCATTGTTCCATATCTGGCCAAATTCCGTGATTTCGCCGAACTCCTGTTTTTCGCCGCTGACGCGTATCACGGTGAAATATTCGTACTCCTTGAGGGAGGCCATGTTGTCTTTGGTCAGGGGTTCCAACTCATCCTGGCTGTAGACGCCGTCGCCATCCGCATCCAATCCGTCGAGTGCCGTCTGTGTATAGCCATCGTCGAAACTCCATTCAACGTTGACGGCGGTGATGAGTCCCTTGCTGTCGAAAACCACATCGGAACGCATTTCGATCCAGATATGGGGATGGGCCGATGCCGGGCCGCTCAGGGACGCCATGCCCATTGCCAATCCCGGACCAAAGCATCGCCGCAGTATCGCCCCGCTATTCATCAACTGATCAATGATCATGTAATGCGGCGGAAAAGTGAATGGCGCCCTATCCGAGGCAGGCGCGGAGATTGCCGGCCAGATTGCGGAGAAGGGTGAAATAGGCGTCCGGTCCTTGCCGCAGGTCGGCGCCCAGCGGATCGAGCACGCCCAGCTTCGCCTGGCTGCCCTCGATCACCACGTCGGCGAATTTGGCATCGAATTGCGGCTCGCGGAACACGCAGAGCGCGCCACTTTCCTTGAGGCGGCCACGAATTTCCTGAAGCCGTTTCGCCGAAGGCGACGCCGCGCGGACATCGGCAATGCTGCCCACGGCATTGAGTTCGAAAAAGCGCTCGAAATATTGATAGGCGTCGTGGAAGACAATGAAGGGCCGCGACTTGACCGGGGCAAGCTCGGCTTCAAGCTCGGCCGTCAGCGCATCGATCGATACCGCGAACCGCGCCGCATTGGCGGCGTAGGTAGCCGCGTTGGGAGGATCGACGGCGGCCAGTTCCCTGGCGGCCGCAAGCGCCATCGCCTTGGCATTATTGGGGTCGAGCCAGACATGGGGATCGAGCGCCCCGTGTTCGTCTTCATCCCCGTCCTCATGGGCTGCCCAGGCGCCGCCTTGGCGCGCCGGATAGCGGCGGATGTCCAGCTGTTCGCCCAGTTCGAAGAAGCGTTTGCCGCCCACCGCCTCGCTGCCGCTCAATTGGCCCAGCTTGAATTCAAGCTGGGCGCTGACGATGAACACCAGATCGGCGTGACCCAGCGCCACGAGCTGCCGGGGTGTCAGGCTGGCGGTGTGTTCGGAGAGCCGTCCCTGCAGCAGAAGTTGCGGCTTGCCGGTATCACCCATGACCGCCGACACGATCGCGTGGACCGGCATGATCGACGCGATTACCCTCGGCTCCGCCCGGGCTTCGAGAAGGCCACAGAGAACAAACGAAAAAACCAGTAAAGCGCGGATCATCAACAGAATGTTATAATATAACATATATACAGTCAAGCCGACCCCACGCCGAAGTGAACACTGGTTTTGTTGCGCCCGCGCGCGGGTGGTGCGAGTGAAGGGCATGACGCTCGATGTTCCGATCGGCTGGGCACTCTTGGCGGGGGTGATCAGTTTCCTCAGTCCCTGCGTGCTGCCGCTGGTGCCGCCCTATCTGTGCTTCATCACCGGCACCTCGCTCGAGGAGCTGGTCGATCACCAGGCAGCCCCGGCCCAGGAGCGCCGGCGAACCATGCTGGCAGCGCTGCTCTTCGTCCTCGGCTTCTCCACCGTGTTCGTGACACTGGGCGCGAGTGCTTCGTGGCTTGGCGGAATGCTGCGCGACGAACTGGCGCGCACCATCGATGTCTTCGGCTGGGCCATCAATCCGATCACGGCGGTGGCCGGCCTGTTCATCATCCTCATGGGCCTGCATTTCCTCGGGGCGTTCCGCTCGCTGTGGCTGTCGCGCGAGGTCCGCTATCGTCATGCGGTGCATCCCGGCGGACTCTTGGGCTCCTATGCCATCGGACTCGCCTTCGCTTTTGGCTGGACGCCGTGCATCGGGCCCGTGCTCGGCACCATCCTGACCATCGCCGCCAGCGAACAGGATGTCATGCGCGGTGCGGGCCTGCTGGCGGTCTATTCGCTCGGATTGGGTATTCCGTTCCTGCTCGCCGCCGCAGGCGTCGGCACATTTCTTGGTTTCATGACCGGCTTTCGCAAGCATCTGCGCCGGATGGAGCAATTGATGGGCGCGATGTTGGTGCTGTCGGGCGTGCTGTTCATCACCGGCGGCATCCAGTCGGTATCCTACTGGCTGCTCGAACAGTTCCCGTGGCTCGCTACGATGGGTTGAGCGTGATCGGCTGCCCGTGCGGCGTGGCTTTCGCCGCCCGGTCCCACGCCTCGATCCGCTTCAGGCGCTCCTCAGGGTCGGTCAGCCCTTTGCGTTCCGCCAGCATTTCAAGTGCCGCCAGCCAGTTGCCGTAGTAACTTTCGTCCGGATGCGCGGCAATCTCCGCGCCAAGCGCGTCCGCCCATTCGCTTGCGGTGAAATGTCCGGCTTCGCCCAGCTTCACCGCCATGGCGAAGACTTGCGCCTCCCACGGCTCGGCGAACACCGGTTCGCGCTCAAACGGGTTCAAGATAAGGCTCCCACAGATCGGCGTGGATCTTGTCGGTGGAATCGCTGCCCCACACTTCGGCGGCGGTGAAGCGCAACGTATAGAGCCATTGCGGGTTTTCGCCCCGGCAATGCGCGTTGGTGTCCGGAAATACATGCGCGCCATGTACCGAAACGATCACGCCCGCACGGCCGCGAAGATAGCGGGGAAGCCGGGTGTGGCCTGCGGGATTAATGTTCCGTGTGCGGACGTTGGCGCCAATGGCAAATCGGGCGGGGGCGGGCGCTGGCCGGTCAAAGCCTCTGCGCAACAGCACTTTCACCCCGGCATCCTCCGGTTTGAGAACGCAGGAAGGGTCCGGCTTCCGGTGCAAAAGCTCCTTCTCCCGCAGCAGCCGGTTCAGCCCGGCGAACCAGATTTCATAATAGGTCAAATTCAAATATTCCGCAGGCGGACGATTTTCGCAGGCGCTGCGGTGTTCGTCCAGACTCCAGGCGCCGTGTCTTGCCATTGCCTGGGTGAGGGCGAACACGCCGCTCTCCCATGCCGCGTGAAACACCGGTTCGTCGCGTTCGGGCGTAACCGGTCCAAAGCCCATCATGCCGCCCAGGTCATGCGCGCCGTTCATGCCGCCACCAGTCCGGTGCCGATCATCGAGTCGCGGGTGACGATCTCCGCCAAGCGCTTCTCGCTCCAGCCTTCCGTTCCATGGGGACGGACCGGAATGACCAGATAGCGCAGTTCCGCCGTCGCGTCCCACACACAAACCTCCACGCTGTCGGGAAGCGTCAAACCGAAATCCCCGAGCACGCCGCGCGGGTCGAGCACGGCGCGCGAGCGGTAAGCCTTCGATTTGTACCACACAGGCGGAAGTCCCAGCACCGGCCACGGGTAACACGAGCACAGCGTGCACACGACCATGTTGTGCACGTCCGGTGTATTGAACAGCGCCACCATGTGGCGGCCGCCATAGCCCATCGACGCGATCGCCGCGGTCGCGTCCTTGCGGAGCCATTCGGCGAAAGCGGGATCGGTCCACGCCTTGGCCACGACGCGCGCGCCGTTCCTCGGCCCCACCTTGTTTTCAAAGGTATCGATCAGCACGTCGAGCGCCGCCGGATCGACATAGCCTTTCTCCACCAGCAGCGATTCGAGCGCTTTCACGCGCAGCGCGATTGGAGAAAGGTCCGAACCCTGATGATCGTGCTCGTGCCCGTCATGCGGCATTTTCAATTTCCTTGTTTGCGGCTAGCATAGCCAATCGGGAGCGCGGGGAAAAGCGGCGTGGCGAAGCTCGAAGGGATCAGGGCCTGCGTGTTCGACGCCTATGGTACGCTGTTCGATGTCCATGCGCCGATCGCAAAGCTTGAAGGCGAGATCGGCCCGAAAGCCTCCGTTGTATCGGAACTGTGGCGGCGCAAGCAGCTCGAATATACCTGGCTCCGCAGCCTCATGGGGGTGCACGCCGATTTCTGGCATGTCACTGGCGACGCTCTCGATTACGCGCTGGAATTTCACGGCATCGACGATCCGGGGCTGAAGGACGAACTGCTGGTCCTCTATCTCAAGCTCGACTGCTACGCCGACGTCAAGGCAGCGCTTCTGGCGGTCAGGGCGAAAAACCTCCGCACCGCCATTCTCTCCAACGGCAGTCCCTCGATGCTCGATCAGGCGGTGCGCCATGCGGGTCTCGAAAAACTTTTCGACATGGTGCTGTCGGCCGAGGATGTCGGCATCTACAAGCCCAGCCGCCGCGTCTATCGCCACGCCATGCAAAAGCTGCAACTGCACGACGCGCCATCGGTGTGCTTCGTCTCCGCCAACAGTTGGGACGCGCAGGCCGCGGCGCAATTCGGATTTCAGGCGGTCAGGCTCAATCGCGCGGGAACGAACGGCGACCGCATCCCGGGAAAACCATCAGCGGTGATCGAAACGCTGGGGGAACTGGCGGGCCACCTATAACCGTCACACCCGCGCAGGCGGGGGCCCTGCTAACTTGCTGGAAAACAGCGGGATTCCCGCCTTCGCGGGAATGACGGAATTGGGAGGCTGTGTTCGCTCACAATCAAGCGATCTTCCTTGCCGGCTCGCCTCGCGCTGCCGCATAGCCTCGCACGGCATTCCCGAAAGCTTCGAACATCTTGACCGAATCCGGATTGCCCGCCGCCTTGTATTCGGGATGCCACTGCGTGCCGAAGGCGAAACTCTTGGCGCCCCTGACCGACACCGCCTCGATCACGCCGTCGGGCGCCGTCGCCTCGGCGGTGAGGCTGAGGGCGAGGCGCTTGATGCCCTGGCGGTGGATCGAGTTGATCATCGTCTCGCGCCGCCCCAGGATGCGCTCCAGCATGCCGCCCGGCTTGATGTTGATCGCATGCCGGGGCCCGTAGCGCACATCGGTGTCGTCGTTCTTGGGGGAGCGATGATCGAGCCGGCCTT
>JANLYR010000158.1:0-2315 GCA_031365765.1 Hyphomicrobiales bacterium | reverse complement strand
GTCACAGACATAGAGAGCATTGTCGAACGTATAGTCCACCGGCGCCCCTTCATTCTTCGGCTTGAACACGCGGCCATTCCAGACAGTGCCGACATCAACTTCTCCGCCGATGACGAGTTGCGCCGCCTGCGCGCCCGATTCCCACCACGTGAGATTGCCCTTGACCTTGTCCAGTGCCTTGAAGGCCGCGTCGAGATCGATCGGATAGAGCTTGTCGGCGGGCTGGCCACCGCCCATAGCCGCAACTTCAAGCGTCTGCGGGGCCAGTTTCCACAGGCTCCGCTGGCCGGGCTTGGCGGCCGGATCGAAGAACTCGGCCCAGTTCTTGGGGCGGGTCTCCGAATTGAAGGCCTTCGTGTTCCAGGCCATTACATAGGCGGCGACGTCAACCAGCGTGTAGAATTCGTTGACCGCATTGGGCACGAGCACCGACTTGTCGATGACAGAGTAGTCAATGGGTTCCAACAGGCCAAGGCGGCCGAGCGCGGCGGCTTCGGTCGCATCGATGTTCATGATATCGACATCGACGGCATTGTTTTCGACCATGGCCTTGACGCGCGCCGTATCCATGTAGGGTGCGCCTACGATCTGAATTCCTGTTTTCTTCTGAAATGTATCGAAGTAGGCAACTTTGTACGCCTCTTCGAGCGCGCCGCCCGAGTTGGGAACGGTCAGACTCGCAGGCTTCGCCCTCAAGATCGCGGGGAACCCCGACACTGCCGTTGCTGCAACTACGCCAAGTCCAACGCCCTTGATCAGACTTCTGCGCGAGAGCGCCGTCTTTGCAGTTGCGTTACCTTCCGTGACAAAACTTCCTACCATCTGCGTTTCTCCCTAGATGAGTTTTACTGAAGCCGGCGATCGTCGTTGCAGTTGTCTGTGCGGCGCCCTCCTCTCAGCCGATGCGTGAACCGCTGATAAAACGGTGTTCACATTCACACCATGATGATTCCTCCACTCGCAATAACCGTCTCACCTGTCATGTAGCGATTGCGGCCGCTTGCCAGGAAGTACACAACCTCAGCAATGTCGCCCGCTAGCGCGACCCGTCCGAGTGGTGTGGATTTTGCCAGATCTTCGTATATTCCGAGCGCACGCAAATTCGGCGTATCAATCGGTCCAGGCGACACTGCATTGACGAGAATGCCATCCGGCGCGAGCTCCTGCGCGAATGACTTCGTGAAGCTGATGACTCCCGCCTTTGCTGCCGCATAGTGGGCGTTTTTCGCATAGGGAATGTAGGCATCGATCGAAGCGATTGAGACAATGGCACCTGACTTTCGGGACCTCATGAACTTGGCGGCCGCCACTGTCATATGGAACATCGCCCGCAGATTGACATCGAATGTATAGTCCCAGGCGTTGTCATCAATCTCCAGCATCGGCATTCGCGGATAGACCCCGGCATTGTTGACCAGCACATCGGCTCCACCAAGCTTCGCGACAGCGGCTTCGAACGCAGCATGCGCGTTGGGACGGCGACGAATATCCGCGACCACCCCACAAGCGACCGTCTTGCCCCCGAGTTGGCCGACTGCCTGGTCGAGAGCGGTCTCATCGATGTCAATGAGAGCTACCTTGGACCCCCGGCTGATGAAAAGAGACGCGATCGCAAGGCCGAGCCCTTTCGCGCCGCCGGTAATCACGACATGTTTGCGGCTCATCTCTTCCTTCGACATTTGTTCAGGCTCCAGGGCGCGCAGCCCGCGTCACTTTGTCCGATTTCGAGTATTGTTATGCGATATAAACGCATTCTGCAAGTGTCGATCTTCAGGTTTTCGTTCATTCTGGAGTTCTCAACCAGAAGTGGGCCCAACCAGCACCTTCCGGTCTGCTGCCGGTTTAGATCGTCCGGATCGGCGGCCGACAGGTCGGAAAGCCGATAGTGTTCGCGCGCTGCTATATTCTGGGCCGCGGGCGAATAGTGAAATTCGAGATAAGCCTGAGCCACCTTTCCGTGCCCTTGACCTTGGCATTCTCGTCGACAAAGGCTACCGGCATATCGGCGGCAATCGAAATCGACCGCACCATGATCGCGAATTTATCGGCGCCGGCCCAGTTGAAGAGTCGTCGGAAATTGTAGCCGGTAGCGGCGAGAACGGCGTTGATGGCGTAGCCCTAGGTTCCGGCCAGGTAGTTGCGGCCCATGCTGTGCTCAGTGCCCGGCAGCGCCTTGGCATGCAGCGCGAACTGGCCGCCCGTTAGGCGATCCATCATCGTGGCCATCGAGACCTTGACGCCGAACTCGTAAGGCGCGTGCGCCTTGCCCTTGCCGATGCATCCGGCCTCAAGGCGGAAGAAAAATTCGCAAATCT
>JANLYR010000098.1:0-10216 GCA_031365765.1 Hyphomicrobiales bacterium | reverse complement strand
CAGATCAGCCCCAAGAACAACTACACGTTCGGCTTTTCGTTCGAGTTTGCGGATGACAAGGTTTATGCGGCCTACAACGACCACCCGCACCACGTGGCTTTCGTCCGCGACCGCTGGATCCCGGAAGTGGAGAACTTCATGGAAATCGACTATATCTCCCTTGTGCGGAGCTGAGCGAATGGCTGATTCCAGATTCGAAGGCGCCGTCGTCCACCATTTGGCGATCGAGGGTGCTGACGACCAGCACTACCCCAATTCCGTCGAACTGACCTGTATCAGCGCGTCGTTCTCCGAACATTTCAACCTGATGCGCCTTGGCATCCATCATGAGCGTCTGTTGCCGGGCCGGAGGTTGTCCTGGCCACATGCGGAAGCCGATGAAGAGGAATTCGTTTATGTCATCGAGGGCACACCCGATCTCTGGCTTGATGGGCATTTGAAGCGCCTTTCGCCCGGTGATGGCGCGGGATTTCCGGCGGGAACGGGGATGGCCCACACTTTTATCAACAATACCGAAACGGACGTGCGGCTGCTGGTGGTGGGGGAGGCTTCGCGCCGACGCAGCCGTGTCCATTACCCCCTCCATTCCAAACGCAATGAGGAGATTGGCGCGCGGCACTGGAAGATCGATGAGGCCCGCGACAGGGGTCCCCATGACGGGCTGCCGGACAAATTACGGTGAAACGGTCACTGGCGGCGGTATCACTCCTCGTCGGCGACTACGATGAAGCCATCTCCTGGTTCACGGCGAAACTGGACTTCACGGTTGTCGCGAATATTCACCAGGGCGGCGGTAGTCGGTGGGTTGTTGTCGCCCCAAACTTGACCGCAGGTGCCCGAATTGTCTTGGCCAAAGCAGTGCAACCTGCGCAGATCGCCATTTTGGGCAACCAGGCGGGAGGACGCGTGTGGTTGTTTTTCGAAACTGATGATTTCGCACGTGACCATCGGAAATTCGTTGACCGTGGTGTTCGGTTCATCGAGCCTCCCCGGCACGAACCATACGGAACGGTCGCGGTCTTTCTCGACCTCTACGGCAACAAATGGGATCTAATTCAGCCTGCCTGAAACTACGTCAGGCGGCGTGGGGTTGGCTCTCAAGCCTCGTAATTTCATCTTTGACCTTGAGTTTCCTGCGTTTCAGTTCGGCGATTTCGGAATCGGAGGAAGCAGGGTGAGCGATTGCTTCGGCCAGTTCCGCTTCGAGTGCCTTATGCTTGGCAGCAAGTTCGCCGAGATTCGCTTGAAGGGTCATTCAGTCCTCCATCAAGATTAACGACAGGATGATGACATAAACTTGGGGCCTTGTCGAACCCTTGCCAAGAGCATAGTTGAAAACTCTGGCATAAGGCGCGGGGGCCAATGGACCAGTTGCGGGACGTCATGCTGTGGGGGAAACTTCAAACCCTCCAGCAACAGCATCGCGACCTCGACAGCGCTATACAGTCGCTGGAGGAAACCGGCACGGGAGATCAGTTGCAGTTGCGCCGTCTGAAAAAAATGAAGCTTGAGCTCAAGGACAGGATTCAGCAGATCCAGAATCAGCTGATTCCTGACATCATCGCATGAACCAGCCCCCGCCGGTCGCCATCATCATGGGTAGCCAGTCAGACTGGGACACAATGCGGCACAGTGCCGATACGCTGACAGCCTTGGGGGTGTCGCACCGTGCGCTCATCGTTTCGGCTCACCGCACGCCTGAACGCCTGTATGCCTTTGCCAAGGGAGCGAAAGGCCAGGGATTTCGGATAATCATCGCGGGCGCGGGTGGAGCGGCTCATTTGCCGGGAATGACCGCTGCCCTGACGCCGATCCCGGTCTTCGGCGTGCCCATCGAGTCGAAGGCGCTGGGTGGCCGCGATTCGCTCCTGTCCATCGTACAGATGCCGGCCGGTATCCCCGTGGGGACGCTGGCCATCGGTGTAGCGGGGGCAATCAATGCGGCCCTGCTGGCCGTTGCCGTCCTGGCCTTGTCGGACAATGCCCTGGCTTTGCGCCTGGATGCATGGCGGGCGAGACAATCAGAGGAAGTCGCCGAAACTCCCAGGAGCGGCGCCTGATGAAGTTGGCGCGGCCGTTGCCTCCAGGCTCAACGATTGGAATTCTGGGCGGGGGGCAACTGGCCCGGATGCTGGCGCTGGCTGCGGCGCGGATGGGGATCGATTGCCATATCTATGCGCCCGAAGTCGACAGTCCGGCTTTCAGCGTGTCGGCCCACCATACAGTGGCGAGTTATACTGATTTTTGCGCTCTGGCGGAATTTGCCGCAAACGTTGATGCCATTACTTACGAATTCGAGAATGTGCCCGGTGAAACGGCTGAATTTCTGGGGCGGCGCTCCGTGCTGGCACCTTCGGCTTCTGTGCTCAAGATCGCCCAGGATCGGCTGGTCGAAAAAACATTTATCTCTTCTCTCGGAATCGAGGTGGCGCTGTTCGCTGCGGTCGATGACGAGCGTTCCCTTGAAAAGGCTCTGACGCTGATTGGCAGGCCCTCGATCCTGAAGACCCGCCGTTTGGGTTATGATGGAAAGGGCCAGACGCGTATCGATGCGACAACCGGTGTCGCGTTGGCATGGCGGGACATAGGGAAAACTCCCGCCATTCTGGAGGGCTTTGTGCCTTTCGAGACAGAGGTGTCGATCATCGCGGCCCGGGGTTGGGACGGGGCCCTGGTTTCTTACGACGTAACGCAGAACGAACATGAAAACCACGTTCTCCGGCGCTCGACGGTGCCGGCGCGAATTTCGGCCGCGATGGCGGAGGAGGCATCCCGCATTGCCGCGAAAATCATCGCGGCGCTGGGTTATGTGGGCGTGATCGGAATCGAGATGTTCGCGCTGGGCAATCGGCTCCTGGTCAACGAACTGGCACCCCGGGTTCACAATTCCGGCCATTGGACCATGGATGGCTGTACCGTGTCGCAATTCGAGCAGCATGTGCGCGCTGTGTGCGGGTGGCCGCTGGGCTCTACGGAACGACATTCCGATGCCACAATGACAAATCTCCTGGGCGATGAAGCAGACGAATGGGAGCGCCTATCGGGAGAAGCAGGTACAGCAGTTCACCTCTACGGAAAGCATCTCGCGCGTCCCGGACGAAAAATGGGTCATATCAACCGAGTGACCCCTCGACAGGCCTGAAAGCCTGTGCTATTTCGCCCGCCACTTTCGCGAGGCCGGCTCGTCGGGCTCATTGCATTCAACTCAATTCGCTCAAATTCGAGGTAGCTCTTGCAAGTCGTCGTCCGTGACAACAATGTCGATCAGGCCCTTAAGGTGCTCAAGAAAAAGATGCAACGCGAGGGCATATTCCGTGAGATGAAGCTCCGCGGCCACTACGAAAAACCTTCCGAGAAGCGTGTCCGTGAAAAAGCGGAAGCGGTGCGCCGGGCGCGTAAATTGCAGCGCAAGAAGCTGCAGCGGGAGGGCTTGCTGCCGATGCCGAAGAAAGTGGAGTTGGCCGATCGCCGTCCACCCCGCCCCTCGGCTTTTTAATATCCCACATATTGAACTGGGTGCCGAGATCGTTATGGATCGCGGCGCCCATTCTGCGCTTAAGCCTAAGTCGGTTACTTCATCATCATGTGCTTGGCGGCTTCGCCCAGATGCATGGAACAATCTTCCATCTTGTGATCGGTCATGGCTTTCTTGGCCATGTCGACTTCCTTCATCGCC
The DNA here is from genome assembly GCA_031365765.1 of Hyphomicrobiales bacterium. GTDB lineage: Bacteria > Pseudomonadota > Alphaproteobacteria > Rhizobiales > Aestuariivirgaceae > Aestuariivirga. The sequence continues at coordinate 6,540 of JANLYR010000098.1, read as the reverse complement.
ATCTCAACATCGTCTTTCATGGCCGGGTCCGTATCGGCCTTCATCGCGGCGTCGAGTTTCATCATGGAGGCGTCGTTGCATTCCATTTTCATCTCGTCGGCAAAGGAAGGCGCCGTGAGGGCGAAGACAAGCAGTGCAGAGGCGGCGAGGGTCTTGATCATGAGCATTCTCCTGTGTGGAACTGAAGTGTTCCGCAGGCGACGGTGAACCAGGCAGACAATCAATTCAAAACACATACGCGCTATTCACCGATACGTGTTGGGGCGTGAGGCTTATGAACCGCTGAACCAGTTATATCCCTCGTCTTCCCAGTAGCCGCCTGGGTAGGTGTTGGTGACGAACATCGACATGATGTGCTTGGGATTCTTGAAACCTAATTTCGTGGGCACACGGAGCTTCATGGGAAACCCGTATTCCGGTGGCAGCGTGCGATCGCGGAAGGTGAGCGCCAGCATGGTCTGCGGATGTAGCGCTGTGGCCATGTCGACGCTGCTGTAATAATCGTCGGCGCATTTAAAACCGACATATTTAGCCGTGGTATCGGCATCGACGCGGGCCAGGAATTTGGCAAAAGGAACGCCGCCCCATTTGCCGATAGCGCTCCAGCCTTCTACGCAGATGTGCCTTGTGATCTGGCTCTCCTGAGGCATGCTCCGCAAATCGGTCAGACTCCAGCTCCGATTGTCTCCGACCAGCCCGCCGACTTCCAGTTTATAGCCATCCTCGGGCACGATCGGCACGCGCGACTGTGAATAAAACGCGTTGAATGGAAATGGATCGGTGATGTCGCTCTCGCGATAGACTGGCGCCAGTTGCGACGGATCGAACAACGCGGCCTGTACCCGGTCGTTCCAGTAAGACATGTTTGACAGAATGCGGTCGATTACGCCGGGATCGGTCGCGTCACAACCGGTCAGCAATGTCAGGGCTCCTAGCGAAAGGGATTTTTTCAGGAACAAGCGGCGTTCGAGTGCATGGACGCCGGCACCGGTCAAAAGCTTATTGCGCATGGCGGCTTTCTCCCCTCATTTTCGCACGTCCGCCGGTGATCATCGGCAGGAGCGTTTTCGGTACCAGGATGACCAGCAGAAGGTGTACGACGACGAAGGCGCAGATTGCCGCCATGGCGGAAAAGTGCACAAGACGCGCTCCTTCATAGCCTCCCATAAGGACAGTGATCGATTGCAGCTGCACCGGCTTCCACACAGCAAACCCGGACAAAATAACCAGCAGGATCGCCGCCAGAACAAAGATGTAGGAGGCGCGCTGCACGGCATTATATGTTCCGGAGACGTGCGCCAGACGGAAACGCAATGCCAGGCCGAAGTCGCGCAGCACCGAGCGGGGGCCGACGGGCAAAAAGCTCCTGCGGAAATGGCCCAATAGAGCCCCTAGCACCAGATACGCCAGCAGGTTGACCATCAGGAGCCACATGGCGGCAAAATGCCATTGCAGCGCTCCGCCAAGCCAGCCACCCAAGGTTATTGCATTGGGAAAGCGAAAATCGAACAACGGCGATGCATTGTAGATGCGCCAGCCGCTACCGATCATCATCACCATGGCAATCACGTTTATCCAGTGCCAGAAGCGCACAAAGGCCGGGTGAATCGCATTGCGTTGGGTCATGGGTTGACTGATACCCCGGCGAGACTCCCTGCAAAACTCAATACTTGTCACATTCGAGTGTCAACCGGATGTAGGGGCGTGTGCGTCCCTTAGAGCGGCCAGCAACTGGGGCATCAGTTCCGCGTTGGAAGCGAGGATATGGCCGGAGTCCATCGGGCTCATGTCGCCTTGCAGGCCGTCGATGAAGCCGCCCGCCTCGCGCACCAGCAGTATTCCGGCGGCGATATCCCATGGCTTGATATGGCGGACCATTGCCGCGTCCAACCTTCCCGCAGCAACATAGGCCAGCGCCAGCGCCGCCGAACCGAGGCCCCGAATACCGATTACCTTGCCCTGGAGTGCTGCAATCTCGGCGCGCGATTGCGGCAGTTCCTTGCCGCCGCGATGGGGAATTTCATAACCCACCAGCGCGTCGTGGATGTCGGCCCGGCTTGCCACCCGAAGACGCTTGTTGTTGAGAAAGGCACCCTGGCCCTTCTCGGCGGTGAACAGTTCGTCCGTCACCGGATTGTAGGTAACGCCCGCCACCAGTTCGCCCTTGCGTTCGAGACCCACCGTGATGGCGAAGGTCGGCACCGCGTGCATGAAATTGGTGGTGCCGTCGATTGGATCGATGATGAAGCGGTGATCGGGATCGGTGCCCTTGACGACACCCGTCTCCTCGGTAAGGAAATTATAGCCGGGCCTGGCCTTCCCCAGTTCTTCGCGGAGGGTCTTGTCGCAGCGCTGGTCGGCGGCGGTGACGTAATCGCCTGGCCCTTTTAGCGACACCTGAAGGTTGGCGAGTTCGCCATAGTCGCGCTGGACACCGCGCGCTGCTTTGCGCACAGCGGAAATCATGACACTCAGGACGGGGGAAGCGGGCACGTCAAATTCCATTCAAGTTGGGGCCCAAGGGTTAGCAGGGCTTTCTTGGGAAGGCTACGGTCCTTGCGGCTTGAATGCGGCAGCACGGGTTTCCGCCTGTGTCTTTTCCTCCGGCGCCAGCTTAGCCAGGATGGTGTCGAGTTCCGGATCGGGTCTGCCACCCTTGGCGGCCAGCAGATTCCACATCATTGCCTCGACACCATCGGAAGATACACCCTTGCCGAAAGCGTAGAGGCGAGCCACGCGGTTTTGCGCCACCACATTGCCGTGTCTCGCCGCGACCAGCATCCAATCAGCGCCGATCTTCTCGTTCTTCTTCACACCTTCGCCGCGAAATACCATAACGCCATAATCAAGTGCCGCGTCGGCAAGTCCCTGCGATGCGGCCTTGGCAATCCAACTGGCGGCTTTCACCTGGTCACGTTCGACGCCTTTGCCGTCAAGATGGAGAAGGCCTAGATTGTATTGCGCCTCGGCATGGCCTTTCAATGCTGCTTTGCCATACCAAACGGCCGCCAGTTGCCAGTCGGGCGGATTGCCGAAGGCTCCCGAATTCAGCAACCCCATAGTGAATTCGGATTCCCTATCACCAGCAAGTGCGGCTTTTTTCAACCATCGAATTCCTTCCTCGATATCGGTCTGGCCAAGGCTGTCACCGAGGTAGATCATGGCGAGAGCATACTGGGAAGGAATGTGGCCTGCTTCCGCCGCTTGGTGGTACCACTTCACGGCCTGATCCGGATCGGTAGGAACTCCGCTCCCGGTCTGATACATTGAACCCATCATCGCCATGGCGCGGACATCGCCTTGCATTGCAAGTGGTTCGACAACGACGCGGGCGGCGGCGAAATCCTTGCGGTCGTAAAGCGCTGCGGCTTCCTCGAAACTCGGCGCGGCCGACGCCGAGGCGAACATCGCGAGAAAAGCAAGCGCGGCATATCTATTGTTCATGTAGCCAAGCGATTGGTTAAAGCGGCGATGAGACGGCGGGCTTCGTCAGGCGCTTCCCACATTGCATCTGATGGCCGGATGAAGTCTGGATTCTGCGGCAGCAATATGTCGAGGCCTTCCAGCTCGACCGGGTCAAAAGCCACGGATGGAACTTCCGCGATCTCGGCCCACCATGCGATCAGCGGCACGCCACCAATGGAAGGGCCGTTCTGGTAGAATGCAACATAGTCGGCGCCATTTTCGGCCGCCTCCATGGCAAGATGGCGCGAGTGGCCGGCGAAGGCGCCGACAATACGATCTTGCCCGAGCAACTCGCGGGCAGCTCGAACGTCCTCCGTCGCCGCATCGAGGTGAACACCGTCGCAGCCATGTTCGAGCGCAAGATCCGCGGCGCCCGAAAGCAATACGGCCACGCCCCTGGATTGGGCGAACCGGATGAAATCGAGTTCTGGCTTGCCGCAAATAACCAGACTTGCCACATCGCCAGCCTCAAGGGCGGCCTCGACACAGGCGGCAAGCTCCGTGCTGGGTATTCCAGGCGCCACCAGAAAAAGGCGAGGTGTCAGGCCGCTTTCTCCGCCGCGTCGTTCCACTGGCCCGTTGACGCCATCGCGTTCATGCGGGCGCGGTGCGAGAAGGCGCGCTGGCCTGCCGCCACATTCTCAGGCTTGCCGCCCCAGGCCTTGAGCGCGTCGGCCTGTAGGGCGCGCCCATAGGAGAAAGTGAGCTTCCACGGCAGCGGCCCCATGGCGTTCATCAGGTGCAGATGCGCGGTCGCGTCCTGGCCCGATTGACCGCCCGACAAAAAGGCAATGCCCGGAACCGATGCCGGCACGCAGCGCTTCAGCACTTTCACGGTCTTCGCAGCAACTTCCTCGCGGCTGGCCTGCACCGGTGATTTCTTGCCGGAAATGACCATGTTGGGCTTGAGGATAATGCCTTCTAGGCGCACGCCTGCAAAGCGCAATTCCTGGAACTGCTCGTTCAACACCCATTCCGTCACTTCGGCGCATGTATCGATGTCATGACTCCCATCCATCAGCACTTCCGGTTCGACAATAGGAACGATCCCACCCGCCTGGCAGATCGCCGCGTAGCGCGCCAGCGCATGGGCATTGGCGTGGATGGCGTTGTGGGTGGGCTGACTCGGCCCGATATCGATCACGGCGCGCCATTTGGCAAACTGCGCGCCCAGTTTTGCATAGGCGGCGACGCGTTCGGTCAACCCGTCCAGGCCTTCGGTGATGGTTTCGCCCGGCGCCAATGCCATCGGCTTCGCGCCGGTGTCGAGCTTGATGCCGGGAACGGCGCCCGCCGCCCTGATGATGTCGATTAGCGGCGTTCCATCCTTCGCTTTCTGGCGCAGCGTTTCGTCAAACAGGATGACACCGGAGATGCAGTTTTTCATCGCATCATGGGACGTGAACAGCATTTCGCGATAGTCGCGGCGCGCCTCCTCGGTGGAGGGCAAGTTGATCGATTCGAGCCGCTTGGTAATCGAGCCGGTTGATTCGTCGGCGGCGAGAATGCCCTTGCCGGGGGTGACCATGCGATTTGCGATGTCATCCAGTTTGTCTGTCATGATAGTGTTTCCTCCAAAGCCTTGACGCCGGGCAGGGGCTTGCCTTCGAGCCATTCGAGAAACGCTCCACCCGCCGTCGAAATGTAAGTGAAATCGTCCGCCACGTCCGCCTTATTCAGCGCCGCCACGGTATCGCCGCCGCCGGCGATTGAAATAAGCTTGCCGTTCTTTGTAAGTAGCGCCGCATGCTTGGCGCAGGCAATGGTGGCACGATCGAAGGGCGGCGTTTCAAATGCGCCAAGCGGTCCATTCCACACCAGCGTGCGGGCCGCACCGAATGCAGACTTGATCGTCGCGACTGTTCGTTCGCCGATGTCGAGGATCATTTCGTCCGGTTTCACATCATCGATTCCGGTGGCGCGACTTTTGGCATTAAACTTGAGTTCCTGAGCCACGACGACATCACCCGGCAACAAAATGTTGCAGTTCTTCGTCCTGGCTGTTTCAAGAATGGCCAGCGCGGTCTTGGCCAGATCGTGTTCGCACAGCGATTTGCCAACAGCAAAGCCTTGGGCCGCCAGAAACGTATTCGCCATGGCGCCACCGATGACGATGGTGTCCGCTAGGCCCGAGAGATTGCCCAGCAGATCGAGCTTCGAGGAAATCTTTGCCCCACCCACAACGGCAATCAGCGGACGTTCCGGCTTTTCTAACGTGCATTCCAGCGCGCGCAGTTCCGCCTCCATGGCGCGGCCGGCAACGGACGGAATGAGGTGAGCGATCCCTTCCGTCGAACTGTGGGCGCGGTGCGCCGCCGAGAATGCATCGTTGACGTACAAGTCACCGAGTCCCGCCAGCATTCTTGCGAAGACATTATCGTTACTTTCCTCACCCGGATGAAAACGGGTATTCTCCATCAGCACGCATTCGCCGGCCTTCACCGAAAACTCGGGAACCGAGCGCCAGTCGGTGGCGATGAATTTCACCGGACGGCCGAGAAACTTCTCCAGCGCGGCCGCCACCGGCTTCAGCGACATCGCCGGCACCACCTTGCCCTTCGGCCTGTCGAAATGGGCGATGACGATGAGCGCGGCGCCCTTGTCCAGAATTTCGCGCAGCGTCGGCGCCACGCGCTCGATCCTTGTCGCATCCGTCACTACACCATCGGCGACGGGCACATTGAGATCGACGCGCACGATGACACGTCTGTTCATGAGATCGACATTGTCGAGGGTGCGAAACGCCATTACTTACCCGCAGCCTTCACCACTGCTTCCGCCGTGATCCCGAAATACTTGTAAAGGTCTTCCGCCGGCGCACTGGCGCCAAAACCGTTCATGCCGATGAAGGTGCCGTCAGTGCCAATAAATGAGTCCCAGCTCTGCCGCACGCCCGCTTCGATAGCGATGCGGATTTTCTCCGTGCCCAATACCGTGGTGCGATAGGCAATGTCCTGCTTGTGGAACAATTCCATTGAAGGCACCGAAATGACGCGAGCGGGCGTTCCCTTCGCTTTTAATTGCTCCATTGCTGCAATAGCGATTTCGACCTCTGAACCGCTGGCGAAAATCACG
>JANLYR010000096.1:0-9308 GCA_031365765.1 Hyphomicrobiales bacterium | reverse complement strand
AGGCGATGCTGGCGCTGCTCGTCTCGGAAGCGCAGCACCGCGGCCTGCCGCCCTGCGTGATGACCTTGAATCCCTCGCGGTCGAGATAGGAGGGGTCGCGGCGCAGCTTCGGCAGATATTCGTTGGCGATGATCGAGGGTGGCACGCCCCAGGACGGATTGAACACCACCATCTCGATCGCGTCGTTGAACACGTTCGTCTGTGAATTGGGTTTGCCGACGATCACCCGGCTCCGCCAGATTTCGTTGCCGCCATCCATGACGGCAACCTCGAAGGCCGGCTGATTGACCAGCACATGCCGGTTTCCGAGCTGCTTCGGCAGCCAGCGCATCCGCTCCATATTGTAAACCAGGCGGTGCTGGTCATTTTCGCTGCCATGCTTGTTGAGCGCGTTGACGGTTTGATCGTCGAGGCTGCCGCTGGGCTTGAGACCGGCGTCCTTCTGAAAGTCCTTGAGCACCGCCGACAGTGCCGCGTCGAGCTCGATTTCGTTGGCGGGCGGCTCGGTCACGGGGTCGGTCAAACCAAGTTCGTCAAGCCGCGTCCGCAGATCCATGATGCGCGGATCGACCTGGCCCGGTTTTATCCGCTTGCCTTCCGCCAATGTTGTCGAGGTCGTACTTCCGGCTTTGCCGCGCAGTTCCGCCAGCGCCTTTTTCATGACGGCGTAGGCCGGGTGCCGGGGCGCCAGCGATTGCAGGTAGGCTTCCGGATAGGGCGACCAGGCCAGCACCTTCAACGCCTGCCCGGCTGTCACTTTCTCGGGCGTCACGTCGTTGTAATGCGACAGGCGGCGGGGGTCGAATTGTCCACCCGAAAGGTGCCGGGCATATTTCAGCGCCATGGCGGTGAGGCCGATGTCGATCCGGGCCTGGGTCAGGGGATCGGCCGGCAGCGCGGCGGGGGCGAAACTTGTGAGCGCGCTGGGAAGGTAGTTGGAAGCTTCGAGCCCCTCTTCACCCGCCGCTCCCAGCAGCTTCAACACGCCACTGGCGCGCGGTGTCAGGGCGCCATCGGCGATCCAGACCGGCTTGAACCCGGTGGCGGCATAGTGCGCCACGATGGCTTCCTTCTCTTCCTTGACCACCCGGGCCGCGGCGTCGGGTGCCGATAGCGCGTCGTAAATCGCCGCTTCAGGAAGACCTGCGGGGCGGGCTTGCGTCAATAGCGCGGATACCGCGACCAGGGGTTCGGGAACATAGTCGATGTTGCCCATCCCCAGTCCGGGGGAGGCTTCCGGATCGTCGCCCTCGTAAGCCGGAATTTTTCTGCTCGCCTGCTTGATCTGGCGCAGCGCGTCGCGTTTGCCCAGCCAGTCCCGGCGCTGGTTGCGCCAGAGCCCGCCGTAGCCATCGTTCGACAGGCCGAAATGGGCCCGCTTCTTGTCCCTGAACACGGGTTCGGCAAAAACGCCGGGTGCCGCGACCGCAACGGCTGCCAGCAGAACAGTCAAACGCAACGCCGCCAACCGCATCGATTTAATTCCCAACATCAATCACCGAAACCTAAGAGCGAGCGCCCGCCAATTCAACTGCCGGTTCCCATGCGCAACAGAATCTCCGGCGAGTGTTACCCGATTGCCTCTTCAAGGCCCAGGTCTTTCATCTTGCGGTAAAGGGTGGACCGTCCGATCCCCAGTTTCCGCGCCACTTCCGACATCTGCCCGCGGTAGCGGTGCAGCGCCAGCCTGATCATGTCGGCTTCGACCTCTTCGAGCTTCCGCATGTGGCCGCCATCGGTGACCACGGGGATGCCCAGCGCCATGCCGTCGCTGACAGCGCCCCCGGTCGAGCGCCCCACTGCCGGCCCACCGGCGATCGCTGCCGCGCCCTGCGGCAAAGCCGGTTTGGGAGGCGCCAGGGGCGCAGGGGGAATCTTGATCTCATAGCCCTCGACGAGCGCTGCAATCTGCGGGAAATCCTGAATCTCGAGGCGGTCGCCGTCGCACAGCACGATAGCGCGGAACACCGTGTTCTCAAGCTGGCGCACATTGCCCGGCCAGGCATAGGCCTGCAGCATCGCCAGCGCCTCCGGATCGATACCGTGCACCTTGCGGCCTTCCTCCGCCGCGAAGCGGGTGACGAAGTGTTCGACCAATGCCGGAATGTCGTCCTTGCGGTCGCGCAGCGGCGGCACCATCACCGGATAGACGTTGAGGCGGTAATACAGGTCCTCGCGGAACTGCCCGGCCTTCACCAGCTCGATCCTGTTGCGGTTGGTGGCCGAGATCAGCCGGATGTTGACGCGCACGGGTTTCCGCGCTCCGACGGGATCGACTTCGCCCTCCTGCACGGCGCGCAGCAGCTTGACCTGCATGTCGAGGGGGAGTTCCGCCACTTCATCGAGAAAAAGGGTGCCGCCATCGGCTTCCTGGAATTTTCCCATATGTTTGCCGGTGGCGCCGGTGAACGCGCCTTTCTCATGGCCGAACAAAATCGACTCGACCAGGTTTTCGGGGATCGCACCGCAGTTGACGGCAACGAAGGGCCGGCCGGAGCGTTCGCTCTCGCCCTGGATGGCGCGGGCAATCATTTCCTTGCCGACGCCTGATTCGCCCTCGATCAGCACCGGGATGTTGGACGTCGCGGCGCGGTGGCCGAGCCTGAGCACATTGGCCATGGCGGGCGATGCTGCGATGAGATCGCCGAAACTCAGCGATCCGCCCACCTTCTTGTTGAGGCGGCGCACTTCTTCGGTCAGCGCATTGACCTTGAGCAGGTTCTGGATCGACACCTTGAGCCGCTCGGCGGACACGGGCTTCACCACGAAATCGTCGGCCCCAGCCCGCATCGCCTTGATCACGGTCTCGATCGAGCCTTGCGCGGTCTGCACGATCACCGGCAGATCGCCCCGCACCCCTTGCAGCTTCTCCAGGAATTCCAGCCCGCCCATCCCCGGCATGTAGAGGTCGAGGACCACGAGTTCGATCGTGCCGCCGGACGAACTGCGCAGCGTTTCCAATCCCTTGAGCGCGCCATCGACCGGTACGGGGTCGAAACCGAAGCGGCGGATCAGTTCTTCAAGAATGCGGCGCTGGGTGGGATCGTCTTCAACAATCAGGACTCGCGAGGCCATGCTTGGCTGACAACTTTCAAAGGGGGCTGAACGAGCCCCAATGTGGCAGCGAAGGGTAAAGGCGGGCTTAACCGGATAGCGCATTCGGGGACAGGGTGGGGAAAGCGTTCGAGAGACTAGGCAAGCTAAGGCTATCAAACCGGGATGAACACCGTGCTGGACTCCTACGCCCGGAGCTGGCGGAAATAGCTGGACCAAATGCGCTATCACCGTAATCATCGCCTTTGTTGCGGTGCATGCCGCGGCCACGGTTTTGGGCAATTACCATGAACAGTAACGCAAATTCAGGATTAATACGATGCAGCGCATTCTTACTCCCCGCGGCAGTCTTGCCTATGCCGCCGGGCGCTCGACTTCCAGCCTCAGTCAACCCCGCTCGGGATGCGAGATTGAGCAGGGCGATGGCCGGGTGACCGCCTGACGCTGCATCGATTTCCGTGGGCGCTCCACTTCTGCCGTCCTGGAATTACGGTGACAGTGCATTAATTTAATTCCTGCCGCCGTCCTTACGCGGCATCTGCCGGATGGACGCGTTTGGCGATTTCCGCGCCACGTTCGCGTTCGACCAGCGCGATATCGTGTTGGCTTTGCAGATCGAGCCAGAATTGGGCGCTGTTGCCGAAATAGCGGGCAAGGCGAAGCGCCGTGTCGGCGGTGATAGAGCGGCGGCCGTTGAGGATATCGGTGATCCGGCCCGAGGGTACGCCGAGTTCGATTGCCAACTTGTTGGCGCTAAGGTCTCGCGCCGTCAATTCACGGCGGAGCATACGGCCGGGGTAAACTACAGGTGCCATGCGCTATCCCTTATGATAATCGACGATTTCAACTTCATATGCGTCGCCGCCGCGAAACTCGAAACAAATTCGCCAGCGGGCATTGACGGTCATTGCCCACAGATTCTTCCGGCCACCCTTCAGCTTATGCAGTCCCACGCTCTTGAGCGGGCTCAAGTCATCCAGGCTTTTCGCCACATTGAGCGACGCCAGAAGTTCGATCGCCATATCGAAATCCAGCCCGCGAAACTGATTGGGACGGTCCTCTTGCCACACTTTTCGCGTTGCCGTGTTCGCCAGCCGCGGATCATGGCAAAAACGTAGTACGTGCACCAGACACAAGGAGCTTGGAAGTTATTGCCGAAGCGGGACTCATCCGCCATATCAGGCTTCCCTTTCAAGGAAGCCCCGCATGACCGCCACGCCCGATCTCGGACCTTTGCCCGAATGGAACCTCGACGATCTCTATGCCGCGCCGGACGATCCCAAATTCGCTACCGACATGCAGGCGGGGGAAACGCGGGCCAAGGCGTTCGCCGCGACCTATCGCGGCAAGCTCGCCGGTCTCGACGGCGCGGCGCTGGCGAAAGCGTTGCAGGATTATGAGGCGCTGTCCGATCTTCTCGGCCGCGTCAGTTCCTATGCGCAACTATACTATGTCGGCGATACGACCGATCCGGCGCGCGGCAAATTCTATGGCGACACCAGTGCGCGGCTGACCGAGATTTCCACGCTGCTGATCTTCTTCGAGCTCGAGTTGAACCGGATCGCGGACGCCGCGCTCGAAACCGCCCTCAAGGTACCGGCCCTTGCCCATTACCGGCCGTGGATCGAGAACCTGCGCCAGGAAAAGCCCTATCAGCTCGAAGACAAGCTGGAGGAGCTGTTCCTGGAAAAATCGCAGACCGGGTTTGGCGCCTTCAACCGGCTGTTCGATGAAACCATGGCTTCATTGCGTTTTGACGTGAACGGCGAAAAGCTGACATTGGAGCCCACGCTCAACCTGCTGCTCGACCGGGACGAAACGAAACGCAAGGCGGCCTCTGACGCGCTCGCCGTCACCTTCCGCGATAACCTGCGGCTGTTCACCCTCATCACCAACACGCTGGCCAAGGACAAGGAGATTTCCGATCGCTGGCGCGGCTTCAAGGACATCGCCGACGCGCGCCATCTGTCCAACCGGGTTGAGCCCGAAGTCGTTGCAGCATTGGTCGAGGCGGTGCGCGCCGCATACCCCAAGCTGTCGCACCGCTATTACAAGATGAAGGCCAAGTGGCTAGGCAAGGACAAGCTCATGCACTGGGACCGCAACGCGCCGCTGCCCAACGAGGATACGAGCGTCGTGCCATGGGCCAAGGCGCGCGCGACGGTGCTCACCGCCTATGGCGAATTCGCCCCCCAGATGGAGTCCATAGCCCAGGACTTTTTCGACAAACGCTGGATTGACGCGCCGGCGCGTCCCGGCAAGTCACCCGGCGCCTTCGCGCACCCAACCGTCCCCTCGGCGCATCCTTACGTTCTGCTCAACTACCAGGGCAAGACGCGCGATGTGATGACGCTGGCGCATGAACTGGGCCACGGCGTGCACCAGGTGATGGCTGCGGGGCAGGGGGCGCTCATGGCGCAGACGCCGCTGACGCTGGCCGAAACCGCCAGCGTGTTCGGCGAGATGCTGACCTTCCAGGCGCTGCTGCGCGAGACGTCGGACAAGAAGAAGCGACACGCGCTTCTGGCGTCGAAAGTCGAGGACATGCTCAACACGGTGGTGCGCCAGATCGCCTTCTACACGTTTGAGCGCAAGATTCACTTGGCACGCAAGGAAGGCGAGCTAACGCCCGACAAAATCAATGAAATCTGGCTTGATGTGCAGCGCGAAAGCCTCGGCGATGGCATCGCATTCGGCGACGGCTACGAGGTGTTCTGGACCTATATCCCGCATTTCATCCACTCGCCGTTCTATGTCTATGCCTATGCCTTCGGCGATTGCCTGGTGAACTCGCTCTATGCGCGTTATCGCGAAAGCGAAGGGGGCTTCCAGGAAAAATATTTCGCCCTGCTCAAGGCCGGCGGCAGCAAGCCCCATGGCGAACTGCTGAAACCGTTCGGCCTCGATGCGAGCGATCCGCAATTCTGGGACAAGGGGCTGTCGGTCATTTCGGCCATGATCGACGAACTCGAGGCGGCCGAGGCGCCGGCCCAGTGACTCTTCGCCACGCCATGCGCTGGCGCTTGCGGGGTTGGTTTCAGTTGGCTAGTAATCGCACCTCATGGCGCAGCCGGATTGAGGGGGAACAGCATGGCCGATCATTCACCGGTGGACAATCATCAGCACCAACTGACCGATCATCGCGAAACCTATGAGGGGTTCGTCAAGGGTGCCATCGTTCTCACGCTGGTCAGCTTTCTTATTCTGGTGGCGCTCGTCTCCTTCCGCTTTGGCGAAACGCTGAACGTGTTCATCGGTTTCGCCGGCCTCATCATCGGCTTCATCGCGGTGGCGATCGATACGCGCACGAATTCGCGCTGGTTCCTGTCGATTGGTGTCCTTGTGGTCTTCGGCCTCATCACCGCGATCAACGTATCGTAAGTCCCATGAAGCTCGCGGTCCCGGCGGAAACACAGCCCGGCGAGGCCCGGGTTGCGGCCAGTCCCGATACGGTCAAAGCCTATGTCAAGAAGGGCTTGACGGTCGCGGTTCAATCGGGCGCCGGCGCTGGCGCCTATATTTCCGACGAGAGCTATGCCGCCGCCGGGGCCACCATCGTCAAGGACGGGTTCGGCGATGCCGACGTGGTGCTGACGGTCCGGCGTCCCTCTCCGGCACTGCTCAAATCGCTCAAGGCGGGGGCCGTGGTGGCGGGCGGCCTCGACCCCTATGGCGACCGCGCGGGGCTTGAGGCTTTGGCCGCCTCCGGCCAGCTTCTGTTCGCCATGGAACTGATGCCGCGCATCAGCCGGGCCCAGTCGATGGATGTGCTCTCATCCCAGTCCAATCTCGCGGGCTACAAGGCGGTGATCGATGCGGCGGCGCATTTCGGCCGGGCCTTTCCCATGATGATGACGGCGGCGGGCACCGTGCCCCCCGCCAAGGTGTTCATCATGGGTGTCGGCGTTGCCGGCCTCCAGGCCATTGCCACGGCGCGACGCCTCGGGGCGATCGTCACGGCGACGGACGTCCGCAAGGCGACCGAGGAGCAGGTGAAAAGCCTGGGCGCCAAATTCATCTTCGCCGATGTGGCGGATGCGGCCACCGCCGGGGGCTATGCCAAGGAACTCTCGGCCGAGGACAAGGCCAAGCAGGCGGCCCTTGTCGCCGAACATGTGAAGACCCAGGACATCGTCATCACCACGGCCCTTATTCCCGGCAGGCCCGCACCCATGCTGGTCACCCAGGCAATGGTCGAAAGCATGAAGCCGGGTTCGGTGATTGTCGATCTTGCGGTCGAGCGCGGCGGCAACTGTCCGCTGTCGAAGCCCGACGAGATCGTCGTCCACCGCGGCGTGTCGATCCTCGGCACCCTCAATCTCGCGGGCAAACTCGCCGGCAATGCCTCGCCGCTCTATGCCAAGAACCTTGCCAACTTCCTGGACCTCATGGTGCAGAAAGACGGCACGCTCAAAATCGATTTCGACGACGAGATCATCAAGGGCACGCTCATTGCCCGCGATGGCGCGCTGGTGCATCCGATGTTCCTGGGAACGAAGTGATGGAAATTGTCGTCGACCCCTTTATCTCGCTGTTCGGCATCTTCGTGCTGGCCGTATTCGTCGGCTACTACGTCGTGTGGAACGTGACGCCGGCGCTGCATACGCCCTTGATGTCGGTGACCAACGCCATCTCGTCGGTCATCGTGGTTGGCGCTCTTCTCGCGGTCGGCGCCGGCGCCATCGCGTCGGGCTCCGTCGTCGCCATGATCTTTGGCTTCCTCGCTTTGATCCTCGCCTCGGTCAACATCTTCGGCGGTTTCCTGGTCACCAGCCGGATGCTCGCCATGTACAAGAAGAAGGGCAAATAGCATGTCCGCCAATGTCGCGGCCCTTCTCTATCTCGTCTGCGGCGCCTGTTTCATCATGGCGCTGCGCGGATTGTCGTCGCCCGCCACCTCGCGCGCCGGCAATATCTACGGCATGTCGGGCATGGCGGTCGCCATCCTCACCACACTCGCGCTGGCCCGTCCGACCGGCGCCATCGTCTGGTTGCTGATCCTCGGAGGCATCGCCATCGGCGGCGGTATAGGCGCGGTTACGGCCAAGCGCATTCCGATGACCGCCATGCCGCAGCTCGTCGCCGCCTTTCATTCGCTCGTGGGCCTTGCCGCGGTGTTCGTGGCGGCGGCGGCGTTTTACGCGCCCGACGCCTTCGGCATCGCTGACGGCGGCGATATCCATCAATTGAGCCGGATCGAGATGGCGCTCGGTGCCGCCATCGGCGCTGTCACCTTCACTGGCTCGATCATCGCCTTTCTCAAGCTTGACGGCCGCATGAGCGGGGCGCCCATCCTCTTACCGCAGCGCCATCTGATCAATATCGGGCTCGCCGTGGCGCTCGTCGTTTTCGTCTGGCTGTTCTACACCACGCAAAACGCTTTCGCCTTCTGGCTCATCATCCTGGTCAGTTTCGCTTTGGGCTTCCTGCTCATCGTGCCGATTGGCGGCGCCGACATGCCGGTCGTCATCTCGATGCTCAATTCCTATTCGGGCTGGGCCGCGGCGGGGATCGGCTTCACCCTGCACAACACCGCCCTCATCATTACCGGCGCGCTTGTCGGCTCGTCCGGCGCCATCCTCTCCTACATCATGTGCAAGGGCATGAACCGCTCCTTCATCTCGGTCATTCTCGGCGGCTTCGGTGGCGAGACCACTGGTCCCTCGGCGCAGGGCGAAACGAAGCCGGTCAAGCAGGGCTCGGCGGACGATGCCGCCTTCATCATGAAGAATGCAGGCAGCGTCATCATCGTGCCGGGCTACGGCATGGCGGTGGCCCAGGCCCAGCATGCGCTGCGCGAAATGGCGGACCATCTGAAAAAAGCGGGGGTGAGCGTCAAATACGCCATCCACCCGGTGGCGGGCCGCATGCCCGGCCACATGAACGTGCTCTTGGCCGAAGCCAATGTGCCTTACGACGAGGTGTTCGAACTCGAAGACATCAATTCCGAATTCGCCCAGGCCGACGTCGCCTTCGTCATCGGTGCCAACGACGTCACCAACCCCGCGGCCAAGGAAGACCCCAAGTCCCCGATCTACGGCATGCCCATCCTCGACGTCGAGAAGGCGCAGACCGTGCTCTTCATCAAGCGCGGCATGTCCTCGGGCTATGCTGGCGTCGACAACGAGCTGTTCTTCCGCGACAACACCATGATGCTCTTCGCCGACGCCAAGGTGATGTGCGAGAACATCGTGAAGTCGCTGGAAGCGACGCACTGACGCGCACCGCCGTCCTCTTCGACGTCGGCGGTCCGC
>JANLYR010000084.1:0-12533 GCA_031365765.1 Hyphomicrobiales bacterium | reverse complement strand
ATGCTCCGTTACAGCCTGCATTACGATTGGATTACGGAGATCCGGCTTGTCGGTGCCGTACATGCGAATTGAATCTCGATAGGTAATCTTGGGAAATTTGGCCGTCACCGGCCACCTGTCTTTCGGATTTGGCTTATATTTCTCTTCAATTTCCTCAAACACGCCGCGCAGCACCGGCTCGACAGCCTCGAACACATCGTCCTGCGTCACGAAGCTCATCTCGATATCGAGCTGATAGAACTCGCCGGGCGAACGGTCGGCGCGCGCATCCTCGTCGCGAAAGCACGGTGCGATCTGGAAATAGCGGTCAAAGCCCGACATCATGATGAGCTGCTTGAACTGCTGCGGCGCCTGCGGCAGCGCATAGAATTTTCCCGGATGCACCCGGCTCGGCACCAGATAATCACGCGCGCCCTCGGGCGAGGACGCGGTGAGGATTGGCGTCTGGAATTCGAAGAAGCCGCCCTCCTTCATCCGCCGCCTGAGCGAATCGATGATGGCGCCCCGCTTCATGATGTTGCGATGGATGCGGTCGCGGCGCAGGTCGAGGAAGCGATAGCGCAGCCGCATGTCTTCGGGATATTCGGTGTCGCCGAACACCGGCAGCGGCAGTTCCGCCGCCTGCGAATGAACCGCGATCTCGCCGGCGAAAATTTCGACAAGCCCCGTGGGAAGCTCGTGGTTCTCGGTGCCCTTGGGCCTCGCCCGCACCGTACCATCGACCCGGATCACCCATTCGGCGCGCAGCTTCTCGGCCTGCGCGAAAGCGGGCGACGCCGGATCGACGACGACCTGTGTCAGGCCATAGTGGTCGCGAAGATCGATGAACAGCAGCCCGCCATGGTCGCGCACCCGATGCACCCATCCCGACAGCCGCACCGCGTCTCCGCCGGCATGGTCCATTCGCAATTCGCCACAGGTATGGCTCCGGTATTCGTGCATCATCACTCACTCGTTCAAGGAAGGCGCGGGACAAGGCGCATGGAGGTCAAGCTTTGTCAAGCTACGTCCCTGGACGGCCATCGGCTTGAAACAGACGATTGATGTGTGTATATCCATGGCGTATATCCTGAGGATCGTCATGACGCAATCGACTGTTTTCAAAACCAACAAGAGCCAGGCCGTGCGCTTGCCGAAGGCGGTGGCCTTGCCCGAGCATGTGAAGCGCGTGGACATTATCAGGCAGGGCAACGGGCGCCTCGTCGTTCCGGCCGGTGAAAGTTGGGATGCCTTCTTCGCCGGCCCCCGGCTGGACAATGATTTTCTGTCCGACCGGGCGCAGCCCCTGCCCCAGCGCCGCAACCCGGTCTGATGCTCGCTTATCTGCTCGACACTGACATCTGCATTCACGCCATGAAAGGCCGCAGCGCAGGCTTGGTGGCGCAGTTCAAAACCAATGACGGCCGCATGGCGATTTCCGATGTCACCTTGTTCGAACTTGCCTATGGCGCCGAAAAGTATGACGCGCCGCAAACGCGGCTGGCAGTGATTGACTCGTTTACGGCCAGGCTCGAACTGCTTCCATTCGACAGCCGGGCCGCCCTGCAATCGGGCCACATCCGCGCAAGCCTGGAACGCGGCGGCCAGATGATCGGCGCCTATGATGTGATGATCGCCGGCATCGCGCGCGCGCAAGGGCTGATACTGGTGACAAATAATATGCGGGAATTGGACCGGGTCGATGGGCTGCGGGTGGAGCGATGGGTGTGAAGGCCGGTTGGTCCTAAAGCAACCCCCGTCCCGCCAGGTTGCGCATCAGATGGCTCGCGCCGAACGTCCACGGCTCGGCCTGGTCGGACGCCACCATGCGGTTGGCCAGAATGCCGAGTTCCGGCGACGAGACTGTGACGATGTCGCCCAGCCTGTGGGTGAAGCCCTGGCCCTTGACGTCGCGGTCCTCGACGGGTGCGAACACCGTGCCGAGAAACAGCACCGCGCCGTCGGGGTAGCAATGATGCCGATTGAGCATCTGCTGGGCCAGATCGGCGGGATCGCGGCTGATCTTCGCCATGTTGGACGAGCCGTTCAGCACATAGCCCTCCTCACCCTCGACTTTCAGCGAAAGCTCAATCCGGCGCACTTGATCGAGGCTGAAGCCCGCGTCGAAAAAGCGGATGAACGGCCCCAGCGCGCAGCTCGCATTGTTGTCCTTGGCCTTGCCAAGGAGCAGCGCGGAGCGGCCCTCGACATCGCGCAGATTGACATCGTTGCCCAGCATGGCGCCCACGATGCGGCCCGCCGATGACACAACGATCACCACCTCCGGCTCGGGATTGTTCCACTTGGAAATGGGATTGAGCCCCGCCTCGGCGCCGTGGCCGACCGAGGCCAGCACCTGCGACTTGGTGAAGATCTCCGCATCGGGGCCGATGCCGACTTCCAGATATTGCGACCACACGCCCTTGGCCATCAGCATCTTCTTCACTTCACTGGCTTCGGGCGAGCCGGGCTTGAGGCGCGACAGGTCGTCGCCGATCAGCGTCGAAATGCTGGCGCGGATGTCGGCGGCGGCTTCAGGGTTGCCGCGCGCCCGCTCCTCGATCACCCGCTCCAGCATCGACGTGGCGAAGGTGACGCCCGCCGCCTTGATCGCCTGCAGGTCGATGGGCGGCAGCAGCCACGGCTTTGCGGGGTCGCGGTCCGTCAACGGTGTATTGCGCAGAATGTCGATGACCGTACCAACGGGGGCGCCATCGGCGGAGTCAATGGCGTGCGCCGGGTCCGCCGTCTCGCACAGGTCGCGCATCGTCGGAAACGTATGGCTGATGTCGAAAAGTTTGCCGTCGGCGGCCTTCACCACCGATGGGCCCCGCACGGCGGGGTTCCAGATGCGCCCCGCCAGTGTCCCACCCTTGGGAACCGCGGCGAGCGTCATGTAATCCTTGAGACTGGCCATCGATCGATCGCTCCCCGGTTTTCGGAGAACAGTCTAGGACGGGACAACTGCGACTGGCTAGACGATATGTTCGCGCAATTGTCCGCGCTCGAGCGGCTTGACGAATTCGATTGCCACGCCGTCGCCCAGATAGCGGATCACCCGGCCATGCATCTTGCCCAGCAGGATATAGGTGCCGAGGCTCGGCATCACATCGACCTTGATGGCCGCCCCCGAAAGCGAGATGTCGACCACCTCGCATGGATATTCGCGCCCGTCCGGCATGGTGATCTGCGAGCGCGATTCGCGCGGTTCATAGCGTGTGTGGCGGCGGTCCTCGATCGAGCCGCCGGCCTGTTTCTGCGACAGCCATTTGAGCCGCGTCTCGAGCCGCTCGCGGCGCGCGCCCGTCAGTGCGAAGGTGACATGGAACCCGCCCGCGACCGGCGCACCCGACATGGCCTCGATCCGTCCCACCTCCTCGAGATAGGCAACAAGGCTCTGCCCGGCCTCAGTCATGTGGTTGGTCAGGAAAACCGCGCCGTCGATCGAAATATCGTTAACCTGGCAAGGGTGTTCGCTCATGTCGGGCAGCATGAAGCGCCCGAACAGCGTATGCAGCAGCGTCGGTGGCGATTCCGGTGTCGCGGCTTCGGATTGGGCGGTAGCGTTCACGGCGGATCGACCCTCGGGCTGGCGGCTCACACCCTAGAGCCCATCGCGTAAACGCAGCGTTAAGACAAGCGCTTCAGCTGTCGCGGCCGCCCTTGACCACGCGGAACGGCCGGAGCGGGCGAGCCCCGCCGGCACCCTTCAGCCGCGCCACCAGCACATCCCCCGGCAGATGCTCGGTATGGATCGACCGGGCCCCGGAAAGCTCGACGCCGGTGATTGCTTCATAGGCCATCGGGCCGATTTCACGGAAAGGGAAAACCCCGCCGAAAATGTGAATGGTATCGCCATTGCCGGATTGGATGGGCAGGCCCAGCATTTCTACGCCGATAAGGTCGCCGCGCGATGTTTTGAGCCGGAACCGGAGCACGCAGGGCTGCAGGTTGTCGACGGTGCTGGCCAGATAGCGGGAGATCGTCGTGCGCTCGAACGCATCGTGTTCCGCCAGGCAGTCCCCGCCCGTCAGCTCGCGGCGGTAGATCTCGCACAGCTTTGTTCCGGCAATGCGCCAGCAATAGTTGTCGCCGCGGCGCTCGATGATGAACAGGCTGCCAACATAAGGCCGCACCTGCTTGAGATCGACATCGGTCCGCAGCGGCGCGGCGCGTTCTCCGCGCACCCTCTCCCAATAGCGGAACAAAGCGCGGTTTCCCGGATGCAGGATCAGGAAATCCGCTTGGTTTGTAATGAGGTCTTCGTTAACCAACATGTTCGCTCGCTGTGCCATTCGTGTACTCTTGGGGCAAGTGGTGCAGAGGCCATGCCAGATCGGAAACAACGTGCCTGAAGAACAAACGCCGTCGCGGCCCGGACCCATTGTGAGATCGCCGCCGGCGGTCCTCATCTCGATCGCCGTGCTGGTGGCGATTCATGTCGGCCTCTGGCTGGCGGGAGAGAGCTGGCAGATTTGGGCCATCCACGCCTTCGCCTTCATTCCCGCCCGCTTTACCGATCCCACTTTCCCGATGATCCCCGGCTCACAAGTGTGGAGCCTGGTGACCTACGCATTCCTGCATGGCGATTTCATGCATCTGCTGTTCAATTGCCTGTGGCTTCTGGTGTTCGGCACGGTCGCGGCGCGGCGCTTGGAAGCCTTGCCCTTTGTCCTGCTGATGGCGGCGTCCGCGGTGGGCGGCGCGCTTGCCAGCCTGGCGCTGCATTGGGGCGAGGCCGCCATCCTCATCGGCGCATCGGGGGCGGTATCGGGCCTTCTCGCCGCCGCCATCCCGGTGATGTTCAGCCCCGGCATGAACTGGTCCGGCAGCTATCGCTCGGACCTTCGCGCCATCCGCCCCTTGTCCTTCGCCGAACTTCTGCGCAATCGCAACGCACTGACGATGTGCGCGGTGTGGCTGTTGATGACGTTGTTCTCGGGCGCCACCGGCTGGACCGGCATGTCGTTCATGGACGAAGCTCGCATCGCCTGGGAAGCCCATCTCGGCGGTTTCGTCACGGGCCTGGCGGCGTTTTATCTGCTCGACCGCGGAGAGATGCGAACCTAGGTTTTTTGTGCTAGGATGGCGGCAGTCAAGGGAGGACCTCATGACGGTTGCACACATCCTCAACATCAAGGGCCGGTCGGTGATCAGCGCGGCACCAACCGAGACGGTTCAGGATGTCGCGACTACGCTGGCCAAAAACCGCATCGGCGCCGTTCTGGTGCGTGACACCAAAGGCGCGCTGGTGGGAATCGTGTCGGAGCGCGACATCGTGCGCGCATTGTCGATCGATGGGGCCGGGGCGCTGTCCAAACCCGTGGCCGAAATTATGACCACGAAAGTCCGGACCTGCGGCCCGGGCGATACCGAGGCCGCACTCATGAGCCTGATGACCGAACACCGCATCCGCCATTTGCCCGTGGTTGAGGATGGTGCGCTGATCGGCATGATCTCGATCGGCGATGTGGTGAAGCTGCGCATTGCATCGGTCGAGCGCGAGGCCGAGGAAATGAAATCCTACATCGCGTCGGCGGGTTAGCTCAGAGCGCCCGCAGCAGCCTGCCGAGCGTCGACACGGTCGAAACATCAACGACTCCATCGACCCGTTCGGGCCGGAAATGTCGCTGGAAAGCGGTGACCGCAAATCTCGTTTTCTGGTCCAGCACGCCATTCACCGCGACGTCGTAACCATAATCCGCCAGCCCTTGCTGAAATTCCCGCGTCGCCTCAGCCGTCTGTATGGCCGCGCCATCGCCGAGCGGTGTGGGCTCGACCCAGTGGCCGATCCCGTGACCGTGGAGAAGCCGCCAGTCGAATTTCTCGCCGGGGTCGCTTTTGCGTTGCGGCGCAATGTCGGAATGGGCAACGACGTCGCGCCCCGCGATCGCATGGCGCGAAAGCACGTCGCGGCACAAGGTCATCACCGCTTGCATCTGCGCGCCTGGAAATTCGGCATAACCCAGCGCGTGGCCCGTATTGTGAATTTCGATGCCGATCGAGGCGGAATTGATGTCGTGCTCCTGCCGCCATGACGAGACGCCGGCATGCCAGGCCCGCATTTCTTCCCCCACCATCTGGGTGATCCGGCCTGCTTCATCCACCAGGTAATGACAGGAAACATGCGAAGCGGGATCGCACAGCCACGCGACCGCCCGGGCAGCACTCGCCATGCCGGTATAGTGCAGCACCAGATTCGACACCCGCGCCCCACCGCGGCGGGGACCGATGTTGGGCGACAGCACGAAATCATGCGCCAGCCGGGAACGGATCACGATGCGGCCGCCTGCTTGGTGATCCGGTCATAGGCCGCGTTGATGCGCTGGAGGCGCTCGGTGGCGATCGCCACCATTTCGCGCGGCATCCCGGCCGCGATGTGCCGGTCGGGATGATGCGCGCGCACCAGCTTGCGGTAAGCTTGCTTCACGGCATCGGGCGATGCGCCCGGAGAAATCCCCAGCACGCCGTAAGGATCCTCGGCGGCGATGTGACGGGCCCTGATCCGGAAGAAATCCTCATCCGAGAAACCGAAGATCGAGGCAACCTGCGCCAGATAGGCCAGTTCCGCGGGATGCAGCGCATCGTCGGCCTTGGCGATATGGAAAAGTCCGTCCAGCACATCTTCGAGGATCGCCGCCTTGCTCTGGAACAGCCTGGCGATCTGCCGCGCATAGCTGTCGTAGCCGGCGGTGTCGCGCTTGGCCAGGTTGAACACCCGGGCAACGCCCGCAAGTTCACTGGGCGGCACATGGAACACCTGCTTGAAGGCGGTGATCTCTTCTCCCGTCACGAGGCCATCGGCCTTGGCCATCTTGGCCCCAAGGGCGATCATGCCGATGGTGAAGCCAATGGATTTTTCCGGCGGCGTCGGCCTCCGGCTGGCAAGTTTCGTGAGAAAGCCCTCGATCGAGTCGCCGATGGCGGTGAGGCTTTCGGCAACGCGAGTCCAGATCGTCATGCTACGGGGAGCAACCTGTCCGCGAACGGATATCAGGATTTGCGGAAATAGTGGCCGACCGTGAAAACCGGCGTGTCGATGTCAAGGTGTGCCGCCAGCCGGCGTTCCACATGCCAGGCGCGGCCCGCCGTCCAGACCGTGGCCCAGATCACCGGAATGATCCCCAGTGCCATGAGCGCGAACATCAGCCATTCCGGCAGGCCCAGAAGCTTGGAGAATGCCCACACTGAAACCGCCATCGCCGCGCCGAGCTTGGTGAGAACAAGCAGCGTCATGCCCGAGGCCGCCAACATGCAGCCGAGCGGGCTGAAGGCCTGTGAGGTGGTACGCGGGATAGTTTCAGGCGGGACGATTTCCTGTTCCATTGCCGTCATATGCCCCTTGCGCCGGTGAAAAGCAACGTCGCGATCAGTGGCAATAGGCCTGGCCGCTGCGGCGATTTTGCAGATCGAGATGGAAATGGTCGGAATGATAGCGGTCCGAGCCCGGTCCGAGCACCGTTGAAAACCGGCCGCAGGCCTCGCCCCGCACCTGACGCAGAAATGCCTTTTCTCCTCTCGACCCCCACCAGCCGCCCGCCACTTTCACCTTGCGGCCGCTTTCCAGCGTAAAGGCCGAGATATCGATCGCGTTGCCATAGCCGTGTTCGCTCATTTTGGCGCCCCGTGCATTGTTGCGCGGCCGGCAGGAATAGGACGCCGCGACGTCGACGCCCACGATCCTTTCACTGAACTGGTTCTGGGCTGCCGGCTGAACGGTGTTGGTGATCCAGTCGTTGAGCGGTTCCGCCAATCCGCAATTGACGGTCGCTGGCTGGCTAAATTGGACATTGGCTATGGAATTTATGCGCCAGGCATTTTCGATCTCGCAGCCATTGCCTTCATCGACATCGCGGATGCGTTCGGCGGAGCCCAGATCCGATGGCTTGACGCTGCACATGACGACCGGCGCGCGCAAACCCTTGGTGTCGAAATACTGCTCGGACGAACAGCCGGCCAAAAGGAAGGCGAGGAGCGGGATCAAACCAGGCGCGCGAAATATCATGCGGCCGGGAAATTAGGATCGGGATATTAACAGACCGTTTGCCGCTCAGCGAATGAGGGCGCCCACAAGCTGCGTCACATCGCCATTGCGCTTCGACAGAAAGGCGGTGAAGAGATTGCGCTGCAGATAGACCAGCGAGAAGCCCAGAACTTTCACATCGACGATCTTGAACTTGCCCTCGCGCTTGGCCAGAACCCAGTTCACCGTATAGGTCTTGCCCGACAGCAGAAAGACCTTGCTGCTCACCTGCACCTCCTCCCCGCTGTCGGAGGCCGCTCCCAGTTCGTATTTGGCCAGCCTGTACTGCCGCGACTGATCGGCGAAATAGCGCGCCATGAAATTGACGACACCGCCATAATATCGGCCGCGTTGCTCCTCCGGCAGCTTCGTCTTGTACTGGCCAAGCGAATAAAGGGCGATGTCGGGAATGGCCGCATGCCGTTGCAGGACGGTCTTGAAGCTGGCCAGCGTTCCCTGGCGGTTGGCGTTGAGAAATTCCTTCGCCGCCTGGCGCATGACGTCGAGGGCCGGATGCTCCGCGGCAAGGGCTGGGCCGGCCGCCGCAACCGCAACCAGGGCCAGCAGCGAGCGCCTTGAAATCGGACGGGAAATTGCCCTGTTGGTGCCTGTCATGCGGGAGTGCTCATACGTCATGGCGCTCGGTTTAATGGACACGGGTTCTTCCCGTCAACCCCACGGGCCTACCACGACTCGGCTTCGCGCAGTTCCGCGAAAAGGGCATCGAAATCTCCGTTGGAGCGCTTGAGCACGTCGCCGAAACGCTTTTTCATGGAGATGGTCAGCCACACGCCCTTGAGGTTGACATCGCTCACCCGGAAACCGTTGTCCCCGCCCGCCAGCCGCCAGCGCACCTGTTCGCGTCCGCCGCCTTTCAGCTTGATGGCGGTTTGAATGACGGTGAACTTGCCTTGCTTCGCGGTTGAGAGAATTTCCAGCTCGGTGCCGCGAAAATCTTCGACATAGAACGAAAAAAGTCCGGCGGCGTAGAGGCCGACGAGGCGATAGAATTCATCTTTCTTGTTGCCGGGCAGCTTCGACTGGTAAGGTCCAAGCGCGAAATTCGCGATGCCGCGGAGGTTGATGTAGCGGTTCATCAGCGCCGCGAAGCGGTTCTGCAGCGCCTTGCCCTTCTGCCCGCTATTGGCCAGGCTCATGACGTCATCGGCGATCTTGCTTACGTAATTTTCAGCGGGGCCGGCGGCGGCACTGGCCAGCGAAGGATTGAGCGCTGTCCCTGTAAAAAGCGCTGCAAGCAGGGCAGCCGCAAAGCGGCGCCTGGTCAGGCCGCCGGGGGTCAATCGTTTCATGTGGTCTCCATGCATGGCTTAGCTTCGCCGCGAATAGCTCCTTAAACCAATGCGCGAGACGGCGAAATCACAATTCGATGTCCTTGTGCCGAAGCTGCAAACAAGGCTGTTGAGATACACATAAAGATATGTTTATATGATTATAACGAGGGACCGATGGACGAATTACTGGCGGGATTGAGAGCGGCGGCGGAAGCGACCCGTATCCGCATCCTGTTCGCCCTGTCGCATGGCGAACTGAATGTCAGCGAACTGACCCAGATTCTGGGCCAGAGCCAGCCCCGCGTCAGCCGCCACCTCAAACTGATGGCCGAGGCGGGCCTGCTGGTGCGCCACAAGGAGGGCAACTGGGTGCTGTTCCGCCTGCGCGACCAGACCCTTGGCGGCGCCCTGGGGCGGGCCATCGTCGATCTCCTGCCCAACGGTGATGCCCTCCTCTCGCGCGACATCGCGCGGATCGAGGAAATCCGCCTCCAGCGCGCCGAAATGGCCAGCCGCTATTTCAGCGCCAACGCCGCCCACTGGGACAAGATCCGCTCGCTTCATGTGCGTGACGACGAGATGCGCGACGCCATGCTGCGCCTTGCCGGTCCCGAACCCATCCGGCTTCACCTCGATCTGGGCACCGGCACCGGGTCCGTCCTCCGCACCTTCAGCCAGCGCGCCAGCCAGTCGATCGGCATCGATTCGAGCCGCGACATGCTGGCCATCGCCCGCGCCGGTCTGGAGCAGGGCGATTTCCGCCACCTGCAGGTCCGCCACGGCGATATCTGCGCCCTGCCCTTTGGCAACGGCTTTGCCGATTTCATCACCATCCACCAGGTTCTGCACTATCTTGACGATCCTGCCCGGGCGCTGGGCGAAACCGCGCGCGTGCTGGCCCCCGGTGGCCGCCTGCTGATCGTCGATTTCGCCCCCCATGAACTCGAAACCTTGCGGACCGATCATGCCCATCGCCGCCTCGGCATCGCCGCCGAGCAGATGGAAATCTGGTTGGCGCGCTGTGGCCTGCGTCTGGCGCAACATGTTCTGATGCCCCCGCCCGAGAGCCAGGCGGGTCTTACCGTTTCGCTGTGGCTCGCCGCCAAACCCCGCGTCGAAACCGCCAAATCCAATGCCTTTCCGGCAGTAACGGACCGCACCCCATGATGACCTCCAGCGCCGATGGACTGACCGTCTCGTTCGAATTCTTCCCGCCCAAGCCGGGCGAAGCGGAACAGACGTTCTGGCGCACCATCGCCAAGCTCGAATCGATCCGTCCGCATTTCGTCTCCGTCACCTATGGCGCGGGCGGCACCACGCGCGACCGCACGCTGGAGACGGTGCGCCGCATCTCGTCGGGGCTGCAGGTAAAGCCTGCGGCCCATCTGACCTGTGTGGGCGCCAGCAAGGAAGATGTGAACGCCGTCATCCGCGACTACTGGGATGCTGGCGTGCGTCACATCGTGGCGCTGCGGGGCGATCCGCCGGGCGGCGTCGGCGAGAAGTTCACGCCCCACCCGCAAGGCTACCGGAACGCCGCCGACCTGGTGCGCGGCATCAAGGAAATCGGCGGCTTCGAAGTCTCGGTCACCGCCTATCCCGAACGCCATCCCGAATCGGTGTCGATCGAGGAGGATCTGGCCTTCATGGCGGACAAGGCCGAGCACGGCGCCACCCGCGCGCTCTCCCAGTTTTTCTTCCACAACGCCTTTTTCCTGAGGCTGCGCGACCGCATCATGGCGCGCGGCATCGAGATCGAACTGGTGCCGGGCATCCTGCCCATCACCAACTTCGCCCGCGTCAGCGAATTCGCGGCGAAATGCGGCGCGCATATTCCCCCGGCTTTGGCGCGGCGCTTCGAAGGGCTGGACGATGATCCGGAAACCCGCAACCTCGTTGCCGCCATGGTCGCCGCCGAACAGGTGACGGCACTGCGCCGCGAAGGCGTCACCTCGTTCCATTTCTACACGCTCAACCGCGCCGATCTGGTTTACGCCATCTGCCGCGTGCTGGGTTTGGGGATCGCCACCGAAACGGCGGCCTGAACACCCGTCATCATCGTGTTGTCTGGCCCGCGCTACATGACGCTTGCGTTACAGCCGCGATCATGGAAAGCGAGTGATGAGCATACTTAACCTGGCGCTCCGCGCGATGCCGAAACGGCCCGATCCAGCAAAACCCAAAGCGGTGCGCTTTTCCTATTCGACGGCCGAACAGCCGGCGCTGCAGCGCGCCGTCATCCAGGCCATCGAAAAATTCGGCGGCCAGCGCAAGCTGAAAAAGCTCTATGTCGCGCACCAGGAAAACCTGCGCGCCGGCTCGGGCTTCTTCGACTCCGCCATTGCCCTGCTGAAACTCAGGGTCGATTATGACATTGAAGCCCTCGCGGCAACGCCCGCGACCGGCCCCGTCTTGTTCATCGCCAATCATCCTTACGGCGTGCTGGACGGCATTACCCTCACCTGGCTTGCAACCAAAGTCAGGCCCGACACGAAGGTCCTGGCCAACGACGTTCTGTGCCAGGCGCCGGAAGCCGCCGCCAACCTGTTGCCGGTGGCCTTCGCGCCGACGCGCGAGGCGCGCGAGACGAATGTGAAATCAAGGCGCGCCGCGCAGGATTGGCTGGCCCAGGGACACGCGGTTGGTATTTTTCCGGGAGGGGGCGTCTCGACATCGGAAAAACCCCTAGGCGGCCCCGCCGTCGATCTGCCATGGGCGCCATTCACCGCGAAGCTCCTCAGAATGTCGCGCGCCACCGTGGTGCCGGTGTTCTTCGTCGGCCAGAACAGCCGCCTGTTCCAACTCGCCAGCCATCTGAGCCTTACGCTCCGCCTGTCACTCGTCTTCCGCGAAACCGCAAGGCGGATCGGCACCAGCCTCAAAGTGCGCGTCGGCGCCCCCATCCCCTTCGCCGAGCTCGACCACATCGAAGACCGCGAAGCCCTGGTTCGCGAATTGAGAAAAAGGATTTTCGATCTGGCGATTGCCGGAGATTTCAAACAACCCCAAAAAAACCTTCACTTGCGCGAGGCAAGGATCAAGGGCAGTGGCAAGATGGAGAACTGACGTCTCCCCCTCTGTCCATGACCGTCCCCGGACTTGATCCGGGGATCAACCCGGTCACCCAGACTTTCAGAACGATTCAAATAAAACGTCCCCATTCGGGGTTAGATTTTTCGATCAGTTCGAGTTTCCATTTTCGCCGCCAGCGTTTGAGAGATGTTTCGCGCCGGATGGCA
>JANLYR010000010.1:0-18232 GCA_031365765.1 Hyphomicrobiales bacterium | reverse complement strand
TTTTGCGACCGCCGTCGATGTGGCGATCGAGATGGTGCGGAACGACCTCGTCAGCAAGATCGAAACCGACGTTGCCAAAATCAATCGGCTGATGCTGGCGCCGCAGGCGGTGGGAGTGGCACACCATTCCTGACATTCGCCGCTCCGTGATCGCGGGCGTGGGCTCGGCGCTGCCGGCGCGCGTGATGACCAATGCCGACATCAGCAAAATCGTCGACACCAGCGACGCATGGATTGTCGAACGCACCGGCATCAAGGCGCGCCACATCGCCGCCGACGGCGAGACGACGCGGACACTTGGCACCGAGGCGGCGCGAAAGGCCTTGTCTCACGCTGGGATCGAGGCAAGCGACGTCGATCTGATCATCCTCGCCACATCGACTCCGGACAACACGTTTCCCGCCACCGCCGCCTTGATCCAGAACGATCTCGGCGTGCGGCAAGGGTCCGCTTTCGATCTACAGGCGGTGTGCTCGGGCTTCGTTTTCGCGCTCGCCACGGCGGATAATTTCATGCGTTGCAACCAGTCGCAAGTAGCACTCGTCATCGGTTCGGAAACCTTCTCGCGCATTCTCGACTGGTCCGACCGCACCACCTGCGTCCTGTTCGGCGATGGCGCGGGAGCGGTGGTGCTGCGCGCCGAGGAGCAGAGCGGCACCATGGCCGATCGCGGCATTCTCGCAACGCGGCTGCGTTCGGATGGCCGCCACAGCGGCAAGCTTTATGTGGACGGCGGGCCTTCCACAACCAAGACGGTCGGCCATCTCCGGATGGAGGGCAAGGAAGTCTTCAAGCACGCCGTCACCAATATCGCAGCGGTCATGGACGAGACCATCCGCGCGGCGGGGCTTACGCCCGCCGATATCGACTGGTTCGTGCCGCATCAGGCCAATCGCCGCATCCTCGAGGGCACGGCCCGCAGGCTCGGTATCCGCGAAGAACGGATTGTCATCACGCTCGACCAGCATGGCAACACCTCTGCCGCCTCCATCCCGCTTGCGTTTGACGTTGCAGTAAAGGATGGGCGCATCCAGCGCGGGGATCTGGTGCTGATGGAGGCCATGGGGGGAGGCTTCACCTGGGGCGCGGCTCTCGTACGCTATTAAACGCACGCTCTAAGTCTTTGAGTTCGTGATGTTTCTATTGACCTCGCGCAACGAACCAGATTAACGTTCACGAACTTGTCCGGGGGGCTCCGATATGGCAGGCAAGACTCTAACCCGCGCCGATCTCAGCGAGGCGGTCCATCGTAAGATCGGTCTGTCGCGCACTGAATCCGCCGATCTGGTAAAATCCGTGCTCGACCTCGTGTCGGACACGCTGGTCGAGGGGCAACCCGTCAAGCTGTCGTCGTTCGGCACTTTCATGGTGCGTTCCAAGAACGGCCGCATCGGCCGCAATCCGAAAACCGGCGAAGAAGTGCCGATCACGCCGCGGCGGGTTCTGGTGTTCAGGCCGAGCCAGGTGATGAAGAACGTCATCAACGGTCTGGAGCCCGGCAGCGATGACGACTGACGGGGCTTTGCCTAAGGCATGACAGTGGAAAAGGCGCCAGAGGCGTTCCGCACGATCAGCGAAGCCGCCGAGGAACTCGACGTGCCGCAGCATGTTCTGCGCTTCTGGGAAACGCGGTTCGCCCAGATCAAGCCAATGAAACGGGCAGGCGGCCGGCGGTTGTACCGTCCCGCCGACGTGGGTCTTCTCAAGGGCATCCGCAGCCTGCTTTATGGCGAGGGCTATACGATCCGCGGCGTCCAGCGCATCCTCAAGGAAGAGGGTGTCGCGCATGTGATGGGCGTCGGGCGCGGCGAAATCGTCGCGCGCAAGCGCGATGCCGCAAGCGAAGCCGCGGCGGAAGCCAAACCGGCGGAACTGGCCAAGCCCGCCCCCGGCAAGGCGCCGCTAGCGAGGCCAGGTGGTGCCATTGGTGAAGTTCAGCAGATTGTCCACCGCCTGTCGGAAACCCATGCGGAGAGCCTGAAAGCCGCACTCCGCGATCTGGGCGATGCACGCAAACTTCTCGATGGCGGCCGCATCTGAAAGCAGCTTGCCGAAGTTAAGGCTTCCCGATCGGAAAAGACAATGCTAGAGGCTCGGGCTCGGTCGGAGCGTAGCGCAGCCCGGTAGCGCACTACTCTGGGGGGGTAGGGGTCCGGGGTTCGAATCCCCGCGCTCCGACCAGTTTTTCCAGGACTTTCCGGCTTAGGCCCGCAGCCTGAAGGCCGGCACGTAAGCCGCCGAGGCGGCGTAGAGTCCCCACATCAGACCCAGCATCCAATAAAAATGGCGCCAGTGGTCGGTGTCAATCTGAATGCCCTGAAAGATCGTCGCGGTCAGGGCACAGAAAATGACGATCGACACATGCTGCCACGGGGTGCGGATGAGGATTGTCCGGGCACCGACGATCAGCGTGCTGAGGACCAGCAGCAGGTATGATATTCCGCCCAGCCAGCCATAGGAAGCAAAGGCGTTGAGATAGACGTTGTGCGGATCCTGGGAGAACAGCTTGCGATACAGCGTCGGGCCGAAGCCCAGCGGCCGTTCCAGCAGATAGGGGATGCTGTTGAGCTGGATGCCGAAGCGCCCGCGCTCGCCCGCGTCGTAATCCTTGACCAGGGTGGCGCGGTCGGCGAACAGCGAACCCACTTCCGGAATGGTCAGCAGCAGGCCCAGCAGCCCCACGACCAGTGCCAGGCCCAGAATGGACATGAGAACGATCCGCGTGCGCAAGGGCCGCGACGGCATCAGCACAAAGGTGAGCAGAACCAGCATCCCGGAAGCCAGCGCGAAGCTGATCCAGGCGCCCCGCGAGAAGGCAAGGAACAGACCGGCGAGGATGACCAGCAGCACGGCACCCGAGATAAAGCGGTGGCGCTGCGTCCCCAGCATGAAGCCCTGAACGAGGAGAAGCGCAGGCAGGATCAGATAGGTCGAAAGCACGTTGGGGTCCTTGAAGGTACCCTGGGCACGGCCGATGGGAGAGAGTGTGTGGCCCATGCCGTTAAAGTCGAAATAGCCGGCGATGCCGATGATTGCTGCGATCAAGGCCCCGACGAGGTAGCCGTTTTTGAAAATGGCGATGCGGCGCAGCGGATCCTGGGCCACGTAGAATGCAAAGAACACCGCCGACACCGCCATATAAGCGGAAGTCAGCACGAACATTCCGGCTTTACCCTCGTTCGAGATTTCGAGGAAGCTGATGAAGCCGCCGAAATTGTAGAGCAGCAGATAGATGACCATCGGCAGCACAAGCACCGAGAGCGAAAGCCCCGACCACAGGTAGGTGAACAGGGCCACGATGAATAACAGGTCGCAGGGGGCCGGCTCGATGATGACAAAGAAGCTGGAGGCCATCATCAGCCAAATGGCCGCCGCCTGCATCTGGCCGAGCGAGATGCCGAACAGGCGGACGGGGTAGTAGGTTTCCGTCAATAGGCATCCTTCGTCTTGAACAATGCGAGGGGAGTGCGGAGCAGGATCTGGAAATCGAAAGCCAGCGACCAGTTTTCGATATAATACAGGTCATGCTCGATACGGTGTTGAAGTTTTTCCGCCGTGTCGGTTTCGCCGCGCCAGCCATTGATCTGGGCCCAGCCGGTGATGCCGGGTTTGACCCGGTGGCGGGCGAAATAACCGTCCACCACGTCATCATACAGGCGCTCGGCTGCCTTTGCCTTGGTGGGATGGGGCCGCGGACCGACGAGGGATAGTTCGCCCCTCAGCACGTTCCAGAGTTGCGGCAGTTCGTCGACGCTCGATTTGCGGATGAAGCGGCCGACGCGGGTCACGCGGGGATCGTTCCTGGTGGCCAGCTTGCTTGCGTCGGCGTCGCGCATTTCATGAAACATCGAGCGAAACTTGTAGACTTCAATCAGCTCGTTGTTGAAGCCGTAGCGCTTCTGCTTGAAGAAAACCGGGCCCTTGCTTTCCAGCTTCACGGCCACAGCGGCGATCAGCATGACGGGGGCGAGAAGGACAAGCGCAACGGCGGCAATGACCTTGTCCTCCACCGCCTTGAGCAGGCCGCCCCAGTCGCCGATCGGCTTGTCGAAGACGTCGAGGAGCGGAACGTTGCCAATATACGAATAGGCACGGGGACGGTAGCGCAGGCGCTGCGAATAGGCCGACAGGCGGATATCGACGGGGAGTACCCACAGCCGGTTGAGAACCTGGAGGAGACGGGCTTCCGCCGAAAGCGGCAGCGCCACGATCAGCATGTCGATGCGGGCGCGGCGGACGAAATCGACAAGCTCGCCGACATTGCCGAGTTTGGGCAGGCCGTTCTCGATGGGTGGTGAGCGCTCGTCATCGCGATCGTCGAAAATGCCCACGACCGAAACGTCCGCATTGCTCGAATTTTTCAGGGCGCTGATCAGCTTGCTGGCCGCTTCGCCGCCGCCAACCACAACGGCGCGGCGGTCGAGCCGTCCGTTGCGGTTCCAGCGCCTGACAAGTGCCGCGGTGAAGATCCGACCCGCAACCAATGCCAACAGCCCGGTCAGATACCAGGTGCCAAGCCACACCCGCGAATAATCATGTCCCGCTTTGGTGATGAACACCGCCACGGCGATCGCGGCGAAGATGGTGGTCCAGGCGGTGGCGAGCCGCGGGATATGTTCGAAGGGGTTGAGAACGGCATGGACGCTATAAAGTTTGAGGGCCTCGGCGAGGAGGGGAAGGGCCAGCGACGCCATGAGGATGACGGTTAAATAGAGTTTGGAGTAGATCGAGGCGTCGAACCCAGGATGATATGCAGCGAGGAAATAACCGGAGAGGGCGGCGAGCAGGAACTCTACCGCACGCATGAAAACGGCCGCCATCTGGTAGGAAATCAACGGCGCGCGGGTCAGCATTTCTCCCAGTTGCCGGCGGATATCGTGGCGCGGCCGTTCCGTCAGCGACTCGAAGTCATTGAGGAACCCGGCAGGTACGACGCGATAGATCTTATCAGGGCTGGTGCGCATGTTGTGCTTCGCTTTGAGACGAGACGGGTGGTTGGTCCGCCTTGCTCAGCAATCCTCGCGCCCGCCGCGGGAAGGCCACTTCGTCTTGGCTAATCAGGGTTAATGCAAGGTTAACGTATTGTGCCCGTTCGAACCGGATTCATGACACTTGTGTAGAAAGCCAGGACGCCGTCGATCATCCGGGCAGCGGTGAAATCCCGCCTTACGCGTTCAGTTCGCTTCGTGCTTTCCTCGGCGAGACTATTGGCGGCAAGTGCTGCGGCAATCGCCTGTGCAAGTTCGCCCGCATCGCCCGGTGACACCATCTGCGCATCGTCCAGCATTTCGGGAATGCCGCCCACCCGGCTGGCGATCAAGGGCACTGACTGGGCCAGCGCCTCCAGAACGACATACGGAAAAGACTCGGCTCGCGATGGCATCACCAAAATGCGGCCGCGCCGGAAGGCCTTGTCGGCTGGCATGCGGCCGGGAAACGACGCTGCGAGAGACAGAGATTTCGCCAGGCTGCGGAAGGTTTCGAGATCGGGTCCGTCGCCCACGAGGCAGGCGGTGACGCCTGGTTCCAGCCTCTTCATGGCGTGCAGGAACACGTCCACGCCTTTCAGGTGGCGCATGTCGCCGACGAACAGGATGTCGGTGGCATCGGCATCGAGTGTGCGGGGCGTAAATTCCTCCGGCCATAGACCATTGTGAACCACGGCGTGGGATTTGGCACCGAGCCCGATCTTGGCGTCAAAGGCTCTTTTCTCGAACGCGCAGACGAAGTGAATGCCGGTGCCGACGCGGGCCAGCAGTTTTTCGGCGGCGAGGAAGACAAATCCTTCGGGCGACCGCCATTCATAATGCAGGCTGCCGCCATGCGGGGTGTAAACGGTGGGGGAACCGTTCAGACGTCCGGCGATCCGCCCATAGAGGCCGCCCTTGGCCCCGTGGCAGTGGATGATGTCGGGTGCAATTTTACGCGCGTGCGACAGAGTCTGACGGATGCCGCCTAAATCGCCCAGGCCCGGCAGGCGCGAGATCGGGATGCGGGTGACGCCCAGGGCGCAACAGGGCTCGGCCAGTTCCAGCAGGCCCGCACCCGTGGCACCGCCTGTACTGGAGTCGCAAAGGATTCCCACCTGGTGGCCGCGCTCATGCTGGCCCCGCGCCAGATCGCGCACATGACGGAACAATCCGCCCACGGGCGTGCGGAAGACATGAAGAATGCGCATCGTCAGTGACGATCAGAACCAGCGTTCGCGGACATAAACGATATCGCCCGGATAGATCTGCGTGGTGACCGGTACCTTGTGGGTCAGTGTCCCGTTGGCGTTCTTGCGGGTGACCATGACATCGCCCCGGTCGGCGCGCGGGCCGTATCCCCCGGCGATGGCGACGGCATTCTGAACCGTGATCCCCGGCTGATAGGAGAAGCTGCCGGCGGTTTCCACTTCGCCCAGGATGTAAAAGGGGCGGAGTGTTGTCACCTGCACCGAAACCTGCGGGTTTTTCAGGAAGCCGCGCTTGAGGCTCGTGCCGATGACGCGCTCGATCTGCGCCGCCGTGAGGCCGGCGATATTGATGGTCTGCACATAGGGCAGCGAAATGTTGCCGGAACCGTCCACAAGGTATTCCGCGGTGAGGTCAGCTTCGCCCGCGACACGGACGGTAAGGCGGTCGCCGGCACCGACGCGGTAGCCCGAGAGAAATTCGTAAGCCGCGGCCGTTCCTTGGGCGCCAAACGGGGGGATCGCGCCATGCGCGTCCCTGGCGGGCAGTTGCGATACGCTCGACACGGCCTGGGGACCTTCCGCAAGCGTTCCGTCCGCCAGGATGCCGGTGCCTCCCGGAAGCGATTCAGGATAGGGCGGCTCCCAGCCTTGCGAGCAAGCGGCGAGAGGCAACATCAAAATCGCTAAAAGTGCATTACGCATACTGAGTGAACCGGTCCTGAAATGACGACCAGGCCACGATAGGCAATCATGGTTAGCAAGTGCTTAAATCCCGCCGTCCTCCGTTAAGGCTTTGGTTACCATGTCCGGGTCACTTTGCGCGCGTGCAGGAAACTATCAGGACAAGTGAACCCATGACGGCGCCGCCTTCGGCATCGATCGACATCATTGATGTGCTGCGCGGCATCGGCCGCCGCAAAATCATGGTGGCGGGGATCGCAATCGCGGCCCTCGTCGGCGGTACGCTCATGGTCAATACGTTGAAGCCGGTCTATTCGAGCGAAGCGCAGATTCTCGTGGAAGATCTGGACACGCCTTTTGACCGCACCCAGGGTACCGACACCGAGCGGCGCGCGGTGATCGACGACCGTATCGTTGCCAGCCAGATGTCGGTGCTGAATTCGCTCGATCTCGGCCGCCGCGTCGTCGGCGCGCTCAAGCTGGAGAACAATGCCGAATTCAATCCTTTGCTCAAGGGCAATATGGGGCCCGTCACCGCGCTCCAGCTGGCACTCGGGTTCGGCGAAGATCCGCGGCATATGACTCCCGAGCAGCGCGCGATGGCTCGCTATCGCACTCAGCTCAGCGTTTACCAGCTGCCTGAATCGAACGTCATCGTGGTCAAGTATTCGGCGCGCACACCCGACATCGCCGCCAAAGTCGCCAATACGCTTGCCGAAACCTATGTGCTGTCGACGCGCGAATCGCAGTCGCTGCCGACGGGCAGGGCGCGCGAATGGCTGTCCCAGCAGATTGCGGATTTACGCCGCAAGGTGGGCGAATCCGAAGCCGCGGTCGAACGGTTCCGCGCCGAGGCGGGATTGCTTCAGGGCACCACGGTCACCCTGGGAACGCAGGAAGTGTCGGAGCTCAATACCCAGATCACGCTTGCCGAAGCCGCCCGGAGCGAGGCGCAGGCGCGGGCCCAGTCGATCCGGCAGCTTCTGGCAAGCAAGGGAACTGTCGATGCCTCGAGCGACGTGCTGTCCTCAGGCGCCATCCAGGCCATCAAGGAACAGCAGGCCGCCGCCGCCCGGCAGGTGGCGGAACTGTCCGCCGTGTATCTCCCGGCCCATCCCCGCATGGTCGCCGCGCGAAACGAACTGGACCGGGCCAACCGGCAGCTGCGCAGCGAGGCCCTCAAGGTCGTGCAGGGTCTGGAGCAACAGGCGCAGATCGCAGACGCGCGCGAGACTTCGCTGCGGTCCAGCCTCGAAAACCTCAAGGTGAAAGAAACCGGGGCCAACCTCGAAGAGGTGAAGCTCAAAGCGCTCGAGCGCGAGGCGGACGCTGATCGCACCTTATTGGAAACCATGCTGTCTCGCTTTGCCGATGCCAGCGCCAGGCAAAACCTGGCGTCCCAACCTGGCCTCGCGAGGATCATACAGAGTGCCGTGGTTCCGTCTTCTCCTTCGTTCCCGAAGCGCGGACCGATGGTCGTGCTCATTACCATTGCCGGGCTGGCCTTCGGTCTTGGCCTGGCCTTCATTCTTGAACTGATGAAAGGTGCATCTCGTCTGCAGGACAGGATGGTGGCAGCGGCGTCCCAGTATCACGACCGGGCCGGAGCGGAGAGCCTGCCAGCCGTTACATCGCCTTTTACCGCGCAAGGGGGCTCCGTGCCGGCAAGCGATACAAGCGATGCCGCGGCAACGGCGCTGCTAATGTCGACCTGGGTCACCGGACTTCAGGAAACCATGGCCGCCAGCCGCGTTGTGGTTACCTCGATTGGAGGGGCCGCCGGTGAATCCTCGCGCGCGTCCCTCGCCCTGGCGCGAGAACTGGACCGAACGGGCCGCCGGGTCATCATCGCCGATATGGCGCGCAGCGGTTCGTGGCTCGAGAGGCTGTCCGGCATCTCTCCTGGACCCGGTATATCGGAACTTGTCAATGGCAACGTGGATTTCACCAAGGTCATCGGCCGCGACCCCCAAACTTCCGTGCATCTGCTGCGTTTCGGGATGGACCGGTCGGCACGCGCGCTCGCCGCGGTGGACAAGCGCGTGGAGCCAATGCTGCTGTCGCTCGGCGCCAATTACGACATGATTGTGATCAATGCCGGGGAAGCCCAGAGCGACCTCGCTCCCCTGATGCGCAAATGCGACGCGGCGCTCATCCTTGCGCCGAACAAACGCCATGGCGATGCGCTGGCTGCAGCCCAGTCTTTGCGCCAGATGGGTGTGAAGGCGACCAAGGTCATTGCTGTCAACCCGGCGGAAGCGGAGGCCGCCTAACCGCGGCCGGCGATCCAGCGGCGAAGATCGTGAGCCGCCTCGCGCAGGAAGGGGCTGCGCTTGATGCGGTGCTTGGCATGCGTCCCCAATGCCGCGAACGTCGCCCAGATAAATCCGCGCAGGGTTTTCGCCTGCAGCGTTGAGTTGAGAGCCAGAACTTCGCTGGCCCAATGCAACTTGTAGCTCGTGTCGCCGGCGGCGAAATCGAACGCCTTATGCCCCGTTTTGCAGGCCGCGGCGATGGTGGAACGCAATGCCAGATCGCCCGGAGAGTATTTCCGCAAGGGCGTGCAGGCCAGAGATGAGATGAGGGCCCAATAGGTTCCGTTAAAGGATCCGCCCAGCATCACCGCCAGCACTTCGCCGTCGCATTTGAGGCAGTAGGGCAGGAGGAACGGCCTGGCGCCGTCCTGCTTCTCCGCCAGGCGCTGAATGAAGCGGCGCTCGGCCTCTCCAAATATTCCATGCACGCCTTTTTCGGCGAGACGGCTCTGCTGCTGGTGGAACATGGTGTCGAGAACCTGGCGGGTTTCGTCCTTGCCGTTGGGCAGGCCAAATTCCACCACGCCGTATCGTGCCAGGGCTTGATCCTTTTTGCGGGCGGTGCGGCGCGACTCCTTGGACCGGCGGCTGGCGTAGACGCTGTCATAGTCGGATTTGAGCGGCAGGCTGTAAGATCGGTTTGGTCCTCGCATGGTAAACAAAGCGCGCAGCGGATGAGGGTAGCCGCACAAGGTGTCCGGCATGTCGGTCAGCGCGATGGCATCGATCCTTCCCGCCAGCGCAAAAACTTCCGGCGCGTGGGCCGTAAACCATGTTGGAGCGAGAGGCAGGAAACTCCGGGAAAAAATCCCATATCCGTAATTGCAGTGCGGAGCGCCCAGCCATTCGAGAATGCGAAGCCCGAGGCTCCGCCGCAATTGCAGGGGAAGAATGAATACAATCCGGCCAATCGCGTTTCTGGCGATGATGATCCGCGGTGATGTCCTGCGGGCTTCACCGGCGGTTTCCTGCCAGGTCGAACACCACATATGGCTTTGATAAACCGTGGACGCCGCGTCTTTTTCGAAATCCGTCCATTCGGGGCTCAGATCGTCGATTGAGTGATGCACCGACAGCGACAGCACTGGGCGAAGTGGCAGTATCGGTGCAAGGGATTTTTCATCAGCCGCGGCGTAAGGTTTTCCGATCGACCAATGATCCGGACGCACGACCATGCCCAAGGTGGCAATTCTCAAAACAAGCCTCGATGTGTTGTATTATTCCGGGGCAAGTCAGGTCCTCCGCAACATCTTCGGTGGCATCGGTGCAATATTCATGCTCCATCATGTGAAGCCGGGAGGTGGGCTGCAACGGGGGTTTGCGCCCAACGCGGGTCTGGAAGTCACCCCGGGGTTTCTCGATGCCGTGATCGGGCTGGCAAAAGCCAAGGGTTTCGACCTCGTTTCGATGGAACAGGCGGTTGGCCGGCTGACGGGTGATACAAAGCCGACGAAGCCCTTCGCGGTTTTCACTTTGGATGACGGCTACCGGGACAATCTGGTTCATGCGCGTCCGGTTTTCCGGCGGCATAACTGTCCGTTCACCATCTTTGTGGCACCGGATATCAATGACGGCATCTGCGAATTGTGGTGGCGCATCCTCGAGGCGGTGATCGCCGGTGCCTCCCATGTGGATGCCGAAATCGAGGGTCAACTCATTTCGCTTTCAACGCGTACCGACACCCAGAAGCAACTGGCCTGGCAGAGGCTGTATTGGCCGGTGCGCCTGATGGAGCAGGAGGCGCAGCGCACATGGATCCGTAATTTCGGCGTGGCCCACGG
This sequence comes from Hyphomicrobiales bacterium, assembly GCA_031365765.1. Classification (GTDB taxonomy): domain Bacteria; phylum Pseudomonadota; class Alphaproteobacteria; order Rhizobiales; family Aestuariivirgaceae; genus Aestuariivirga. The sequence goes on along the minus strand of JANLYR010000010.1, from coordinate 7,277 downwards.
TGTCAATGCCGATGCCATCTGCGCCGCCGAAGCGATGTCGTGGGACGAACTGCGCATGATCGCCGCCGATCCGCTGTGCACGATTGGCGCGCACACGGTTCATCACTATGCCCTTGCGCAACTTACGGAAAGCGCGGCCCGCCTGGAACTGGTGCAATCGGCGCAGCGGATCGAAAAGGAACTGGGGGTGCGCCCGCGCTATTTAGCCTACCCTTACGGCGATCCAGGCTCCGCCGGTCCCCGCGATTTCGACCTGGCACGGGAGGCCGGATATGCCGCCGCCGTCACCACACGCAAGGGGCTCATCTTTTCCGGTCACAAGGATCACATGCTGGGCCTTCCCCGCGTATCGCTGGCGGGAGAATTCCAGAAGCTGCGCTATGTCGACGTGCTGCTTTCGGGTACGGCCTTCGCCCTGTGGAATGGATTCAGGCGGGTCAATACGGCCTAGTCCGGCCTGCTCATCCAGCGGATCAGCAGCATCACCACGGGCAGCCAGAGGACCCCGGCGATGATGTAGAAGATGAGTTCGATGGCCATGCCGCGGCCCACGGCGAAGAGGCCGCCCAGCATCATCATCAGCAGGGAATAAGCGACGAGAAAGGCAACAGTCGCCAGCGTTCCGATGAATTTGCGCTGACGCAGTGTGAGTATTCGCGTGCGGGGAACGGCCATGATTGTCGTTTGCCCCCGGGCGCGCTAAGAGTCCATCCTCACACTGCAGGGAGCGACACGACATGGCCGAGAGAACACCGGGTTTCGATACACTTGCGCTGCATGCAGGCGCTTCTCCCGATCCCGCCACCGGCGCCCGCATCACGCCCATTTACCAGACCACGGCCTTTGTCTTCGAAGATGCAAAACACGCCGCCGACCTGTTCGCGCTCAGGGCCTTCGGCAATATCTACACGCGGATCGGCAACCCAACACAGTCGGTTCTGGAAGCGAAATGCGCCGCACTCGAGGGCGGCACCGCGGCCTTGGCGACGGCGTCCGGCCACGGCGCGCAGCTTTTGATCTTCCATACGCTGATGCAGCCCGGCGATGAATTCGTTGCGGTGCGCCAGCTTTACGGCGGCTCGATCAACCAGTTCAGCCATGCGTTCAAATCTTTCGGATGGCATGTGGTGTGGGCCGATGCCGAGGACATGGACTCGATCGAGAAAGCGCTGTCGCCCAAAACCAAGGCCATCTTTATCGAATCGATCGCCAATCCGGGCGGACGCATCACCGATATCGCGGCCGTGGCCAAGATCGCAAAGAAGGCGGGGGTGCCACTCATCGTCGACAACACGCTGGCCACGCCTTATCTGTGCAAACCCATCGAGCACGGCGCCAACGTCGTTGTCCACTCCCTCACCAAATTCATGGGCGGGCACGGCAATTCAATGGGCGGCGTCATCATCGACGCCGGCAATTTCGACTGGTCGAAGAGCGGCCGCTATCCGCTGCTGTCGGAACCCAATGAATCCTATCACGGTCTCAAGCTGCACGAGACATTCGGTGGCATCGCGTTTGCCATCGCCTGCCGGGTGCTGGGCCTGCGTGATCTCGGTCCCTGCATCGCGCCCCTCAATGCGTTCCTCATCCTCACCGGCATGGAGACGCTGGGCTTGCGCATGCAGCGCCATTGCGACAACGCACTTAAGGTCGCGCAATGGCTGAAAACCAATCCAAAGGTGACGTGGGTTCATTATGCGGGGCTGCCCGACGACAAGCACAACGCGCTGTGCAAGAAATACTGTCCGCGTGGTGCTGGTGCCGTGCTGACATTCGGATTGAAGGGTGGCTACGACGCCGGCGTCAAAACGGTGTCGTCGGTCAAGCTGTTTTCGCATCTCGCCAACCTGGGCGATACCCGCTCGCTCATCATCCATCCGGCGTCGACCACCCACAGCCAGTTGTCGCCGGAGCAATTGAAGCAGGCGGGCGCGGGGCCGGAAGTGGTACGGCTCTCCGTTGGCATCGAGGACGTCAACGACCTCATTGCCGACCTTGAGCAGGCGATCGGCTGAGCAGCAGGTGCAGGTTCCACAGGGCGGCGGCGAGCAGTAGAAACGCTCCGCCCTGGTGGAATAGGCTGAGCGAGAGCGGCGCCTGCGCCAACAGAGTCCAGATACCGAGCATTGCCTGCGCCAGAACAGCACCCACCAGCAACAAGGCCGATCTTGTCCGCGCCAGATAGGCGTGGGCCGCGACGGCTGCGACCAGCACATAAGCGATGAGCCGATGGTTGAATTGCACGCTCATGGCATTCTCGAAGAAGTTTCGCCACCATGGCACGAGTTGGAATAGGCCTTCGGGCACCAACTTGCCGTCCATCAGCGGCCAGGTGTTGTATCCCTGTCCAGCGTCAAGGCCCGCGACGAAACCGCCCGCCGCGATCTGAATGACAATCAGTACACAGATCAATGCGGCGGCCCTTTCGCGATCCTTAACCCAACGGGGCTCACGGCCGATCCGCAATGCCGTCCAGATCAGGCTCGCGAAAATAATCGCAGCCAGCGTCAGATGTGCCGAAAGCCGGTACTGGCTGACATCGACGCGCTCGGCCAGTCCCGAACGCACCATGTACCAGCCGAGCGCGCCTTGCAGTCCTCCCAGCACAAAAATGGCAAACAGCCGCGGCCAGGCGCCGGGCGGCAGCCGTCCGGTGAGCGCAAAGAACAGCAGGGGCAACAGAAACACCGCACCGATAATCCGTCCGAGAAAGCGGTGCGCCCATTCCCACCAGTAGATGACCTTGAATTCCGCCAGAGTCATGGCGCTGTTGACGACGGTATATTCGGGAATGAGCTTGTACTTCTCGAAAGCCTCTCGCCAATCGGCGCCGGTGAGTGGAGGAATGGCGCCGAGGATGGGCCGCCATTCGGTGATCGACAAGCCGCTGTCGGTGAGGCGCGTGGCGCCGCCGACGATCACCATCATGAAGACCATGATAGCCACGATCAACAGCCACACGCGGACCGGCCGAAGGGACGGGGGCATCGTGTTCAGGGAAGCATCCGGCGCAAGACATTATCGCGATTGTAGAAGTGATGTTTCAAGGCGGCCGCGACATGGAGAATGAGGAGACCTATGCCAAGCTTGCCGCCAAGACTGTGCAGAAGACCAAAGGGCAGACCGAGATCGGGCGTGACCGGCACCGTGAAAAGCCCAAAGAAACGAATGCCCGCTATTTTGCTCTCGAGAAGGAATTTGGGAAAAGCGAGCCAGCCGGTCAGCGGAAGTGCGATCAGCAAAAAATAGAAGAGCGCATGGCTGGCCTTTGACGCGGCTTTTTCCCAGCCGGGCATCGTTTCGGGCAAGGGTGGCGGGGGATGAGCGATACGCCAGGCAAGCCTGACGAGGGTGAGGATCAGGATTGTCACCCCGATCGTGACATGAAGCGAGGGGAGTGCCGGGCCGCCATGCTTGTTCATCAAATCCTCGCCGAAGAACAGCATGGGGATCATCAGGAGCGCGATCAGCCAGTGCAAGGCCATCGCAACCCTGTTGTAGCGTTCGGTCATGGTGTCCGATCCCTTGCTGGAAGTCCGAGGCTTTGCAGTTTGCCGCTGTGGTGCATGGTCTGCTTCCGCGAGGAGATCGTGCCGGCATTGCCGCCGACCCATGCCCATTCGCCGGAATGCTTGCCGTATTCCATTTTCGGGCAGCGGTTCATCACGACCTCGAGACCATGGTGCTCGGCCAAGGCCGCGGCTTCGTCGTTGCGGACGCCAAGCTGCATCCATATGGCGCGCGGTCTGGGATCGAGCGTTATGGCCTCGTTGACAACGCCGGCGGCGGCCTCGGAATTGCGAAAGATGTCGACCATGTCGATGGCACGCGGGATGTCCGACAGTTTTCCAAACACCCGTTGGCCAAGGATGTCCTGACCAGCAAGGCCGGGATTGACCGGGATCACGTCATATCCTTTGTCGAGCAGGTATTTCATGACGAAATAGGAGGGCCGCAAAGCATTGCCTGAGGCACCGACAAGTGCCACGGTTTTCACGCTTTCGAGAATGCGGCGCGTATAGTCGGCCTCATAGCTGTCATGGTTCATGGGACGGCCGGAATGAAGATCAACTGTCGGTCCATTGCGGCTGGCGCTTGCCGAGGAAGGCGCTGAGACCTTCGTCCGCATCGCGCGCCAGAAGATTCTCGGTCATCACGCGCGCGGTATAGGCATAAGCCTCGGTGAGGGGCATTTCGAGCTGCCGGTAAAAGGCCTGCTTGCCGATCTTGACGATGGCCTGCGACTTCGCTGCGATACGGCGCGCCAGATCGTCGGTTGCCGCAGTCAGTTCGTTGGGCGAAACGACACGGTTGACGAGGCCGATGCGGCGCGCTTCGTCCGCCTTTATCACTTCGCCGGTCAATAGCATTTCAAGGGCTTGCTTGCGCGGCACATTGCGCGACAGCGCCACCATGGGAGTGGAACAGAAAAGGCCGATATTGACCCCCGGTGTGCAAAAGCCCGCTGTGTCGGCGCAGATCGCCAGGTCGCAGCTTGCGACAAGCTGGCAGCCCGCGGCACTCGCCAGTCCGGCAATCTCGGCGATAACCGGTTTGGCGTGCGTGACGATAGATGTCATGAGGCTGGCGCAGGCCGAAAACAGCGACTGGAAATACGCCACGCCACCGTCGGAATCGGAACGGCGCGCAATAATCTGCTTCAGATTATGGCCGGAGGAAAACACCGGGCCCGTGGCGGCGATGACCACGACACGGACATCGTTCCGCATCGCGGCATCATCAAGGGCGGCCCGTAGTTCTGCCATCATTTCTTCCGACAGGGAATTGCGGGTGGCGGGATCATTGAGGGTGAGGCGGAGCACGCCGCCCGCCGTCTCGTGCAACAGCAGGCCGGTCATTCTTCCTCGGTATCGAGCTGCTTGAGTTTCTCGACATAGGCGGGATCGTTCATCAGCTCCTGGATAACCTTGCGGTTGTTTTCCGAAGGGATCATGGCGTTGAGTGAGGCAGCCATGCGGTCCTTCATGTCCTGGGCCAGTTCGGCGTCGGCGCGGATTTCGTCGATCTGCTGTTTGATGTCGCCCGACTGGTCGTCGATCACGCCGGTATAGGCGAAGCCGACGGTGGTGATGGCAAGGTTCCAGTCGTTGACCGAGTTGAAGCCCGCGGCCTTGATATCGGTTTCGAAGGATTTACCGTCGGCGTTCTGATCGACGAAATCCTGCAGGCTCTCATAGCTCTCAAGATCGGCGTTCTGGTATTTGTCCTTGACCATGATGTAGGCGTCGATGGCGCGCTTTGCCGTATCGGTCGAAAGCTCCATCGTCTCCACGACGGGGATTTCGCCAAGGCTCAAATCATCGGGTGAAATCTGTTCATCGGCCGAAGCAGGTGGCGCCGCCGGCTCCGAAACCTTAGGGGGAGGGTCGGCCGTCTGCGCCCGCAACGGCGCAAGCCCGCCGGCGAGGGCAGTCAGAAAGCTGAAAATCAAGGCATATTGGCCAAGCCGCATCATTACAGGCTCCACAGATGCAAACACTATGCGAAGCCCACAAGGCGGAAAAGTGTCGGGCCGAGTATTGAGCTTACTGTGGCTTTGCAACAACATGTGGTATTATGTTACCACGTGTAAAATACACCCGTTTTTGCTGGATTGTCTTGACAGCATCAACCCTCATCGCTATCCCGCACCGAGAAATGGGCGCTGGATATCGTTTCTGTCGCCGATAAATTGCACCTGTAACTCTGGAAAGTCAGATGAAGACCTATTCGGCGAAAGCCAAGGACATTGTGAAGAACTGGGTGCTGATCGACGCCGAGGGACTGGTCGTTGGCCGCGCCGCCGCGATCATCGCCAACCGGCTGCGCGGCAAGCACAAGCCGACCTTCACGCCCCACATGGATTGCGGCGACCATATCGTCGTCATCAATGCCGAGAAGGTTCTGCTGACTGGCCGCAAGCGCCAGCAGAAGACCTATTACTGGCACACCGGGTTTCCCGGCGGTATCAAGGAACGCAAGGCCGACAAGATTCTCGACGGCAAGTTTCCCGAGCGCATTCTCGAAATGGCGGTGAAGCGCATGCTGCCCGGGGGCCCGCTCAAGAAACTGCAGATGACGCATCTCAGGCTCTACAAGGGGCCTGAGCATCCGCACGAGGCGCAAAGCCCCGCCGTGCTCGATCTGAAATCGATGAATCCCAAGAACGCGCTGAGAGGCTGACGACATGGCTGAACCTACCACTCTGGCAGACCTCGGACAGGCCATGGGCATGGCTACCGCCGCGCAGGCTGCGGCCATTGCTCCGCCCAAGCCCAAGCTCGACGCCAAGGGCCGCGCCTATGCCACGGGCCGCCGCAAGAACGCCATCTCGCGCGTCTGGCTCAAGCGCGGCTCGGGCAAGATCACGGTCAACGGCAAGACCATCGAAACCTATTTCGCCCGCCCGGTGCTGCGCATGCTGGTTCAGCAGCCGCTGATGACGGCGGCGCGCAACACCCAGGTCGACATCGTCTGCACGGTCGTTGGCGGCGGACTCTCGGGCCAGGCGGGAGCGGTGCGCCACGGCATCTCGCGCGCACTCACCTATTTCGAGCCGGAACTGCGCGGCATCCTCAAGAAAGCCGGCTTCCTGACACGCGACAGCCGCGCCGTCGAACGCAAGAAATACGGCCGCGCAAAGGCCCGCCGCAGCTTCCAGTTCTCGAAGCGGTAATCGCCGCAGCCACTCTCATCTTGCCCGGACTCGACCGGGGCATCTTCTTTGCCGCCGCGAGAAGATAGCCGGATCGAGCCCGGCGATGATGAGAGGGGGCCGCCCGACACTTACCCCGGCGGCTTGAGTTGGCCGCTCGGCGTCGATTTCGAGATCGCCAGTTCGTCCTCGTTCATGTCGGCCTGAATGTCGGCGAAGAGCGGGGTCGAGAGGTAGCGCTCGCCGGTGTCGGGCAGCATGCAGAGGATGGCGGAGCCCTTGGGCGCCGTCTTGCACAGTTCGATCGCGCCGGCGAAGGTGCCGCCGGCGGTGATGCCCACGAAAATTCCCTCCTTCCGCGCCAGTTGCTTTGCCCATGACATGGCGTCGGCGTTGGAAATCGTCAGGATGCGGTCGATCACGCCTGTTGTCACCGCGTCGGCGGTGAGCTTGGGGATGAAGTCGGGGCTCCAGCCCTGCATCGGGTGCGGCTTCCATGACCCATGGGGCGAAGCAGCCGAGCCGTCGGGCTTTCTGGCCTGGTCGCCCTTGGACGTCAGCATCGGTGCGTCGGCCGGTTCGCACACCACGATCTTCGTGTCGGGGCGTTCTTTCGCGAGGA
>JANLYR010000472.1:0-8500 GCA_031365765.1 Hyphomicrobiales bacterium | reverse complement strand
GTGGTTTTTGCTGCCGACGTAACCTCCATTGCTATTCTGACCCCGGAACAGGGGACGGATTTCGGCTGGAACCAGCAGGGCGTCGATGCCGCCAAGGCCGCAGGTGCAGCCACCGGTGTCGCCGTGGTGGTGGCCCAGGGCCTGGGCTACGGCGACGTGCGCCCGACCATGCGCGAGCTTGCCACCGACGGGGCGAGCCTGCTCATCGCCCATGCCAGCGGCTATAACACCGCAGCACCCGAGATCGGCGCCGAAATGAAGGTGCCTGTCGCCATCGTCGACACGCCCAACGCCCTGAAGAAGGGCATGGTCGCCGACTACACGTTGAGCGGCCACGCCGGCGCCTATCTGGCCGGCCGCCTCGCCGCCAAGATGACCCGCAGCAAGACCGTGGGCATCGTCGTCTCCGGCGAGCCCCCGTCCTGGAACTCGCAGTCGGCGGCTTTCGCGCAAGGCGTGAAGGCGGAAAACCCGGATGTGAAAATCCGCTATGCGGTGATCGGACCTGCTGCCTACAGCGACGCGGCGGGCGGCAAGCGCGTGACCGAATCGGTGATCGCGGCCGGCGCCGACATCATCTTCGGCCAGGGCAACGGCTCGAGCTTCGGCATGTTGCAGGCGGTCGAAACGGCCAAGGCGGCCGACGGCGGCAAAGTCATGTTCATCGATGTCATCGGTGACAAGACTCCGATCGACAAGGGCAACCTGCTGTCCTCCGTCGTGTGGGACATAACCCCCGTCTATGTCGCCATGATCAACGACCTCAAAGCCGATACTTTCGGCACCAAAAGCTATTCGATCGGGCTTGAGGACAACTCGGTTAAACTGCTGAAGACCCCGCAGATTCCCGACAATGTGTGGGCCGAGATCACCACGCTGCGTGACGATATCATCGCGGGCAAGATCAAGGTCGATCCCATCTTCGATGCGGAAAAAGTCCGCGCCCTGATGACCGACGTCTCCGCCACCGCGCAGTAAGGCAAAAGAAACGAGGCCGCCTGTCCCCTTCCCCCCTCGCGGGGGAAGGTGGGCGCGCAGCGCCGGATGAGGGGGTGGTGCCGCAGTACAATGGGGTTGACTCGCTGCTCTGCCCCCTCATCCGTCTCGCGCCAAGAGCGCGATCCACCTTCCCCCGCAAGGAGGGAAGGAGAATAATGGTTTCAATTTGATCTGGCGTGCTGCTTGGAAACTTCCAACCCCGAAATCATTGTTCTTGACGGTGTGACGAAGCGCTTTCCGGGCGTCGTCGCCAACGATGCCGTAAGCCTCACGATCCGCGGCGGCGAAGTACATGTGCTGCTGGGCGAAAACGGCGCCGGAAAATCCACCCTCATCGATATCCTGTCGGGCGTGCAGCAGCCCGATGGCGGGCGCATTCTGGTCGATGGCAGGCCGACGTCCATCACCTCGCCCCGCCATGCGCTGGCGCTTGGCATCGGCACCGTGTTTCAGCATACGATGCTGGTGCCAAGTCTCACCGTCGCCGAAAATTTGTTGCTGGGCGCGCCCTGGTGGCAGCGCCCCAAAAAGGATGACCTCCGTGCGCGCGCCTTGGCCATCGCCCAAAGCCTGGGAATTTCGCCCGACCTCGACGCTTTGACCGCGAGCCTTTCGCTGGGCGAGCAGCAGCAGGTCGAAATCCTGCGGGCACTGCTCCGCAACAGCCGTGTATTGATCCTCGATGAGTCCACCTCGATGCTGACGCCCACGGGCATCGAGGAACTGGGGGCGCTGATGCGCAAGCTCGCGTCGCAGGGGCTCGCCATCATTTTCATCACCCACAAATTGAAAGAGGCGGTGGCCTTCGGAGACCGTATCTCCGTGCTGAAGCTCGGCCGCAAGGCGGGCGAAATCGCCGCGACCCAGATGCAGTCGCAGGATGAAGCGGCTACCATCACCGATATCGTCGAACTGATGTTCGGCAAGCGCAGCGACGATCCCGAATCCGCAACGAGACCGAGCCGGCCCGCTGCCCCGGCCACTGCTACGCTTCTTGCCATCCGCGATCTTGCGGTGGCCGCCACGCCGGGCAGTCCCCGGCTCGACGGCATCAACCTCGACATCGGCGCTGGCGAAGTTTTGGGCCTGGCCGGGATTGACGGCAACGGGCAGCAACAACTTGCACAAGCCCTTTCAGGACAGTTGAACGCGGGAGCCGGTTCCGTTCGCCTCGGCGGCGTTGAACTCATCCGCATGGGCGTGGCGCAGCGCCGGGTCGCGGGCCTGCGCTATCTGACCGACGACCGCCTGGGCGAAGGCATAGTCGGCGCGTTTCCCGTCGCCATAAATTTCTTCCTCAAGGAAGTGGGCTCCCCGCCGCTCTGGCGCCACGGCATCGAGCAGCGAAGCGCCATCGAGGCCAAAGCCCGCGAACTCGTCAGTCGCTACGACGTTCGCACCCCCAGCACGCGAACCCCCGCCGGGCGACTTTCCGGTGGCAACATCCAGAAACTGATCCTGGCACGCGAACTGGCCGAAGGCGCCAAATTCATCATCTTCAACAAGCCGACCTACGGCCTCGACCTTGCCAATACGCTGGCGACGCGGCAGCGGATCAGGGAGATCGCTGCGGCGGGATTGGGCGTGCTGCTGATTTCATCCGATCTCGACGAATTGCTGGCGCTGGCACACCGCATCGCCGTCATCTCGGGCGGCCGCCTGATCGGAGAAGTGGAGAACGCCGCCAACGCCCGCACCGCGGTCGGCCGCCTGATGACCGGGCTTGCCGCATGACGCTGTCGCGCCTTGCGCTGATGATCGGGCCGATTGTCGCCGCCCTTGTCATCGCCGGAGCGATCCTCGCCGTGGCCGGTGTCGATCCCATCGCCTACTACGGCTATGTGCTTCAGCGCGGGCTGCTCTCGCCCGTGGGCGTGCAGCAGACGCTCACCCGCATGGCGCCTCTGCTGTGCATTGCCGCCGGTCTCATTATAGCGTTCCGCGCCGGCATCTGGAACCTCGGCACTGACGGGCAGTTTTTGCTGGGCGCTGTTACCGCCGCCGCGTGTGGCCCGCCGCTCGCCGCGATCATGCCCGTCAGCCTCGCTCTCCTCCTGAGCGCCCTCCTCTCAACCCTGGTCGCGGTTGTCTGGTCCATGTTGCCGGCCCTGCTTCGCGCCTATCAGGGCGTCAACGAGATCATCACCACGCTGATGATGACATTCCTCGGCACCTCGCTTGCCAATGTTCTGGTGAAACTCGTGTTCCGCGATCCAGGAACCACGGTGCCGCAGACCCGCACGCTTGCCGTCGAGGACCGCCTGCCCCGGCTCTTCGACACCACCGTCAGTTCGGGTCTCATCGTCGGGCTTGTGGCGATCGTCGCGGTGCATCTCATGATGACGCGCACCGCGTTCGGCTTGCGGCTCCGTATCGTCGGCGCCAGCCCGCGCGCCGCGCTGCATGCGGGGCTGAGTGTTCCAGCCTTGACCGTCGCGGTGTTCGGACTGTCCGCCGGATTGGCCGGGCTGGCGGGTGCCGTCGATATCCTGGGCGTTCAGGGCAATGTCCGCGCCGACTGGAACCCGGCCTATGGCATGGCGGTGATCCCGGTCGTGTTCCTGGCGCGGATGAACGGCTTTGCCGCCATTGCTTTCGTGTTTCTGTTTTCCATCCTGTCGATCGGCGGCGAAAGTGCCGCGCGCCGGCTGGGCGTGCCGCAGGATTTCACGCTCGTCTTCGTCGCCATCGTCCTCATCGTGCTGGCGCTGACCGAATACTACGCGCAACGCCTCAACCTGGCGCGGGAGGCATAGATGCGCATACTCACTCATCCTCTACCGCAAAGCGGGAGAGGAAGGGGCCCATTGCGAAGCAATGGGAAGGTGAGGGCATGTCTCACAATTGCTGCTGGAAAGTCCCTCATCTCCACCATTGCATTGCGATGCGGCCCCTTCCGCTTCCGCTTCGCGGGCGAAGACAAAAGGGGATGCGTATGAGTGGCCTCTTCACCGAACTTTTCCTGAGCGCCCTCCTGTTCGGCGCGATCACCGCCGCCATTCCACTGCTGCTTGCGGGGCTTGGCGAGCAGATGTCGGAAAAGGCCGGCGTGCTCAACATCGGCATCGAAGGCATGATGATCGGCGGCGCCTATGCGGGATTTCTCGGTGCCTACTACGGAGGCTCGCTGTGGCTGGGCTTCGGCACGGGAGCCCTTGCTGGGATCGCGGTGGCGCTCCTCATGGTGCTGCTCTGCGTGCGCCTTGGCCTCAACCAGATTGTCATCGGCATCGGCCTCACCTTGGGGCTCGAAGGCCTGACGGCGCTGGCCCATCATTTCCAGTTTTCGCGCACCTATCCGCGCCTCGATGCCGCCGATCCCACGATCATTCCGCTGCTGTCGGACATCCCGGTGCTGGGGCCGGCGCTGTTCAAGCATCATCTGATTGTCTATTTTGCCGTGCTGATGGTTCCGGTCATGTCCTATCTCTATCGCCGCACCCAGCTTGGCCTCAATCTGCAGGCGGCAGGCGACAAGCCGGCGGCACTCGACGTGGCCGGCGTCGATGTCATGCGGACGCGCACGGTCGCGGTGCTCTCGACCGGCGCGCTGGCCGGCATCGGTGGCGCCTATCTGGCCAATATCGGCGCCGGCCTCTTCGTTCCCTTCATCACCAATGGCGCGGGCTTTCTCGGTATCGTGCTGGCCATGCTGGCGCGCGGCCGCCCGCTTTTCGTACTTGTCGGAGCGGTGCTGTTCGGCCTGTGCCTGTCCTTGACCACGGCGATGCAGGTGGCGGGCATCAACATGCCGACGGATGTAATCCAGATGCTGCCCTTCATCGCGGTGATGACCATGCTGATCTTGTTCGGGCGCAAGGCCAGCCTGCCCGCCGCACTGGGTCTGCCCTATCAACGCGGCGCAAGGTAGCGCCAGGCAATGAGGAGTTCGAAATGAGCGACACGAAAGTTTATCTTCTCGATGGCGGCACGTTGGTAATCGACGGGTATCATATCTTCTGGAACCGTGGCCCGGCGGGCGAGGTGCGCTTTCCGGTGTACTCGATCCTAATCGAGCACAAGGAAGGCCGCTTCCTCATGGATACCGGCTTCGACTACGATCATGTTATGAAGGTGCTGCCTTTCGAAAAACCGGTGCAGAGCAAGGACCAGACCATTCCCGGCGCGCTGGCGCTGCTTGGTCTCGCGCCCAAGGACATCGATGTGGTGGTCAACTCGCATTTTCATTTCGATCACTGCGGCGGCAACAAGTTCTTTCCGCACGCGAAAAAGATCTGCCACAAATCGGAAGTGCCGCAGGCCTGCAACCCCGAGCCCTTCGAGCATCTGGGCTATTCCGACCTGAGCTTTTCCGCCGAGGCGGCCGAAGCGCGCGGTGCGATGGCACAGCTCCTCCCCGGCACGACAAGGGAAAATTCCACCTTCGAGGGGATCGACGGCGATGTCGAGCTGGCGAAAGGCGTCAAGCTGCTGTTCACGCCTGGCCATTCGATCGGCCATTACGCCCTCAAGGTGGATTTCGCCCACCGCAAGCCGATCCTGTTCACCATCGACGTCGCCTATACGCAGAAAAGCCTCGAGACACTGAACCAGGCGTCGTTCCACATCGATCCGGTGGCGGGCGTACGCTCCATGCGGCGCGTGAAGAAACTGGCCGAGGATGAGGGCGCCGATCTCATGTATTCGCACGATATGGAAAATTTCAAGACCTACCGGACGGGCACGCAATTCTACAGCTGAGGCCATCGCCATGCGTTACGCCGAAACCGCCGATCCCGTCCTCACCCTGACTGCGGGGCCGGTCAACGCCTACCCCGACGTGCTGCGCGCTTTGTCGCGCCCCGTGCATTACGATTTCGATCCGGCCTTCCAGATGCACTACGAGCGCGTGGTGGAGAAAGCTTCGAAGGCCATGCGCTTGTCGAACAAGGCGGTGATCCTGCATGGCGAGCCGGTGCTGGGGCTGGAAGCCGCCGCTGCTTCCCTCATCACGCCCGCCGACACCGTGCTTAATCTCGCCTCCGGCGTCTATGGCAAGGGCTTCGGCTACTGGGCCAAACGCTATACGCCCAACCTGTTCGAGATCGAGGTGCCCTATAACGACGCGATCGATCCAGCCGACGTCGCCGCCATGCTGAAGCGGCATCCGGAAATCTCGGTCGTCGCCGTCTGCCATCACGACACGCCGTCCGGCACGCTCAATCCCATCAACGAGATCGGTGCTGCGGTGCGGTCCCACGGCGCCTATCTCATTGTCGACGCCGTCTCGTCTTTCGGCGGCATGAACACCCACCCGGAAGACTGCGCATCGGACATCTATGTGACGGGGCCCAACAAGTGCCTGGGCGCTCCTCCCGCCCTGACGCTCATGGGGGTGAGCGAGCGCGGTTGGGCGCGGATGAAGGCCAACCCTTCGGCCCCGCGCGCCTCGATGCTGTCGATCCTCGACTGGGAACACGCCTGGAGCCACGACCAGCCATTTCCGTTCACGCCGTCGGTTGCTGAAATCAACGGGCTCGATGCGGCCCTCGATCTCTATCTGGGCGAAGGACCGCAAAACGTCTGGGCCCGCCACGCCTTGACGGCAAGCGCCATGCGTGCCGGCGTAAAGGCGATGGGGCTTGACCTGTGGGCGGCGCGCGAGGAGATCGCCTCCCCCACCTGCACCGCGATCAGAACCCCGCACGGGCTCGACGAAGCAGCACTCCGCCGCGAGGCGCGTGCCCGCTTCGGCGTTGTCTTTTCATCGGGGCGGGGCGAGACGCTGGGAAAACTGACACGCGTCGGCCACATGGGCCCGACCGCGCAACCGATCTACGCCGTGACGGCGCTAGCCGCACTGGGCGGCGCGCTCAATGCGCTGGGCCACAAGGCGGATACCGGTAAAGGCATCGAAGCCGCACTCGCGGTGATCGACAATGACAAAGGGAAGAACGCATGAAAAAACTTGAAGGTAGAATCGCCATCGTCACCGGCGCCGCACAGGGGATCGGCAAGGCCATAGCCAAACGTCTGGCCGCCGACGGCGCCCGCGTCATCGTCAGCGACATGAACGGCGAAGGTGCTGCTGCAGCGGCGAAGGATATCGGCGGCAGTGCAACGTCGATTACCGCCGACATTTCCAATCCCGAGCATGTCGCCGCGTTGGTGAAGCAGGCCGGTGCCGTCGATGTGCTAGTGAACAATGCGGCGATCGTGCCCTTTATCGCCTGGGACGATATCGATCTCGCCCACTGGCGCCGCATCATCGACGTCAATCTGACGGGCACCTACATGATGACCCGCGCCGTGACGGATGCGATGCGAGCCGCCGGCAAGCACGGCCGCGTCATCAATATCGCATCCAACTCGTTTTTTGCCGGCACGCCCAACATGGCGGCCTATGTCTCGTCGAAAGGCGGCGTGATCGGTTTTACCCGGGCGGCGGCGACCGAACTGGGCAAGCATGGCATCACCGTCAATGCGCTGGCGCCGGGTCTCACCGAATCGGATGGCGTCAAGGCGAGCCCCCACAACAACGCCTTCGATTTCGTCGGCATGCTGCAGGCGCTGCCCGGCAAAGGGCAGCCCGAGCACATCGCCGACGTGGTGGCCTTCCTCGCCTCCGACGACGCACGATGGATCACCGGGCAGACCATCAATGTCGATGCGGGAATGGTGCGGTATTGAAGCTTAAACGCGGTCGCGGTCGGTGCACACACGCTGGCGAATAGAATACGTTTCCAGTTCGTCCGCCGGTTGATGAATGTGCAGTCCAAAAACGCTGTACTGAGAGAATATCGCCTGGCTTGTCTCTATCGCGTTTGATCGCGCGACATAAACATTCGCCTTCGGGCGATTAAGCACTAGGGCATCGTGAGCCATGAGCGGTACCTCACTGTTGCCGTCCGGTTAATTAACCTTTGAAACCCGGATTGGTTCCCTTGACCGGTTTGGACGGCGTTGCAGAGGCACCCTCAATCGCACGCCCGACTTAAAACTCACCCCGCCGAAATCGTAAAAATTGTGCCCGGATCTCAAGAGGTCGCTAACCGACGCTGAGGATTCGGGGGAATTAAATTCGCAGGCGGACCGACGCCGCCTAGCCACAATTTCTCCTCGAAATACCGCTAGGGAATGGCGGTATTTTCCAAAAGGTGGGGGAATGAAATTGGTGTTGCTGGATCGCGTGTGACCGAAGTTTTCGGCCACGCCTCGTGATTCACGTTTTTGACGGGCGTTTAACAGAGCGAACCCACACCTTATGAGCAACAAGAGGAGAGTGGAATGAACTGTTCATGGGTCAAATCGGCTACCTCAAGCGTTCTGGCTGTTTTATTTGCACTTATGGTTTCGGTGACCGGGGCGGCATCGGGTACAGTTTCCAGATATCCGGCAAGTGCGAGCGCCGGTCCGGCCGGCGCGGCGGCGAAAAGAACCGTCACGCCGACGGCCTTCGAAATCGCGACCTTGAAGCTGATTAACGCCTATCGCACGCAACGGGGATTGCGCGCACTTGTCGTTCACCAAAAGCTCTATCTTCTCAGCCAGCAGCACAGCC
>JANLYR010000469.1:0-7328 GCA_031365765.1 Hyphomicrobiales bacterium | reverse complement strand
CGCGACCACATCGATCAGCAAGAGCCTTTTGGGCGTTCTGTTTAAATATTTGATTTATATCGGATCAGGCAAAGTAGGATTTGAGCCAAAGCGGGTTTAGTGAGTTTGAGTTAAATCCTGACCAAAAGTATCTCGTCTGGTTTATTCCTGAACTAATCGGCTCCAATTTGGCCTGTTCCGGACGGTAGCTCCGCGTCGCAATCATTCCTTGGACGCTCGGACGACATTCATATGTCGTACCTCATAGTAGACATTTCGTCACTTCCCGCTGTTCAGTTTGATTTCTAGGCGGCGAGCTTCCGCGATGCCAGCTGCGACCAAGTGGGCCACGGTGTGATCAATAACCGCGCGATGGGGTGCGAATGCAGTCGAATCGGCGTCGAAGCGGTCGGCAAGCCAGTTGCAGATCCGTCCACCCATGCCGTGGTCCGCCCAAAACGACTTGTCGTTGGGACGTGCCGCTACCGCTGCTGCGGCGAATTCAACGACGAGCGGTAAATGTTCGTTGGTCGGCGCCGCTTCCACCAAGCTCATGACGCATAGAGCGACAAACAAACACGGTGCGGCAACGGCTTGGCGCTGCAGCAGCGGCGTGAACTGTATTGATCGCACGATGAAGCCGTCCGGGAGATAGCAGCTCGGCGCTTGCCGGAATTTGTACGCGTTGAAGAATAGTGTGGCGACAGCCGGTCCGAGGTGGATCTCGATGCCGGTTGAAGTCGAATGACGGAGGTGCTGCCAACCATAGCTTTTTGCCAGTCTGTCAGCGAACGCAGAGCGGATCGCGATTGCAGCTTCGATGGCAATCGCACCTGCATTAAAAAAGAGCGCGTCAATCTTAAACAAAACGTCTTCCATCAAGTCGAAGAACGGCTCGTCAGGCAGGGCGAACAACGGTGCGAGACCGGCGTTGATTTCCCCCAGCGAGCGCTTACGGAAGTTTGATGTCATTACTGAGAAAAACGCCGCGTTCCATTCCGATGGCGCTTCGCTAATCTCCTCGTCTTCGTTGAGATTTCCTCCGTTAGCCGCGAATGTCCATGACCTGTAGGATTCTTCTAATGCTTCCATCCAATCTGCATCAGCTTCCGCCTTGCTCAATAGGGCAGACAACCAAAGTGCTGCAGCTTGATGGTCAATGAACCGCCGCGACGTTTCGCGTTTTGACCGAGGCGGCTCGACATGCGGCTCAACACCGATACGAATACGCCGACGTCGAACGCGTTGCTTTATCTCCTCTTCGACGAAGCGCGGCCATGAGGGTTCCAGACCGGCACCCATTAGCCATTTCAGTTCGACGTCGATAGTGTTTGCGATTGCAGCCTTGAGATCGTCATCGGACTGACGTTTAACGGCTTCTGACACATCCCAAGGATGCCAGAAGTAGACGGCGGATGCGAATGCGACGCGAAGAATTGACCGTCGCAAACGGGGGTCGATCTCATCAAGCACAATTGCCGCTGCTGAAGCGCCGCGGGCAGCTGCGGGATCAAGAACAGCAATGTCGAGCAAACGCTTGAAGTTGTCGCGCGTCGGCTCAGTCGCGCGCAGTGCAAATGCGTGCCCCGCGAATGCCATAGCGGCTGGATTATATAGCATCCCAGCGCGCATACGGCCACCCACGTCGGGTTTGCCACATGTGGCGCGGTTGAATTGCCGCTCCGCCCAGTCGCGCTTGTTAGCGCGCATTTGGGGATCACCGTCACGCATCGCGATCATCGCCGCGCCCACTAAAGCTTGATCCAATTGTTCAGGAATCTCGTGCGCTGAGGATTTCTCTTCAGCCCACTTCTGCAACGCCGTGGCCAATTCAACAGAAGAATTCTCGGTATGGTCGATGAGCGAACTGATCTTGGTGATGTACGCAAGCTCCGTATTGTTTGAGGCGACGCTCGCTTGCATCGGTTCAAAGTGAGCGAGTTCGTCGGATGGAGGATTGTAGCGGAATCCTTGCACCGGTTTGCCACCCTCCAGGTGGGTTTCCTCGGTCCAGTTATCTGGCTCTAGCAGATTAAGGGCGAGATAGGCCATCAAGCGTGGATCACCGCGATTGTCGGCGGCTTCATGTTTGCCAAGCCGCGCCGAGGCTGCGCGGAGAAGTGTCACGAGCCGGTCGCGCTCGACCTTCAATGGCTCACTGAGCACATAGTGACTTAATAGACTGTCGAGACTGTGCTGACGTGAAACGCGCTTCTCAAGCGCAGAAAGGCGAGGTCCGTTGGCAGGTTCTTTTGACAATTGGCCGAAGCCGAACACATCGATGCCATTGAATGCCGTTTGAATCGGCCTTGAAATATCAAGAGACAGCAGCTCCGGGCATCCGAGGAATGGCACACCACCGGCAGCGCTTTTCGGCCAATGCGATAGGATTAGGTGGACGGCAATGGACACATAAGCAGCAGGTGGCTCACCGTCGCTGAGGATATCATTCAGCACTTTAGTGACGTCATCACCCCTCTCAATGCGTTCGTGCCCCCAAGTTTCAAGCGCCATCAACGCCGAAGTGACAGAGTAATAGTGGCTGTGCTCGGACCAGGCGTATGTGCGCACCACTGGAAATCTTCGTGACCCCGCAGGCATTTCAATGACCAGCGCGTCCCCGCTCACATCTTTGCCGTCAGTATGATATGCAACGACACCGTCGATAAGATCGCGAATGAGTTTCAGCCCTACTTCGGGCGCGTGTGTCAAAAGATCGTAGAAGGGACCTTGTGACGGCGCTTCTGGCATGAAATCCTTATCGGCGTGCGCCAGTGCGCTATCCGAGAACAGCGACCGCCGTCTATCTGGAAGTCCATCGTCATCATCATCATCTTTGTCTTCGTCTTTTGGCTTGCGCAAGTAATCGAGTGTAATGGCCGCCAGCTCATCGGGCGCCGCTTGCGCCAACGTCCCGCGCGTTTTCATCAATGCGCTGTGGATGCCCTCTTTTCGGTTCAGCGTCTGTACATGTAAAAGGTATGCTTTCGCCGCATCCGGGGCGCGGATAGCGAACAGAGCGAGATAAAGACGGGCGTCCTCTTCGACGCGCTTCAGTTGCTCTTCTGACAGTGCGCCGGCAAACAGCTTGGGCAGCTTGTTTCGCTCGCGCCAATCTGTCCAGTCTTGCGCCAGTTCGATCTCGGTCAGCCAAAGTCTGAACTGCATGACGATGAGCGGAACTATGGGATCGTTAGGGATGAACATGGCCAAGGTGCACCATCCAACGTAAAGCTCTACGACTTCGGGGATCGCTTTTGGCGGAAGACCAGCTCCGCGTATGAGTAGCCATGTCACGAGATGCGGCCATGCGGGACCGATGGGAATGTTGAGGCTCGAAGGAATGAGCGACGAATCGGCGCCGGACTGCAGCAGGTCACGCGCGGGGCGCACGTCGACGGCAAGCATGATCGGGATAAGTTCGCGTAGGAGCGCGGCGTCATCAGCCAGCAAAGTGTTGCCCATTGTCTCGATCGACTGCTTCGTCACTTCGGAGTGTATAATCGCGAGCAATATTGCCCGCCGCCAAATTGGATGCGAGTCGTTAACGGACACAAGATCGAGCATTTTCCGCCATGCCGCTGGGTCGGCGTCGGTTTCGATCGGCGTGCGTGCGGCCAATTCGAGGCCACGCAATTGTGTGGGCGAGCCCATCGATGCAAGCGGCAACTCGACGAGTTTTTCAGGCGCAGCGGTCAGCAGGCCAACGACCGCCCAATCACGTAGCACGTCGTGGCGGAAGGCTACGCGGTCGTTTCCGAAATCGCTCAGGGCCTCGCTTTTGACCAATGCGTCGATAGCCATCGCGTCGAGTGTGCTGACATCAAACGTGATTTCACCGTGGATCGCACGCGTGCCCAGTTCACGCAACACCCTCCCGCGTTCGCGCGATGATTCGTCCGAGGCCCCACCTGCGGCGCTCGCCCACCAAGCCGCCGCCATGTCGATTTCTGTGCGCGGCAGCGACGCGCCCTCAGGCAGTTTCAGAAGACGCGACAGCAGATAGAGGTTGCGTGTCACCGCACTCGCGGGGTGATCGGGCGCAAGCAAGGCGTGAAGGCGTGGCTCTGTTTCGCGCAGCAACTCTAGTTCGTCATCATCGATTGGCTGCACGATCACAGGGTGGGCGCGTCCTAGAGCCTTGACGGCTTCGGGCGCGAGCCAACTTCCCGTGTCCATGCCAAAGCGCGTGCGCACGGTTGCAACGATCGTGAAGCTCGGGACCTTTGCAGCCGCTCGCAACAGGTCGTTCACCGTCGCTTGTTCGTCAGCCGTGTAGAAATCTAAATTGTCGATGAAGAGCCAGCCACCGCCATCGGCGGCTAGATCGCGCAGGAACGAGTTTATGTCGCCGCTGAAGCCTAACTGTGTTCTCATGGCATCCCAGCCACGCGCGACAACACGTCCTGGCGCCAGAACGAGGGAGCGACTCTCAGCAGCGATTTCCTCCGCGAATTTTTTCAACAATCCTGATTTTCCAAGGCCTGCTTCACCACGAATTTCGATGAAGCGCATGCCGCTGGTTATGGCCGCGCGAACGGCGTCTATCTGCTTCGTTCGCGGCAGCGATACGCCGTGCACTGTCGTCGATACGTCTGCGAATGCGAGCGTCGCTGCATCAGCGACACGCGCGCGGACAGCGTGGTATCGAGTGTCGCCTTCGAATTGGAAACGACTACGGAAATGTTCGGTCAGGGATTGTGTGGTTGCCTCGCCGCCATCTGCGGCGAGTTCCATCGTGCGGACGATCAACGCCTCCCACAGGTTCGACACTTCGGTCCTTGCATCGACATGCAGAATATCCGCCGCACGCGAACGCGAATTCGCCTCGTCGCCTGACCCATCTTTGGCCAGGAAGTCGTAAAAATGGATCTGCAGACGGCGCAGGACCTGCCAAATGGTTTCGTCGTCATTTTTTGCACCATGGGTTTTGAGGTGACCACGCAACGTCGCAACAAAAACACGCATATCTTCGCTATAAAGTTTCCGTGTATCGATGTGGCGCATGAACGTGGTCGCCGACGTATGGCTTCGCGCGCGGCCGAGCAGCTCCTGATATGTGCCGGTAATGTGACCGGTGGCTTTCGCAGTTGCGATCGCGATGGCGTTCCTGCCTGCAAAGAATGCGGGGTCGTTGATAGCCTCGGCGATCTGACCAACCACATCCTTGAACACTTCATCCTTAGGCGAAAAGCTGATCTGGCGCTTCACCTGGATTTGCAGCGTTGCAGGTGAGCCCGACGCATCACGGCCATGGATGATGACATCGTCAAGAGGAAAGCCGTCAGCAGCGCGCTGAAGTTCGACACGCTCGATGTTCGCTTCGGGTAATCCCCTTGCAGGAGCACCTTTCAGCATCGCAAGCATCTGGACGGCCCCGACCCTGGCTTCAAAGTCAGCCCCGGCTGGCCCGGTCGAGGATGGCGGCGCGATTTTCTTACTCAAACATTCCCTCACTGGCCGCCTTAGAAAGGCTTGCTTGGTTTGCAAATTTAGACAAACGATACCGCCTCTGCAGAACAACCACAAGTTTCCGGTGCCACCTTAAATCTCAAACCAAGGTCTCAAGTATATCAAATCCTCAACGAGCATAGCTTGATTATTAGCGAATATTTTATTCCAAAACGGAAGCGGTCACTTTAGGCCACTGTTGAAACTTGGCAGAATGGCGCAAGAGGCAACAGAGTCATGTTGCTTCCAATGTGATTCCAAACAGGTTAGATTTCGGGGCTATCAGTCAGTTAGCCAAGTTACATTCAGACCTCTCATTTCTCCGTTGTGGCACCGTCGGTATTCAAACAATCGGTGGTCATCATGTCAAAAATTGTAGCAGCAACCTTGTCCGCAGCCGCTATGAGGACCGTGTCCAGGTGGTGTATGTATCGGCTTGTGACGGACCCGGCGGCATGACCGAGCATCGCAGCAATAGTAGGCTCAGTGTATCCCAAGTCGCCAGCCACCGATGCGAATGAATGGCGCAGCGTGTGCAAAGTCACATCATTGAAACCCGCTCGCTTGGCTATGCGTATCCAGCCCTTTGGCATTCCGCTGAATACTTCGCCCGAACGCACTGGCGTCAATACCATTCTGCTATTGTTTCCTTTGACGATGTTTTCAATATGTTTAAGAAGCGCACGTCCGGCTGGCCGAACTGAAGCGCCTTCCTTACTGTCACTCAGTCGCAATGCGCTTCCAGCTGCATCAACATCGTTCCATGAGAGATTCACAATCTCGCCCAGTCGGCATCCACTAAGGGCAAGTATCCACACGCCATCGATAACTTGCTTTGTCTCGCCGTTCTTTTGAGCGGTGGCGAGAGCTTGGCCAAGAATTCGATATTCATCCGGCGAAAGGCGGCGCTGTCGACGCTTGTCAGCTGGCTTCTTAACACCTTCAACAGGGTTGGAATCGATGATTCCGTCCGACACCGCATAAGTTAGAATTCCGCCGAGCAGACCCGTAGTACGCGTAGCCGTGCCATTGCCACCGCGGACAACTGACTTGCCCCGCAATTTCGTAGTCTTTTCAACCTTCGCCGTCTTTCCGCCAGCAACATCTCGAAGGAACCGATTGATGTCTGCTTTCGACAGATCGATGACCAGCTTCGATCCAAGTAATGGAACGATGTGGCGATCGATTCTTCCACGGTCTGTATATAGAGTGCTCGATTTCTTTGGACGATTTCTTTTTCCAAGAATCAAGCCCTTCTCAGCGTCGCAAAGATATTTCTCGCAGAGTTCGCGAACTGTGATTGATCTGCGACGGGTTGTGCGTTCTTCGGCTGGATCTTCGCCCCTCAGGGCATCTCCGAGCGTAGCAATCGCAAGTTTGCGGGCCTGTTCGGCCGTGATCGTCCCGTGCCGACCAATTGTCATTCGCCGCCGCGCATTCTGAGCATTGCGGTAGTCGACAAAATAGGTGCGCGTCCCGCTCGGATGGACAAATACGCCAAAGCCCTTCAGGTCGCTGCACCAGATCGTAAACTGCTTGTCGCGTGGCGTAGCTGCATCGACAGCAAGCTTCGTTAGTTTCGGCATCTCAATCTCCAAAACTCACCAAAAAAACTCACCAAAAACTCACCAAAAGAAGGTAGATTCTAGCGTATGCTACATTGCTCTGGCGGGCGATGCTCGTCAACAATTATTGATATTTCAGATAGTTAGAGAGTTGTAGCGAACTGGCGCGCACTGTAGCGAAGGTTCAGTTTCGCCCTCCGAAGGCAGAGGTCACAGGTTCGAATCCTGTCGGGTGCGCCATTTCATTTTGTGTATAGTCCTGAGACATAGTTAACAGAACGTAACCAAGACATGGGTGACAATTCGCTGATGAAGGCGTCGAACTTGCCTTGC
>JANLYR010000510.1:0-1790 GCA_031365765.1 Hyphomicrobiales bacterium | reverse complement strand
CGCGGCACAGCCTTTGCCAAGGCTGAAACCGAAGGCGGCTCGGCATCGATCGAAGCGGTTGCAGGTGCTGGAGATTCGGGCCTGTCTTCATTCGTTGGTGCTGAAATCGCCAAGCTCGAACGCCCCGAACTGACGAGCGCCAAGATCATCGTCTCCGGCGGCCGTGCGCTTAAGGATGCAGCGACGTTCCAGGAGGTGATCTTCCCGCTCGCCGACAAGCTTGGTGCCGCAGTCGGCGCCAGCCGCGCCGCAGTCGATGCCGGCTATGTCCCCAATGATTATCAGGTCGGCCAGACCGGCAAGATCGTCGCCCCTCAAATCTATGTTGCCATCGGCATCTCAGGCGCGATCCAGCATCTTGCAGGCATGAAGGACAGCAAGACAATCATCGCGATCAACAAGGATGAGGATGCGCCGATCTTCCAGGTGGCAGACATCGGGCTTGTGGCCGATCTGTTCAAGGCTGTGCCGGAGTTGGTGGAGAAGCTTTAGGCCGCCCCCGATATTGACCCGTTCCGAAAAAGGGGTGGCTTCGGTCGCCCTTTTTTTTGGGCCAGCATTCTTGTGCGCTGCATCCAAAAGAAGGGCTCGAACCATAGTGCCTGCGTTAGCAAATTGCATTTTGGTTCAAAGGATAATCAGCATGAAATTCTCGATCGGATTCGCGGTCGCGGTGTCGGCCGCCATGGCAGCGCCCGCTTTTGCGCAGGCGGAAGATAAGGCGTTTGATGGCCCCTATGTCGGTGTTTCGGTGGGAGGTGCCTTTCAGAGCAGCGCCAAAAATTCAACCATTCAGTTCGATACCGATGGGGACGGAAGATTCGGCGATCCCGTGCTAACCTCGCCCGGCGCGAACGCCTTCTCGCCTGGGTTCTGTCGCGGCGCGGCGCGCACCAACCTGCCGTCTGGCGGATGCCGCGGCAACAAGGATGGCGTCGCCTATGCGGTTCAGGCGGGATATGACAAGCAGCTTGGCAAGTCGGTCATCGGCGCCTTCGTCGACTTCGGAAAACCCCGCCTTGAAAACAGCGTCTCCGCTTTCAGTGTAACGCCAGCAAGTTTCACGCTGACCCGAAAGATCCAGTTCGGGGGTCGCGCTGACGTGCGTTTCGGACGGGTCGTCGGCGGCAACACACTCGTTTTTCTTGAAGGCGGCGGCTCCTACGCTCGCGTGAAAAACCGCTTTGCAACGACCGTTCCGGTGACAACAACCTCCGATAATGGCGCTTCCAAAGCGACCGGCTATAATGTCGGTGGCGGTGCGGAGCACCGGTTCAACAAGCACATGTCACTCGGCCTGGAATATTTCTACACCCGCCTGAGTGACAATGATTATCGCCTGAGCATCGTTGGCCTCGACCCGACGCCGCCAGCAGGCGGAGGTGCACCGCCATCGGGCGGCAATAGCAGCCGCGCTGCGGCGCAAACCATCGTCTTCAAACGTGGTGACGATCACTTCAGCTACAGCACGGTCAGCTTGGTGGCCAAATACCGCTTTTGATGGGGACCTTTGGGGGTGGCGATGTCCGCCCCCTATTCTATGGCGCCATTCCCCACAAACTTCGCAGGCTGGTTCGGCCATCCCACCTGTGTTACCCAATGCCCTGTCCATAGGGGAGGGCACCGCACATGGCCACGCAGTCCACACGTCAGGAGCATATCCGCCGCGAGCATATGTTCTTCACCGGCATGGCGATTCTTTTTCTGGCAATCGTGTTCGCCGGGTTCGCACCCACTTATTACCTGCTCAATCAACTGCACGGCACACTTGCGAGCGGGCAATCCGGTGG
>JANLYR010000506.1:0-28918 GCA_031365765.1 Hyphomicrobiales bacterium | reverse complement strand
ACGTGGCATCGACGTCGTGCTGCTTGAGAAAGGCGAAGTTGGCGCCGAACAGTCGGGCCGGAACTGGGGTTGGTGCCGGCAGATGGGCCGCGATCCCCGCGAGATTCCGTTGATCCTCGAAGCAATGACGCTGTGGCGGGGAATGGATGCGCGAATTGGCGGCGGAACCGGTTTTCACCAATGCGGCGTCCTCTATCTGTGCGAGACGGAAGCTGAACTCGCCGCCCGCACCGAATGGTTGGAGGCCAATGCAAAACCGTTCGGCCTTTCCACGCAACTCGTTTCGGGCATGGAGGCCGAAACGCTGCAACCGGGTTCGACACATGCGTGGAAGGGAGCGCTCTACACAGCTGACGATGGCCGTGCCGAACCGTTCCATGCCGCACCCTCAATCGCCCGTGCCGCCCGCAAGCGTGGCGCGCGAATTTTCACCTCCTGTGCCGCACGCGGCATCGAAACAAAAGCCGGCCGCGTTTCCGCTGTCGTCACCGAGAACGGCGCCATCGCCTGCGACACTGTCGTGCTGGCGGGCGGCGCCTGGTCGCGCCGCTTCTGCCACAACCTGTCCATTGCCTTGCCGCAGCTCTCCGTCGTCAATTCCGTGATGCGCACCGAGCCCATTGAAACCGGCCTCACCCGCTCCTGCTCGGGTGGAAAATTTTCATTTCGCCGGCGCGCCGACGGTGGCTACACCATCGCCCACCGGCATCTTTCGGTCGCCGACATCGTGCCCGACAGTTTCCGGCTTTTCTTCGATTTTCTTCCCGCGCTGATGCTGGATCGCGGCGGCTTGCGGCTGAGGCTCGGCCAGAGATTTCTCGATGAGGCACGTCTCAAGCGGCGCTGGCGTCTCGACGAACAGTCGCCCTTTGAGCAAGTGCGCATGCTCGATCCAGCACCCGTCAATTCCATTCTCGACGAAGCCGCCTCTAGTCTCCGTGCATACTTTCCCGCATTCCAAAACATGCGGATCGCCGAACGCTGGGGCGGTGTCATCGATGCCATGCCCGACGCCGTGCCGGTGATCTCGGCGATCGACCGGATCGGCGGCTTTTATCTGGCAACAGGTTTCTCGGGGCACGGATTCGGCTTAGGGCCGGGTGCGGGAAAACTGATGGCGCAACTGCTGACGGGCGAGCGCCCATGCGTCGATCCCGCGCCCTTTCGCTACCAGCGTTTCTTTGACGGCAGCAACCCTACGCCCACCACCGGCCTTTGATCAGGAATGGATGGCGCGGCCGGCGACTGCCATCGCCGCTTCCTTCACCGCCTCCGACAGCGTTGGATGGGCGTGGCAGGTGCGTGCCAGATCTTCGGCGGAGCCGCCGAATTCCATCAGCACCGCTACTTCATGGATGAGCTCGCCGGCATTCACGCCGACGATGTGGCAGCCCAGCACCCGGTCGGTCGTCGCATCAGCCAGCACCTTGACGAAACCGTCCGTGGTCTGGTTGGCCTTGGCGCGGCCATTGGCGAGGAAAGGAAACTTGCCCACCGTGTAGGCAATGCCGGCGGCCTTCAGGTCCTCTTCCGTCTGCCCGACAGAAGCCACTTCCGGCGACGTGTAGACGACGCCCGGGATGACCCCGTAATTCACGTGCCCCGCCTGGCCGGCAAGGATTTCGGCCAGCGCCACGCCTTCATCCTCGGCCTTGTGCGCCAGCATTGGCCCCCGGATCACGTCGCCGATGGCATAGATGCCGGGAACACTGGTGGCGAAATGCTCGTCAACCTCGACGATGCCCTTCACTCCCCTCTTCACGCCGATCTCGTCGAGGCCAAGGCCGTCCGTGTACGGAACACGCCCCACCGCCACCAGCACCACGTCGGCGTCGAGCACTTCGGCCGTGCCGCCCGCCGCCGGTTCTACCGCAAGCTTGACGCCATCCTTGCCCGAAACCGCCGACATGACCCTGCTGGAGAGCTTGAACGTGAACCCCTGCTTCTGCAGCAGGCGCTGGAAATTCTTCGCAACGTCGAGATCCATTCCCGGCAGGATGCGGTCGAGATATTCGATGACGGTTACTTTTGATCCAAGCCGGGCATAGACTGAACCCAGTTCAAGCCCGATAACGCCGGCGCCGATTACCGCCAGGCGCCCCGGCACAGCCGCAAGCGCCAGCGCCCCTTCCGACGAAACGATCTTCTTCTCGTCGATGTCAATGCCCTTGAGCCGCGCCACATCCGAACCCGTGGCGATGACGATGCTCTTCGTCTCGATCGTCTGCTCACCCACCTGCACCTTGCCGGGACTAACGATCTTTCCCTCGCCATGGAACACCGTCACCTTGTTCTTCTTCAACAGGAAATCAATGCCCTTGGTGTTGCCGTCGATCGCCTCCTGTTTGAAATTCATCATCCGCGCGAAATCGAGTTTTGGAGTAACCTGGATTCCCATTTTGGCAAACGCGTGCGAGGCTTCGGCAAAGAGCTCCGAGGCATGCAGCAGCGCCTTGGACGGAATGCAACCGATGTTGAGGCAGGTGCCGCCATGGGTCTGGCGCTTCTCGACCACAGCGACACTAAGGCCAAGCTGCGCCGCACGAATGGCGCAGACATAACCGCCAGGTCCGGTGCCGATGATGGTGAGGTCGAATGTCATCGTCTCTGCCATTGTTCGTTAAACTTCAATATCAGACGTTCCAGGATTATTGCTCCGTATGACCGTGATGGCAAAGCGCTCCGTTCTAGACGTGCATATTCGCAACAGGTTTGTGCAGTTCTGCTTGCTGCACGGCTTTCGTCCGAAGGTTACCCGTGCTGAATTCTATTTCGTCTCCGTTTTCGTCGATCCATCCAATAGAATTTCCGTGAACCTCAACCCTGAACTTGTCGAAATTTGCCGGATCGTTCAGGAATTTGAAGATATTCCCCCGTTCAATCACCGGACAAAGATCGACGACGCCTTCATAACCATCGTCCCAGACGATCTTCAATACACCGTGAATAATCCGTTCGGCTTTTTTGATCCGCGATATATTTTTCATGTGATTTTTCCCGGAGGAATCCCCGCTCCGCAGGCTAACCACGCCGCTCGCAATTCAGCCCGCCTGAGATCTGCCCAATCCACAAGCTTTCGCATCTGCTGTTTGGGAAAACCACCTTCGATCACGCTGAAGCTCGCAATGTCGATCATCGCAAAGTATTCCGCATATTGCGCGTGAAAATGTGGTGGCGGATGCTCATCATGGTAGAATAGGACCCTTATACCCTCAATTGGCGCGTCATGCGGGATCCTTACAAATCGAGCAGCGCCCGCTGCGGATCCTCAAGGCCTTCCTTGATCCGTACGAGGAAGGTCACCGCTTCCTTGCCATCGACGATGCGGTGATCGTAGCTCAGCGCCAGATACATCATCGGGCGGATGACCACCTGGCCATTGAGTGCCACCGGCCTCTCCTGAATCTTGTGCATGCCGAGAATGCCCGATTGCGGCGCGTTGAGTATCGGCGTCGACATCAGTGACCCATAGATGCCGCCGTTCGACAAGGTGAATGTGCCGCCCTGCATGTCGGCGATCTGCAACTGGCCGTCGCGCGCCTTCTTGCCGAAATCGGCGATGGCCTTTTCGATGCCGGCGAAACCCAGGTGATCGGCGTCGCGCACCACCGGCACGACGAGACCTCTGTCGGTGCCGACCGCCACCCCGATGTGGTAATAGTTCTTGTACACGATATCCTCGCCGTCGAGTTCGGCATTGACCGCGGGAATATCCTTGAGCGCCTGGATCGCCGCCTTGACGAAAAAGCTCATGAAGCCGAGTTTCACGCCGTGTTTCTTCTCGAACACTTCCTTGTACTGGTTGCGCATTCCCATCACCGAGGTCATGTCGACTTCGTTGAAGGTGGTGAGCATGGCGGCGGTGTTCTGCGCATCCTTGAGGCGGCGCGCGATGGTCTGGCGCAACCTGGACATGCGCACGCGCTCTTCGCGGGCCTCGGGCGCCACCGGCGGTAAATTCGCGGGCTTCGGCGCGTCTGGCGCCGGCGGGGGCTTGGCCAGCGTCTCGATCACATCGCCCTTGGTGACGCGTCCGTCCTTTCCGGTTCCCGAAATCGTGCCGGCCTCGATCTTGTTGTCCGCGACGATCTTGCGCACCGCCGGAGACAGCGGCATTTCGGCTTTCGGCGCTTCGCTCTTGGCGGGTTCGGGGTTCTTCACAGGAGCTGCTGCCGGTTTTGCCGGTGCCGCACCCGCAGCTCCTTCTTCGATGGCGCCGAGGAGTGCTCCGACATTGACCGTCGTTCCGGGCTTCGCTGAAATCGCTGCGAGCTTGCCGGACACAGGAGCCGGAACCTCAACCGTCACCTTGTCGGTTTCAAGCTCGACCAGCGGTTCGTCGGCCTTCACCGCATCGCCCTCGGCCCGGAACCATTTGCCGATGGTCGCCTCGGTCACCGATTCGCCAAGGGCAGGTACGCGGATTTCTTTCGCCATCGGATCTCCTTACTTCTTGTTCTCGCCGAGCGCTTCCTCAAGGAAGGTTTTCAGCTCTCTCAGATGCTTGCTCATCAGGCCCGTGGCGGTGGACGCGGACGGCGGCCGTCCGGCATAGCGCGGCCGTGGATTTGCGGCGCCGACGAATTCAAGAACACGCTCGATATTGGGCTGGGCGAAACTCCACGCCCCCATATTGTAGGGCTCTTCCTGGCACCACACGAATTCCGCCGCCTTGAACCGGCTCAGTTCCTGGATCAGCGCCTTGTGCGGCCAGGGATAAAGCTGCTCGACGCGGAGCAGGTAGATATCGTTGATGCCGCGCTTCTCGCGCTCCTCGTACAGATCGTAATAGACCTTGCCCGAGCACATCACGACACGTTTGATATCGCCATCGGCCGCAAGTTTGATCGCCTGGCCTTCGAGGATCTCGGCGTCGTCCCACAGCAGACGGTGGAACGACGTGCCTTCGCCGATCTCGGACAGTTTCGAGGTCGCGCGCTTGTGCCTAAGCAGCGACTTTGGCGTCATGATAATGAGAGGCTTGCGGATGTCGCGCTTCAACTGCCGCCGGAGAATATGGAAGTAATTGGCGGGCGTCGTGCAATTTGCCACCTGCATGTTGTCTTCGGCGCACATCTGCAGGAAGCGTTCGAGCCTGGCCGAGGAATGTTCCGGCCCCTGGCCTTCATAGCCGTGCGGCAAGAGGCACACGAGCCCCGACATGCGCAGCCATTTGCGCTCGCCTGAAGAGATGAACTGGTCGAACACCACCTGCGCGCCATTGGCGAAATCGCCGAACTGCGCTTCCCACAGCACCAGCTTGTTGGGCTCGGCCAGCGAGTAGCCATATTCGAAACCCAGTACCGCTTCTTCCGACAGGAGCGAGTTGATGACTTCGAGTTTGCATTTCTGCTCTTTCACCAGGTGATTGAGCGGCGTGTAGCGCTTCTCCGTGTCCTGATCGGCCAGCACGGCATGGCGCTGCGAGAAAGTGCCGCGCTGCACATCCTGCCCCGACAGGCGCACTGGAAATCCATCCTGCAGCAGCGAGCCGAAAGACAGATGCTCCGCCATCGACCAGTCGAGTCCTACCCCGTCCTCGATCATCTTGCGCCGCTGGTCGAGCACGCGCTCCATCGTGCGGTGAACCTTGAATCCCTTTGGAACCTTGGTGATCCTGAGGCCGATCTCCTTGAGCTTGGCCAGCGGCACGCCGGTTTGGCCCTTGCGCGGATCCTCGTGGTCGCGTGCCGCCTTCATCCCGGCCCAGCGGCCGTCCAGCCAGTCCGCCTTGTTGGCCTTGTAGCTTTCGGCCACCGCGAAATTCTCGTCCAGCGTCTTGCGATATTCGGCCTTCATCGCATCGAGTTCGTCCGAGGTGATGACACCCTCGGCCAGGAGCCGTTTGCCGTAGATCGTAACGATCGTCTCGTGACCGGCGATCCGCTTGTACATCAGCGGCTGGGTGAACGCCGGCTCGTCGGTCTCGTTGTGACCGAAGCGCCGGTAACAGAACATGTCGATCACCACCGGCTTCCTGAACTTCTGGCGGAACTCGGTGGCGATCTTGGCGGCAAACACCACAGCTTCGGGATCGTCGCCATTGGCGTGGAAGATCGGTGCTTCGATGATCTTGGCCACATCCGATGGATAGGGCGAAGACCTTGCCCACAGCGGGCTGGTGGTGAAACCGATCTGGTTGTTGACGATGAAATGGATGGAGCCGCCCGAGCGATGACCGCGCAGCCCCGACAAAGCGAAGCATTCGGCCACCACACCCTGGCCGGCAAAGGCCGCATCGCCATGGATGATCAGCGGCAGCACCGAGGTGCGCTCCTTGTCGCCGCGCTGGTCCTGTTTGGCACGGGCCTTCCCCAGAACCACCGGATCGACGATTTCGAGATGCGACGGATTGGCGGTGAGCGACAGATGCACGGTGTTGCCGTCGAAGCTCCGGTCCGACGATGACCCGAGGTGATATTTGACGTCGCCCGATCCCTCGACTTCGTCGGGTGTCGATGAACCGCCCTTGAATTCATGGAAAATCGCGGAAAACGATTTCGACATGACATTGGCCAGCACGCTGAGGCGGCCCCGATGCGCCATGCCGAAGACGATTTCCTGCACGCCCAACTGGCCGCCGCGTTTGATGATCTGTTCCAGCGCCGGGATCATGCTCTCGCCGCCGTCGAGGCCGAAGCGCTTGGTGCCGGTATATTTTACATTGAGAAAATTCTCGAAGCCCTCCGCCGCGATCAGCTTGGCGAGGATCGCTTTTTTTCCCTCGACGGTGAAGGAAATCTCCTTGTTGGCGCCCTCGATCCGCTCCTGGATCCACGCCTTTTGCAACGGGTCCGAAATATGCATGAACTCAACGCCGAGCGTGTGGCAATAGGTACGCTTCAGGATGTCGATGATCTGCCGCATGGTGGCATGTTCAAGCCCCAGCACATGATCGAGAAAGATCGGCCGGTCGAGATCGCCCTCGCGAAATCCGTAGGACGCGGGATCGAGTTCAGGATGTTGCACCGGGTCCTTGAGCCGCAGCGGATCGAGATCGGCGGCAAGATGGCCCCGCATCCGGTAGGCCCGGATCATCATCAGTGCACGGACGGAATCGGTGGTGGCCTTGCGCACATCCTCGGCGTCGCCTTTCGCCGCGGGCTTGGCCAGCGGCTTGTCCGCCGCCGGCCAGTTGCCGTCCAATGCCGAGATGAGGTCGCCGGTCGGAGCCGGTGGCCAGTCGGCGCGTTGCCACGAAGGTCCACCGTTCTTTTCCGGCGTTTCGCCGAGCCCTGCGAAGAACTGCCGCCACTGCGGATCGACCGAGGCGGGATTGTCGAGAAAGCGGCCGTAGAGTTCCTCGATGAAATGCGCGTTTCCACCATAGAGGAACGAGGTTTGCTCGAATGCCGTTGTCAGATCCGTCTTGTTCATGCCCGAACTCCGTACCTCAGCGCTCTAGCGCGGCAACCAGCGTCTTACCCAGCAATGCGGGCGATTCGGAGACAGCGATCCCGGCCCGCTTCATGGCTTCAATTTTCGACTCGGCACCGCCTTTGCCACCGGAAATTATGGCACCCGCATGGCCCATGCGGCGGCCCGGCGGCGCGGTGCGCCCCGCGATGAATCCCGCCATCGGCTTTTTCACCTTCGACAGACGGATGAACTCCGCCGCATCCTCTTCCGCCGCACCCCCGATCTCGCCGATCATGATGATCGACTGGGTCGCGGCATCGGCCAGGAACATTTCAAGGATGTCGATGAACTCCGTACCCTTCACCGGATCGCCGCCGATGCCCAGGGCCGTCGACTGGCCCAACCCCTCCTGCGTCGTCTGGAACACCGCCTCGTAAGTGAGCGTGCCCGAGCGCGACACGATGCCGACCGAACCCTTCTTGAAAATGTTGCCCGGCATGATGCCGATCTTGCATTCGCCCGGCGTCAGCACGCCAGGGCAATTTGGCCCGATGAGCCTGGACTGCGACCCCGACAGCGCGCGTTTGACCTTCACCATGTCGAGCACCGGAATGCCCTCGGTGATGCACACGATGAGCGGCATCTCCGCATCGATCGCTTCGAGAATGGCATCGGCGGCAAAAGCCGGCGGCACATAGATCACGGTGGCGTCAGCGCCCGTGGCTTCGCGGGCCTCTTTCACGGTGTCATAGACCGGCAGGCCGATATGCGTCGTCCCGCCCTTGCCCGGCGTAACCCCCGCCACCATCGCCGTTCCATAAGCAATCGCCTGCTCGGTATGAAACGTCCCGTTATTGCCGGTAATGCCCTGGCAGATGACGCGCGTGCATTTGTCGACGAGGATGGACATCAGGTCTGGTCTTTCTTCTCTGAATTCTGCCGCGCAGCAATTCTGTCGAATGCGTCTTTGATCATTTGCTTCACAGTGATCTTGTGGTCACGCGCGAATTTCTCCACCCGTTTTTGTCCATCATCCCGGCGAAAAGCCGGGACCCATTCCGCAGCAGGCAGACTGCCCGAAGTATCGCGCCTGACCTTGCCATGGGTCCCGCGTTGGTCTTTGCCATGCTCTCGATGTTCATGGCCTACGCCGTATCCCCCACCGCTCTCACGATCTTAGCCGCCGCGTCGTCCAGATCGTCGGCCGAAATCACATTCAGCCCGCTGTCCTTGATGATCTTTTTTCCCAGTTCGACATTGGTGCCTTCGAGGCGCACCACCAGCGGCACCTTCAGGCCCACGTCCTTGACCGCCGCGATCACCCCTTCGGCGATCACGTCGCATTTCATGATGCCGCCGAAGATGTTGACCAGGATGCCCTGGACGCGTGGGTCGGCGGTGATGATCTTGAACGCCGCCGCCACTTTCTCTTTCGTGGCGCCCCCGCCCACGTCAAGAAAGTTCGCGGGCTCGGCGCCATAGAGCTTGATGATGTCCATGGTCGCCATGGCGAGCCCAGCACCATTCACCATGCAGCCGATCGATCCGTCGAGCGCCACATAGGAGAGATCGAATTTCGACGCCTCGATCTCCTTCGGATCTTCTTCGGAAAGATCGCGCAGCGCCTTGATGTCGGGATGGCGGTCGAGCGCGTTGCCGTCGAAATTCATCTTGGCGTCGAGACAGAGAAGCTTGCCATCCTTGGTCACCACCAGCGGATTGATTTCAAGCAGGCTCATATCCTTCTCGGTGAACGCTTTATACAGAAGCGACACAAGTGTGCTCATCTGCTTCTGCTGCTCACGATCCAGACCCAGCGCCTTTGACAGCAGCCTGATATGGAAGGGGCAGACATTTGTCGCCGGATCGATGTGGACGGTGGTGATCTTTTCCGGCGTCTTGGCCGCGACTTCCTCGATGTTCACCCCGCCTTCGGTCGAGGCGATGAAGGTCACGCGCGATGTTTCGCGATCGATCAGGCAGGCGAGATAGAGTTCGCGTGCGATCTGCGTCCCTTCCTCGATATAGAGCCGTCCCACCTTCTTGCCCGCAGGTCCCGTCTGATGCGTGACCAATGTCATTCCGAGCATGCGGCTTGCCTCGGCCTTCACCTCGGCCACCGACTTCACCAGTTTGACGCCGCCGCCCTTGCCGCGCCCGCCCGCGTGAATTTGCGCTTTCACCACCCATACCGGTCCGCCCAGCGTCTCCGCCGCCTTGACTGCCTCATCGACCGTGAAGGCGGGAAGCCCCCGCCCGGTCGGCACGCCGAAACCCCGCAATACTTCCTTGGCCTGGTACTCGTGGATATTCATGGGTCAGCCTGCCAGGTCGGGCGCGATGGTCTTCGCCGCCGCCATCAGGGCCTCGACGGCGGTCACTGATTTATCGAAGCCCGCTTTCTCGTCGCCCTCCAATGAGATCTCGACAATGCGCTCAACTCCGCCAGCCCCGATCACCACCGGCACACCGACATAGGTGCCCGTGACGCCATACTCGCCTGACAGATGGGCAGCGCATGGCAGCACCCGCTTCTTGTCCTTCAGATAGCTCTCCGCCATGGCAATCGCCGAAGAGGCCGGCGCATAATAGGCCGATCCTGTCTTGAGCAGACCCACGATTTCGGCCCCGCCATCCCGCGTACGCTGCACGATCTGCTGCAGCTTTTCCGCGGTGATCCAGCCCATCTTGACCAAGTCGGGCAGGGGAATGCCCGCCACTGTCGAATATTTGACCATGGGCACCATGGTGTCGCCATGGCCGCCGAGCACGAAGGCCGTGACATCCTCCACCGACACCTTGAACTCTTCCGCCAGGAAATGCCGGAACCGGGCACTGTCGAGAATGCCCGCCATCCCCACCACCATATTTGGCGGCAGCCCGGAATATTTCTGCAGCGCCCAGACCATGACATCCAGCGGGTTGGTGATGCAGATGACAAAGGCATTGGGGGCATGGCGCCCGATGCCGGCGCCCGCCTGCGCCATCACCTTCAGATTGATGCCCAGAAGGTCGTCGCGGCTCATGCCTGGTTTCCGCGGCACGCCAGCCGTCACGATGCAGACATCGGCGCCGGCAATCGCCTCATAGCCATTGGTCCCCGAGATCCGGGCGTCATAACCCTCGACCGGGCCCGCCTGTGACAGGTCCAGCGACTTGCCCTGCGGCAGCCCCTCGGCAATATCAAAAATGACGATATCGCCCAGCTCCTTGAGAGCCGCGAGATGCGCCAGCGTACCCCCGATCATGCCACCGCCGATCAAGGCGATTTTCTTCCGCGCCATATGAACGTCTCCCTTTAGGCGATATCTATCAGTTTGCGGCAGGGTGCAAAGTCAATTTGCAGCAATACCTTGACCAAAACGTCAAGTTTCGGTGATTTTCTTTCCCCACCAAGACGCGGACTGCATTTCCTTGAGCCGGGATACGGTCCGCGCATAATCGCCGGCTGGAAACAGCATTTCGGCTGGTGCTTCGGCGGAAATGACCAGCCGCACCTGCGCGTCGTAAAACGTATCGACCAGCAGAACCAGGCGTTTGCCCTCGTTCCGTTCGGAGGGTTCGAGTTTCGGAATATGCTCGATGAATACGGTCTGGAAGGCATCGGCGATCGCCAGGAAATCGGCGGGTCCAAGAGGCGCCCGGCACAGATCGGCGAAATCGAACCTGGCGCAGCCGCGTGCCGCCTCGGGAACGATGACCTTTCGGCCCAGGACATGCAGTTCCATCCGCTTGCCCCGCTCGCAATCGGTCAGGCGCCGCCAGGTATCTTCGATCCGCGCGTCGGTTTCCGGACCCAGCGGGGTCACGAAACTGTCATGGGCCTTGACCCGGCCCAGGCGGTAGTCAACCGCACCCTCGAGCGCCAGAACATCGAGCTTTTCCTCCAGCATTCTGACGAAGGGCATGAAAAGCGGGCGGTTGAGGCCATCCTTGTAAAGACCCGCCGGGGCGAGGTTGGAGGTGGTGACCACGGTAACGCCGCGCTCAAACATCCCCTCGAACAGCCGCCCCACGATCATCGCATCAGCGATGTCGCTGATCTGCATCTCATCGAGGCACAGCAGGCGCGCCTCCTCGGCCAGTGCCTTGGCCACGGGTTGGATCGCATCCTGCTGGTGCTGGCGGGCCGCGTGGAGGCGCTGGTGGACATCCTGCATGAACGCGTGGAAATGCACCCGCCGCTTGGAAACGCCCGAAACGGCGCCATAAAACAGGTCCATGAGCCACGTCTTTCCCCGCCCCACCGGACCATGGATATAAAGGCCTTTGAGCGGAAAGGTTGTGTCCCGCCCGACAATTGAGTCGAACCAGCCGGCATTGCGTTCAGGGGCATCCAGGCCGTCGACGAGCTGTGCCAGGGCATCCAGAATCTCGGCCTGCGCCCTGTCCGGCTGGACTGCACCGGAACAGAGGTTGTCCCGGTACAGCGCGTGAAGGCGCTCGCCTGGGCTCATCCGGCCCCTTTGTTTTTCCATGCGATCAGGGCTAACGGGTCATCGGTAAAGAAATTTTATCCGGTATGGAACTAACTTGCGTCATCGGTTGTTCTAGCCAGATCGCGGCAAGACAACCGCGAAGGTGGAGTTTTGGAAACAGGCATGACTGAGCAGCAACGCCCCCGGGCCCTGATCGTCGAAGACGAACTATTGCTGCTGATGGATCTGGAATACACGCTCATCGACTTGGGTTACCACATCGCGGGCAAGGCCTCCAACCTCAGCCGGGGCCAGGCCTTGGCGCGCGAATTGACGATTGACGTTGCTATTCTCGACGTCAACCTCTCCGGCCTGAACAGCGGTGCGATCGCGGATGAGCTGAGTGCCCGGGGGGTTCCCTTCGTGTTCGCCAGTGGTTACACGGAATCGAGCATTCCTGAACGCTTCCGCGCCTGCACCCGGATTGCCAAGCCCTATGAAACCGCCACTTTGCAACGCGCCTTGCAGCAGGTGCTGGGAGCGAAAGCACCCAACTGACATGCGCTGCCGCGATCGCCGACTGACCCGCTGACAGCCGCTAAAGTCCACCGGGGAGATGGCTGCCGCCGCTTGCAACAGTTCGGGGAAGCCTCCGCCCCTTGCCTTGCAGGAGGCTTGCAAATTGCAGCGGAACCACGGGCCAGCCGAAATAATAACCTTGCGCGTCATCGCACTTGTGATGCCGGAGAAAGCGAAGCTGCTCGTGCGTTTCAACGCCCTCGGCCACCACCCGGAGATTAAGGTTGCGTGCCATGCCGATGACGGCGGTGACCATCGTGCTGTCCTCGCCGTCGGCTCCGATCCGCCGCACAAAGGATTGGTCGATCTTGAGGGCGGTGACCGGAAAATTCCGCAGGTAGCTGAGGCTTGAATAGCCAGTCCCGAAATCATCGACGACAACCTTCACACCCTTGTTCCTGAGCGACCTTAATATCGCGATCGTCGAGTCGACCCGGTTCATCATGACGCTCTCGGTTAATTCAAGTTCCAGCGCATTCGGGTCCAGGCCGGTTTCGTGCAGGATGGCCATCAGGTTTTCGACATAGGATTCATCGCGGAACTCGACCGCCGACACGTTCACCGCCATGGTGATCGGCGGCAATCCCGCACCCCGCCAGGCTTGGGCCTGAATGCATGCCTCGCGCAGCACCCAGGCACCGATCGGCTGGATGACGCCGCAAGCCTCGGCCACCGGGATGAATTCCCCTGGTGCCACGGCGCCGCGAATGGGATGAGTCCAGCGTAGCAGGGCTTCCGCGCCGACGACGGTTTGCGTGGCGAGATTGATTTTCGGCTGGTATTGAAGTTTGAGTTGGCTTCCCGCGAGGGCCCCCCTGAGCGCCAGTTCGAGAATTTGGCGCTCGGCCGCGCGGATGTTCATGGTTGGCTCGTAGAACTGAAACCGTTGCCGGCCGCTCGCTTTCGCCTGGTACATCGCCGTATCGGCATTCATGATAAGCGTTTCGGCATCAATCCCGTCGGCTGGATAAAAGCTGACGCCAATGCTGGTAGTCACCTGAAGTTCATGATTGTCGATAGTGTGAACAGCCGATACCGCGCGCAGCATTCGGGTAGCCGCCGTGGCGGCGTCCTCCGTGCCCTCGACCTCGTTTAGCAGCACAACGAATTCATCGCCCCCGAGCCGGCTCACGGTGTCGCCGCCGCGCACGCATTCGAGCAACCTTCGGCTGACCGATTGAAGCAGACTGTCTCCCACCCGGTGGCCAAGCGAATCGTTGATATGCTTGAAGCCATCCAGGTCGAGGAAAATTACGGCAAGCTTTTTTCCCTGACGGCTTGATCGTGCGATCGCGTGAGAAATCCTGTCGTTGAGCAGGACACGATTGGGCAGGCTCGTAAGAAAATCGTGATGGGCGGAATGCGCCATCTGTAGAACCAGAGTGCGGGACTGACTGACATCGCGGAGCACGATGACTGCACCGGTGAGCTCGCCATTTTTACCATGGATAGGGGCGGCCGAATCTTCGACCTGTACCGTTGTGCCGTCGCGCCTTACAAGCACGGTGTCGAGCGGGAGATGTCCCAGCTGGTTGGTTTCGATCGCCAGTTTCATCGGATTGGCAATGGGTTGGCGGTTCTTCGAGTCAAGCATCCGCAGTACGTCCGCTCCGGCCTTTCCGGATGCTTCTTCCATCGTCCAGCCGGTCAGTTGCTCTGCGGCTGCATTGACGAATGTGATGTTTCCGGACAGATCCGTGCACACCACGGCATCGCCGATGCTATTGAGAACACATAGGGCGAGTTCTCCCCCCAGCGGCAACAGTCCTTCTAGTCCCGTTACCGGCTGCGCGGCGCCCGCTGGCCCCAGTGCTACGTTCCACGTTGACTGAAGCAGCTCATTGGCTACCTCACCGACAGATGGACTTTCGCGCGGAAACGCAGCTTTCATGTGTCTCCCAGGCTCTGCCTACCGTGTTAATCGGGATCAATGGGTGCGCCCTCGTTTCAGGGCAAAATAAAGAGAAATCCCGCACGATCAAAGATTGTATTACCTTACGGTAATCTACTTTGGATTGATTAACATAAGATTACCCGTGGAGCACCAGGGCTGTTGCATCATCGGCGGGTTTGAATCGGGAATAAATCTGACAGTCGGGGTCGGCAGCCTCGACGGCGCGCAGAGATGCCAGAACGCGCGACGCCCCGTCCTCAACCTCGCATGCGGCCAGCAGCGCGCGGTCGTCGAACAGTCGGTAATGATCGACGGCCCGGTAAAATCCATCAGTGCAGAGCAGCAGTTGGCGCGGGAAACCCAGGTCCGTGATCTCCGGCATGGCGAGCGCGGCGGGATCGGCCTCGAGCACGCTGTAACCCCCGGGCGTGTTTCGCATTCTCCGGCTCTCCAGGAGCTCAACCTGGAATTCCGCGATCAGCGCGGCGGTATCCAATATTCCGGCGTCGCGCCGTTTCCGCGCTTCCTGCGCCAGACCGTGGTCGAAAGCGTTGTTGGGCGATGCCGTCAGAATATGATGCCGGCCCGTGCCGAGGACCGCCAGCAGGCAGGAATCACCAAGGCGCAGGGCTTTCCAGCCATCCGCATATTTTTTGGCCAGGATCAGACAGGCGGCCGGCGGGTCATAGCCGGCAGGCAGCGCTACGGTTCGAACCGCGTCCTGCCAATCTGTCATCAGGCTTCCCACCAGGTCGGCCAGAAGGGAAACCAGCGGCAGATCTGTTGCGGCAAGAATCCGGAGATGATGATCGGCGCGCGCCACCAGCCAGGCCGCGTCACTGCCACCGGGAAGATAACGCGCGCCATTGATGCCGGTGACGCCATCGAAAATCCAGGCAGCCGTTACCTCGCCCGCCATTTCGATCAGGCCGAAACCATCCTCGTTGACAGCACCGCTGCCTTCGCTGAGGGCGCTCACCAGTTTCATTGCGTTTATTTCCTTCCCAAGAGGCCGATATATTTGCATGCGACGGCGGGATGAGGTTTGCTAGGAAAAAGGATTGCCGATGATCTGCGAAATATGCATCGATTCGGTGGCCGGTGTCCGCGCCGCCGAGACTGCCGGAGCGGCCCGCGTCGAACTCTGCGCCGATCTCCTCGAAGGCGGAATTACGCCGAGCCGGGGCATGATGCGTGCAGTGCGCCAGGCCGGAAGCCTCGGGCTTCACGTCATCATCCGGCCACGCGGCGGCGACTTCCTCTTCGACAGAGACGAATTCGCCGTCATGGAAGCCGATATCGAAACCGCCAAGGCGGAGGGCGCCAACGGCGTGGTGATCGGTCTGCTCAATGCCGGCGGTACGATCGATGGTCCGCGCACGCGCCAACTGGTGGCCCGCGCCCGCCCCCTCGCCGTCACCTTCCACCGCGCCTTCGACATGACGCCCGATCCTTTCAATGCACTGGAGACGCTGATCGATCTCGGAATCGAGCGCGTCCTCACCTCCGGCCAGGAAGCGACCGTGCTGGAAGGACTGCCGCTCTTGGGCGAACTCACCGCCCGCGCCGGAAATCGCATCGTCGTGATGCCGGGCGGAGGGATAACGCCCCGCAATGTGGACCGGATCGTCGCCGCGGCGAAACCGCGCGAAATCCATTTCGCCGCCTTGGATACAATTGCCAGTGCGATGCAATTCCACCGCGGCCACGTCTTTATGGGGGGAGAGTTGCGCCCGCCCGAATATGACCGGCCCGGAACAACCCTTGCCGCTATCCGCTCGGTGATGGCAAGACTGTCGGACTAATGTCACAGGGAGGGCATCATGGCGGACGCTGAAAATCTGGCGAAAACGGAATCCGCAACAGCGCTCGCGAGCCGCATTCGCGCCAGGAAGATTTCCCCTGTCGAAGCGGTGGATCAGGCTATCGCGCGAATTGAAAAGCACAACGCCACGATCAACGCGCTCGTCATCTTCGGATACGATGATGCGCGCCAGGCGGCAAAACACGCCGAAGCGGCGATCATGCGTGGCGACAGGCTGGGCCCCTTGCACGGCGTGCCGGTCGCCATGAAGGATTGTTTCGATTTCAAACCGGGATGGGTCACCAGTTTCGGTGGCGTCCGCGCGCTGAAAGATTACAAGACGAATATCTACTGCATGTGGGCCGAGCGCATGGAGAAGGCCGGCGCCATCATCCTCGGCAAGACCAACAGCCCGGTCTTCGGCTTTCGCGGCACCTGCGACAATTACCTGTTCGGCCCGTCGAAGAATCCGTTCGATTTGAGCCGCAATACCGGAGGCTCGTCGGGCGGAAGTGCTGGTGCAGTCGCCGCAGGGTTGCTGCCGCTCTGCGAGGGCACCGACGGCGGCGGCTCGATCCGCATTCCGTCGTCATGGTGCGGCGTCTTCGGCTACAAGCCCGCCTTCGGCCGCGTGCCGCTGGTGACCAGACCCGACGCCTTTGGCGGCAACATCCCTTTTATCTTCGAAGGCCCGATCACCCGCACCGTCGAGGATGCGGCACTCGCCATGGAAGCACTCGCGGGCTACGACTCGCGCGACCCTTACGCCATTGAAGGCAGCGTCGATTTCAAGGGCGCGTTGCGGTCGTCAATACGCGGAAAAAAGATCGCCTACACCCGCGACTACGGCATCTTCCCCGTCGATCCACGTATCATCGCGGTTGTCGATAAAGCGGTGCAGGCCTTCGAGGAAGCGGGCGCCCACGTGGAGGAGGTGAAGATCGACATCCGCCATTCGCATATGGAACTGAGCGACGCCTGGTGCCGCTTCATAGCACCCAAGCAGGTGGCGGCCCTTGAAGGTTTCCGGCGCGAGGGCATCGACATCAGGCGCGATCATCACGGCGATATGCCGCCAGAATTCTGGCACTGGGACGAGATCGGCCGCCAGATGAAAGTCACCGACCTCATCGCCGACACCGCCATGCGGAGCCAGGTCTTCGACGCGCTGCGTGTCGTCCTCGACCGCTACGACTACCTGGTCTCGCCAACGCTTGCCTGCCTCCCCGTGAAGAACGCCACCGACGGCAACACGCTGGGCCCCGCCGAAATCAACGGCGATCCCATCAACCGCCTCATCGGCTGGTGTATGACCTATCTCATCAACTACACCGGAAACCCCGCCGCCACGGTTCCGGCGGGCCTGGCGGACGGCCTGCCGGTCGGCATGCAGATCGTGGGCAAACGCTACGCCGACGCCGACGTGATCGCCGCGAGCGCGGAGTTTGAAAGGCTGCGGCCGTGGATGGGGACATATGAGAATAGCCGGTTGACATAGTCCCACCGTGAGATACATGTATCTCACCTGAGGTGACCATGACAGTTTCTCTGCGACTCCCCGAAGACATCACCAAACGCCTGACGACATTGGCCAAGCGCACCGGGCGCAGTAAGACCTACTACATGATCGAGGCGATCCGCGAACATCTCGGCGATTTGGAAGATCTCTATCTGGCTGAGAAGCGCCT
Source organism: Hyphomicrobiales bacterium (assembly GCA_031365765.1). Taxonomy (GTDB): domain Bacteria; phylum Pseudomonadota; class Alphaproteobacteria; order Rhizobiales; family Aestuariivirgaceae; genus Aestuariivirga. The sequence goes on along the minus strand of JANLYR010000506.1, from coordinate 11,176 downwards.
GACGGAAATCCGCGATGGAAAAATGGAAACAATTCCGCTCGGCGAAGTCATGAAGCGTCATGGCATGGAGGATTGAATTCTCCACCGGTGCGAATCGCGAACTTGGAAAACTAGATCCACCGGCCGCCCGGCGCATTCTCAAAGTCCTGCACGAACGGATTGCAGAATCCGATGATCCTCGCAACTTCGGCGTAGCGCTCAAGGGTTCGAAACTTGGTGAGTTCTGGAAATACCGGATCGGCGACGACCGGCTCATCTGCAACATAGAAGACCAAATCTTCCGCATACTGGTTCTGCGGGTCGGGCATCGGCGAGAGATTTAAAGGTAGAGTAGGGAAAGCAACCGTGACTATCCCCAAACGCATGGCGGCTGTTCAGCTCATTGGTCATGGTGGTCCTGACAGGCTGATCTATACCGAGTGGGTGCCCGTTCCGCAGGTGAAGCCCGATGAGGTTCTAATCCAGGTGCTGGCGGCGGGCATCAACAACACCGACATCAATACGCGCATCGGCTGGTATTCAGCCACGGCGCAAGCCGGCACGGCCGAAGCCGCCACCGGGAATCAATCCACAACCGACGGCGATTGGACCGGTGGCGGTCTTTCATTCCCACGCATTCAAGGCGCCGATGCGTGTGGGATAATCGTAGCCGTGGGCGCCGATGTCGCCGCCGGCAGACTGAGCGAACGGGTGATCGTCCAGAGCTGCCTTCGGTCTTTGCGGCAGGGCACGTTTACCCCGTGGCTGGGTTCGGAACGCGACGGCGCCTTCGCGCAATATGTCGCCGTTCCCGCCGCCGACACCTATCGCGTCGAATGCGGACTGAGCGATGCCGAACTGGCGGCCGTGCCCTGTGCTTTCGCCACGGCGGAAAATCTTTTGGGCCGCGCGCGCGTGGCCGCTGGAGAAAGCATTCTCATCACCGGGGCATCGGGAAATGTCGGCATCGCCGCCATACAGCTTGCAACCCGTCGCAAGGCACGCGTCACCGCCATTGCCGCGGCGGGGAAATTCGCAGCGTTGCGTTCCGCGGGCGCCACCCAGTGTATCGACCGGAGTTCCGCCGTTCTGCTCGAACTGGGCGCCAACAGCATGGATGTGGTGATAGACGTGGTTGGCGGTCCGCAATGGCCCGAACTGCTGGATGTTCTGAAACCCACGGGCCGCTATGCCGTGTCGGGCGCGATTGCCGGACCCATCGTCCAGATGGACTTGCGCCAGCTCTACCTCAAGGATTTGACCCTGTATGGCTGCACCGCGCAGGACGCCAATGTCTTCCCCGATCTCGTTGGATATCTCGAAGCGGGTGAGATCAAGCCCATCGTTGCCAGCCAGTATCCGCTTCGAGACATCGCCCTGGCGCAGGAGGAATTTCTGACGAAGAAGCATGTGGGAAAGATTGTGATTCTTCCATCTCTCCTTTGACGTCACATGGCGTTCCGCTTCCCCACGCTTGCTAATATCGACCTCACACGGCAATCTGACCGTTTGGCTGCAACGTCTTGATGCGGCCGCCGAGGTTTCGCCATGACCTATCCCGTGCCGGCCAACGAAATCGAGCGCCTTGCGGCGGTGCACTTTCTTGGCATCCTCGATACCGCGCCCGAGATCGCCTATGACGAGCTGGGCGAACTGGCGGCGCAGATCTGCCAGTGTCCGATCGCTTATGTGAGCCTGATGGATGACGACCGGTTGTGGCTCAAGGCCAAGTATGGGCTACCGCCCGATTTCCAGCAGTGCCCGCGCGAGATCGCCTTCTGCGCGGCGACAGTCTGCGGCAGCGACATGGTGATGGCGCCCGACCTGCGCCTCGACGAGCGTTTCAACCAGATTCCCTTCGTGGCCGGCGAGCCCCACTTCAAATTCTACTGCGGCATTCCCTTGATCAACGGCGAGGGCTATGCGCTGGGCACGATCTGCGTCATGGATTTCGAACCGCGCCAGCTCACATTCGAGCAGATTGCATCGCTGCGCTCCCTGTCGCGCCAGGTGATGTCGCAGCTCGAACTTCGCCGCAAGCTGATCGAATTCGACCAGACCATCAAGGACCTGCATCAGGCGCGGAGCGAAGTGGCGACCGAAAAGGCGCGCACCGAGGAACTGCTCTACAACATCCTCCCGGTGCCGATCGCCGAGGAACTCAAGAGCAACGGCCGCGTGCAGCCGAAATACATACCCTCCGCCACCATCCTGTTCGCCGATTTCAAGGGCTTCACCCTCCTCGCCGAACGCATGGAACCGGTGGCCCTGATCGGCCTCCTCGACCAGTATTTCACTGCCTTCGACGAGATCATGGCGCGCCATGGCCTGGAGAAACTGAAAACCATCGGCGATGCCTATATGGCGGTCGCCGGTGTGACGGAGCCGAGCCGCCGCCATGCGATCGACGCCTGCCTCGCGGCCATGGCGATGCAGGCGTCGCTGGCCCAGATGAATGCGCGGCGCGAGAAGATGCGATTGCCGGTCTTGGGGCTCAGGGTCGGATTGCATACGGGGCCGGTGATGTCGGGAGTCGTCGGCCGCAAGAAATTCACCTTCGACATCTGGGGCGACGCCGTCAACACCGCGGCGCTGATGGAATCCAGGGGCGAGGCCGGCCGCATCAATATTTCGGAAGCCGTCGCGGGGCACGTCAAGACGCTGTTTGAGCTCGAGCCGCGCGGCTCGATCGAAGCCAAGCACGGCCGCCGTCTCGACATGTATTTCCTCAGCCGCGTGATGGCCGACCTGTCGCGCAGCAGCGCGGGGCTCGAACCCAACGAAAAATTCACCGCGGAATGCAACAGGCTGGCCACCGGCTTTGCCGCCTGACCCTTCACCACAGCGTATACCCGCCATCGATCACGAACGCCGCACCCGTCACATAGCTCGATGCCTCCGAGGCGAGATAGACTGCCAGCGGGCCGATTTCGTGAGGTTCTCCGGTGCGCCCCATCGGCACGGCCTTGACGAAGGTTTCGATCACCTCCGGGTGGTGCTTCGCCCATTCGACATTTGGCTCCGTCATGAACAGGCCGGGGCAGATGGCGTTGACGGTGACTCCCTTCGGCGCCCAGTCGGCGGCACAGGCGCGGGTGAAGTGGATGACCGCGGCTTTCGCCGTTTCATAATGCCGCCCGCCGATGCCACGATTGGCGACGAGGCCTGAGATCGAGGCGATGTTGATCACCCGGCCATGGCCCCGCTTCAGCATCGTTGCCCCGATCATCCTTGTACAGATGAAAACATGGGTGAGGTTGAGATCGATGAAACCCTGCCAGGTGTGAAGCTCCGTGTCCTCGATCTGAATGTCGAGATTGCGCCCGCCCACATTGTTGACGAGGACATCGATGGGCGGCGCCTCGGCCAGCACCCTCTCGCACAGCGCCTCGCATTCACCCGGCTTCGCGATGTCTCCGGCGAAGGTCCAGGCTTTACGGCCGCGCTCCCTCACCTCCGCCGCCGTCCGCGACAACGCCGCCTCCTCGCGCGCATTGAGCACCAGATCGGCGCCGGCCTCGGCGCCGGCAAGTGCGATCGCCCTGCCGAAGCCGCGGCTGCCCCCTGTAACCATCATCGTCTTGCCCTCAAGACGGAAACTGTCGAGCACGGTCATGGAAAGCCCTCCTCCTTCAGCCCTTCATCATGGTTGAAAGGCGCGCTTCCGGGAAGTCCGTTGCGGCTCCGGAAATTTTATGTGACAATTCGGCTTCCATTCGACACGGCCCAGAAAAACAAGCAATCCCGGGAGGTACCGATGACCACGAGAAAAGAACAGGAATTCATCCTGCAGGAAAAATCCCGCCAGCAGTTGGGGCGGGGCCAGATCGACAGGCGCGAATTCCTGACGCGAAGCCTGGTGACCGGTTTGGGTTTCGCCGGCGTCGGCGCCATTTCACGCGGCGGCTTTTCCTCAGCGCTCGCTCAGGATCGCCCGCTCACCCCCACCTTCTATCAGTGGATCCAGGATCTTCACCCCGGAATCCCCGCTGTCAACGCGAAATTCCCCGACCTCAACTACCAGATCGCGCCTGTCGAGGGTTTTGGCATCGAGCGCTTCGTGGCCGAGGCCAAGAACAAGGAATCGACCTGGGACGTCTATGTCGGCCAGACCCCCTTCGTCGAAATGTCGGCGATGATCGAAGCCGATGTGATCGAGCCGTGGGACGATTATATTCCAAAGGACGTGCTTGACGACATCATCCCCTCGATCCGCGAGGAGAACACGATCAACGGCAAGCTGTATGGCTGGCCCTTCCTCCTCGATGTCATCGGCAACTCCTGGCATTCGGGCATCACCACCAAGGCCGGCCTCCCCGACAAGGCGCCGGAGACCTGGGATGAGTATCTCGCCAGCGCCAAGACCATCGTCGATTCGAAGGCTGCTCCCTATGGCGCCACCTTCGACGCGCATGGCTGGCGCTCGCTTGCGCCCATGGCCCACAGCATGAGCAGCAAGGTCTATACCGCCGAGGGCCTGTTCGATTTCACCAGCGACGCGGCGATCGAGGCGCTGATGTTGATGAAAAAGATCATGGCGGTGTCGCATCCCGACATCCTGCTCGAAGGCGCCTCCGACGGCGGCGTCAACGGCACGCCCGACGAGGTTGCCTTCGCCGCCCAGCGCGTCGGCTACTTCGTCAAATACTTCAACGCGCCGCTGCGCATGGCGCAATACTGGGACGATCCGAAGCAGCTGCATCTGGGGCCCCTGCCGAAGTTCACCAATGGCGAAGGCTCGACGGTGTTCTGGACCACGGGCTCGGCCCTGTTCAAGCACGGCAAGAACAAGGACAAGGCCGCCGAATATATCAAGGCGCTGACCTACGATCCGCAGATCTGGAAGGATTCGATTGTCGGCACCGCCAGCGGACATCCGGGCCAGCTTCCGCCCTACAAGTCGATCTATGCCGGCTGGGAAGCGGACAAGCCGGAATGGATGCCGGAATTCGTCGGTCTGGTGCGCGGCCAACTCGATCGGGCCAAGGCCATCACCAACCACATTTTCGGGCTGCAGCAATTCGTCATCGGCAAGCCCCACTGGGATGCCTATCTGAAGGGCGAGGAAGCCGACCCGAAAGTGGCGATGCAGAAGGTCGTGGAAGCCGTGCAGGCCGAAATGAAGCGCGGTAAGTAAGCAGAAACGCCGGAGCCGGGGCGGCAATCGCCCCGGTTCGCGGCGGTGATTGTAAAGAGCATCGCGTGTGTCCACTGCTTCCGGCGAAGTGAGTCACATACCGCAAGCGCTCGCGGGAGCGAGGCGGCGCGACGAACGGCTGGCGGGCTGGATGAGCCTGCTGCGTCTCGACCTTGGTTCATGGCTGTTCCTGCTGCCGGCGCTCGTCTTTTTCGTGGGCTATCAGGTCTATCCGATTGGCCGGGTCCTGTGGATCAGCTTCACCGACTATGAATTCCTGACCAACGAGCCGGCGCGCTGGATCGGCTTCGACAACTACGTCACCGCCCTCAATGATCCGCTAATGTGGAAGAGCCTGGGCCGCGCCGCGCTGTTCACGCTGATGTTCCTGCCGGGCACCATCATCCTGCCGCTGCTGCTTGCCATTCTCGTCGACCGGGTGACCAACCAGAAAGTGGCGACGTTGTATCGCGTGGTGCTGCTCATCCCGGCGGTCATCCCCAGCACGCTGGTCTTCGTCTTGTGGAAGTGGATGTATAATTTCCAGATCGGCCCGATCAATCATTTCCTGGTCGACGTCACCGGACTTTTCACCTTGCAGAATGCCCCGCAATGGCTGGGCGGAACGCCCCTGACGCTGCCTTCCGTCGCCATCATGGAAGTGTGGTGGGGGCTGGGCTACCACACCATCTTCTTTCTCGCCGGCCTGGCGGCCATCCCCAAGGATCTGCCCGAAGCCGCCCGCATCGACGGCGCCAGCGAATGGCAGGTGTTCTGGCATGTGACGCTGCCGAGACTGGCGCCCGTGATGATGATCCTCGTCGTGCTGCGCTTCGGCACCGCCATGGCGGTCATCGACGAATATCTGATCTTCGGCGGCTTCAATCGCGATTCGCCCACCTACACCTGGACAATCTTCATGTATGACCAGGCCTTCAAGCTGGGCCTCTGGCGCCAGGGCTTCGCCGCCGCCATCGGCATGATCGGCGCCGTCGCCATGATGTGCGTCATGGTCCTGCTGCTCCGCATTTTCCGGCCCAAAGGCTGAACCGGCATGACAGTGGAAACTATCCCCGCCCGCGTATTCGCAGAAAGGCCGAAGCATTCGTGGTTCATCCGGAACCGGGCCGCGATCGTCCGCCACGGCGTCATCAATTTCTTCATGGTTATCATCCTGGCACCCCTCTCCTGGGTGCTGATGATGTCGCTCAAGTCGCGCCCCGATGCCATGCGGAGCGATTTCTGGCCGCGAAAATTCGACTTCACGAATTATGCCTACGTGTTCCAGAAGATCGAGACGCTGCCCATCAACATGTTCAACAGCATCTACGTCACGGCGGGAACCGTATTGCTGACCACGCTGTGCGCGGTTCTGGCGGGTTACGCATTGGTGCATCTCAGGCCGCGCGGCGCCGGCATCGTTGTCGCGGCACTGCTCGTCTCGCTCTATTTTCCGACCCGCGTCGTGTCGATCATCTCGATCTACGAAATCCAGAACTATTTCGACCTGATCAACAGCACGGGCGGATTGATCCTGCCCTATGTGACGCTCAACCTGGCGATCAGCATACTCATCATGCGGAGCGTCTTCCAACTGGTGCCGCATGAGGTGATCGAGGCGGCCAAAGTCGATGGCGCTGGTCCCTGGCGGACGCTGTGGACCATTGCACTGCCGATGGCGCGGAACGGCCTTGTCGTCATCTTCATCGTGAATTTCGTCACCGCCTGGGGCGAGTTTCTGCTGTGCACGACGCTCACCAACGACCAGACGGCGCGCACCATGCCGGTGGTGCTGGCCGGCGCGCAAGGCGGATTGGGCCAATGGTCCTGGCCCAATTTGGCTTCCGTTTATGTGATCGTGGTGACGCCCGGCATCATCGCCTTCACTTTGGCGCAGAGGCTGTTCTTCAAGGGCCTGATGGAAGGCGTGGTGAAAGGCTGACCGTTTAGCGGGGGGACCGCACACTTCGGCGTTGGTGGCCCCGGCAGGATTCGAACCTGCGACCCTCGGTTTAGGAAACCGATGCTCTATCCAGCTGAGCTACGGGACCGGCAGGGTGCTTATAGGGTGCTGCCACGGCAAATGAAAAGACCCGGGATTTCGCCCGGGCCTTTGATTGTCCATGAAGAATGATTATGCGGCTTCTTCGGCCGGCACTTCCTCTTCGGTCTTTTCACCCGGAACCGGCGTCCGTCTGGCGTTGCGCACCAGATAGTCTTCGAGTTCCTTGATGCCCTGATCGTCGTCGATCTTCTTGACGGCGGCGATCTCGCGCGCCATGCGCTCGAGCGCCTGTTCGAAAAGCTGGCGCTCGGAATAGGACTGCTCGGGCTGGCGCTCGGAGCGGTACAGATCCCGCACCACTTCTGCCACCGCGATCAGGTCGCCGGAATTGATCTTCGCGTCATATTCCTGGGCCCGCCTCGACCACATGGTGCGCTTGATCCGCGCCCTGCCCTTGAGCACGCGCAACGCCTGCTCGATCAGCGCCTTGTCGGCAAGTCGGCGCATGCCCTTCTGCTCGGCGCGTCCCGTCGGCACCTTGAGACGGAGCTTCTCCTTCTCGAAATCGACGATGTAGAGTTCGAGCCTGGCGCCGGCGATTTCCTGTTCCTCGATATTGGTGATGCGGCCGACCCCGTGGGCCGGATAGACCACCAGTTCGCCAATCTTGAAGGTCAGCTTCTTGGCCGAGGGCGTGGCGACGACCGGGCCCGACATCACCGGACGCGATGCCGGAATGAAAGTCTGGGCCGGCAAGGTCCGAACCGGAGCGGCGGGCGCCGCGGGTCGCTGCGCGGCCTGAGCCACGGGTCGATGGGCGGCGGGCGCTGCGGGCTTTATCACATCGGCCGGCTTTGCTGCGGCCTTCACGAATTTAAGCGCGGGTTTCGCCTGGAGTTTCACCACGGGCTTGGCTTTGGCCACAACCTTGGGCTTCGCCGCGGGTTTTGCCATCTTCTTTGGCGCGGGCTTCGCTTTGGCCTTGACCACCGGCTTCTTCGCTACGGTCTTCTTTTTGGCTTTTGTCATCTTTTTATCCTTCGCCTTTTCACCGAGCAGCCGAATTTCGAGGCAATGAACCTTATACCCGCGGATTACGAAAATCCGCGCCCCCCGGTTCATTATTGACGATTCGCCGCGACTTGCGATTCACCGGAAGGGCGCCCTCAGGCCCCGTTCGCTGGGTAAATCCCGGCATTAGGCGAAAAAAATCCGAGCTTTGCGGCCCGGTTATGTCATCCAAACTCGTTCGGCTTGCTCATTCCGCCTAATATAACACAAGTTTACCCCTATTTAAAGAGTAACCTCCGTGTACGGTCCATGCATAGGCCGCATACGGATGAATCCGGGGGCGAGGGTTAACAAAGGTTCACCAGAAGCGCCGGGTTGTCAATCCAACTTTCCACCCATAACCGTCACCCCCGCGCAGGCGGGGGCCCGCTAATTTGCTGGCAAAAAGCGGGGTTCCCGCCTTCGCGGGAAAGACGAAATTGGGGAGAGTGCTGCCAGTTGTTAGTCCGTTGCTCTAGTCGCCTTCGCCGGGATTGGGCGAGAAATACTGCTCCAGCTTATTGGGCACGCCTTCGAACGCTTTGCCGTCGGGAGGGCCCTCGCGCTTGACCGTGATATTCGGCCACTTCGAGGCGTATTCGGTATTGAGCGTCAGCCAGGATTCAAGGCCGGGCTCGGTATCGGGCTTGATCGCGTCGGCCGGGCATTCGGGCTCGCACACACCGCAGTCGATGCATTCGTCCGGATGGATCACCAGCATGTTCTCGCCCTCGTAGAAGCAATCCACGGGGCAGACCTCGACGCAGTCCATGTATTTGCATTTGATGCAATTGTCGGTGACGATGTAAGTCATGTCAGTCCAAGCGTTCGTTATTCCGAACAGTATCTAGCAAGTTCCTGGCCCCTGCGCATCCCCTTTTTGCGCCGCTCCGCCATCTCCTTCCGGCATGGCGAGCTCGGTGTAAAGGGGGCGCGCGGCTTGCGCCGGCCCTCGTTTCGGCGTGAGTGCCTCGACCTTGAGCACCCGGACCCGGCCCGGCAGCGCCACGGTCAGAACGTCTCCCGGAGCAACCCTGTGGCCGGGTTTCGTCACTTTGCCGCGATTGAGGCGCACCTGCCCCGCGCTGACGATCTCGGCGGCAAGACTTCTTGTCCTCACCATGCGGGCGATCCACAGCCACTGATCGAGCCGCTGCCGGTTCAAGTCTTGCTGCCCGCCATTCTGGCCTTGAGCGCGCTGAGGACAGCAAAGGGTGAATCGGGATCCATGGGCTTTTCCGGCCTGGCGGTCCGCTCTTCGCGTGGCGGCCGCTCCTCCCGCCGTGGCCGCTCGTCACGGGGCGCGCGGTCGTCGCGGGCCGGTCTTTCATGGCGGCGAGGCTTGTCGCGGCGAGGACGTGGATCGGGCCGTGGGGGCTCCGCTGCAACGGGATTGGGAATATCGGCTATGGGTTGAGACTGGACCGGCGCGGGTTTGCGGAATTCCTTCTTTCTCTCGGGCTTGTGCCGGAAGGGTCCGGTGTCCTTTGGCCACCACACCTCGATTTCAACCTCCTGCATCTCCGGCGGAGCGGCGGGAGTTTCCGGCGTGGAGACAGCTTCACCGGTTGCTTCGGGAGCCTCGGCCATAGCCGCCCCGGCAGGAATTTCGGCAACACCCTGTTCAACGGCCGCGGGCGGTTCCTCGATTTTGGGTTCGACGGGCACTTCGGCCAAGGTTTCGGTGGCGGCTGTATCGGGTGCAGGCGGGGACGGCGGTTGCGGCGCGGCGGGCGCCTTCACCTTCTTCTTGTGCATGCGGAAGTCGAGGCTGTGCAGAATGCCCTGGAATTCCTCGCCGGAACAGCCGACCAGCGACATCATGTCGGACACGATGGTGAAGCCGCCACCCTCCGCCGATCCCGCCGGGCGCGGCTGCTCGGGAAAGCGTGGACGCCAGAACACGCGCTCGCGGATGACGTCGGCAAGCCGCTCCAGCATGTCGATCCGGACGACGCGCGGCCCGCAGATGCGATAACCGCACACGCCATAGAAGCCGCGCGGCGTCGATCGGTCAAACGGAGCCGACGTCAGCCCCTGCCCCGGCGACTGCGGCAGGTTGGCGGGATCGAGTTTTCCCTCTTTCTGCAGTTGCAGCGCCCAGAGCAGCAGGCGGAGTTCGGTGGCGGCGGGCTTGAGCAGAGCGGGGATGAAAAGATGGAACGCGCCGAAGCGCACGCCCAGGGCACGGAGCTTGCCCCGGTCATCCTGGCTGAGCGAGCGGGCTTCCTCGACCACCTGCTCGCGGGGCAGCACGCCCAAGGTCTCGACCAGACGGAAAGCGAGACCGCGCACCGTGCCTTCAAGCCCTTCGCCCTCTTCCAGCTTGATCAGCGCCTCGAGGGTCGCCGCGACATAGCGGTCGGTGAATTTTTGCAGACGCGCCTGTACCGCTTCGCGGTCGGCGCCTGAAAGCTGGTCACCGGCAACGACGGTGGCGCGGGGCTTCAGCATCGCCGCACCCGCTTCCAGCCTGCCGATCGCCGCATGGTTCCACAGGATCTGGCCGTCGCGGGTAAGCTTGAGATCGGGATCGGCAGAGACGGCGACCGCCTTTGCCCGAGCCTGGATCTCAGCCGCCACGGCACTGAGCGCCGCGGCCTTTATCGTCCGCGCCTCCGCCCCTTCGGTCACGCCATCGGGCACGAAATGAAAGCCCTTGATGCGGCCCACATACTCGCCCTCCACATGGATGGCGCCATCGTCTTCAACCGTCGACATCAACTCTTCCTTCCGGGCCAGGCGCTTCATCAATACGCTGGTGCGGCGATCGATAAAACGCTGTGTGAGCCTCTCATGCAAGGCATCAGATAATCTGTCCTCTATCTCCCTGGCGCGGCTCTGCCAATAGATCGGTGCTTTGAGCCATCCGGCACGATTGGCGATGAAGGTCCAGGTCCTGACATGGGCGATGCGGGTGGACAGCGTATCGAGGTCGCCGTCGGTCTTCTCGCTGAGCCTGAGCTGGCGCGCGAACCAGTCTTCATCGATGAAGCCCGGACCGG